>CP128857.1:3381140-3688517 GCA_030388725.1 Prodigiosinella aquatilis
GCCAGCGACCAGTTCATAGGATGCGCGGGAAATCAGCTTCACACCATCAGCATCCATCGGAGCGATAAACATCAGGGCAAAACCAGGATCGTCCCCCATCACCTGCGCGGAACCAAAGCCAATGAAGTTGTAGTGGGTCAACGCCGAATTGGTGGCGACAACCTTGGCGCCACTGACGATGATGCCTGCATCGGTCTCTTTCTCCACCTGCACATACACATCTTTCACCTCATCCGCCGGTTTATGGCGGTCGATGGGTGGGTTGACGATAGCGTGGTTAAAATAAAGACCGGCTTCCTGAATGCGTTTGTACCAGGTACGCGCGTTGTCCGCATATTCGCCATAAAATTCCGGGTTGGCACCCAGTGAGCAACCAAAAGCCGCTTTGTAGTCAGGCGTGCGCCCCATCCAGCCGTAGCTAAGGCGTGACCAATCCGCAATAGCATCGCGCTGTTGACGAATCTCTTCAGCCGAACGGGCAAAACGGAACGTGCGGTGAGTGTAACCGCCGTTACCCGTATCCGTTTGCCAGCACAGGTTGTCATGTGTTTCCGGTGCATGCAGCGCGTCATATAAGGCAGCGACAGAACCTGCGGCATTACGGAACGCTGGGTGTGTGGTGACGTCTTTCACCCGCTCGCCGTAAATATAAATTTCACGCCCATCCTGTAGGCTCTTTAAATACTCGTCACCGGTAAACGGTCGATTGGTGGCAGCGCGATGTGCTTCAGGCTTCATATCTACCTCATGTCTTCTCAGTAAAAAGGAACAAACAACGGCCAATTTGTTAATTCGATGTTTGTTTTCTGTTAACCGATTTAACCGCTGTACAGGACCAGGAGGAAGAGACGTTTCAGGCGATTACCGGTACTTTTCACCAGGATTAAACGATAGATATGTAATTTGCGATCGGGATCAAAAGTAATAAAAAAGAACAGCGGGTTAACCAACCAGAACCGCCCGGCGCAAGACTCAGCGATGGCGATATTTACTTGGCGCACAACCTTCCATTCGATTAAAAAACCGTGCGAAATAGGCCGGATCTTTATAACCCAGCGTGAAAGCAATTTGATGAACGCTTTGCGAGCTATACAGCAATAGACGCTTTGCATCGCGCAGTACACGTTCAAAAATCAGGCGCTTAGGAGGTTGATTGGCAAAACGCTTACACAACTCCGTCAGGCGTGACTCACTGATGCCCAAATGCTGCGAATAATCGGACACTGTAAAGTGATCACGGAAATGATCGTCAACCAGACGATTGAAACGCTGGAACAGCTTCATTTCTCCACGCACACTACAAACGGAATGATCATTGGGAGGAGCCTCCCGCAGCAATAACGTAAATATCGCCAGCGCCAGTGAGGATAGTAGTGTGTCGCGCCCTGGCTGTTGATGTTGAAACTCATGGGCTATCAGCGGCCAATAATGATTCAACGCCTCCAATGTTTGTGGCGACGACTCCAACGACAGGCAAATGCCTCGCATATTAATGGCACTACCACTACCCGGCCATAATGTCTCTATCAACGGCCAGATCAGCTCCTGCCGCACCGTTAAAACATGACCATCACTATCCGGCTCGGTGAAAAACGCATGGGGCACTGAGGGGGGAGTCAACACAAACAACGGTGCTTTTACTGCATAAAAATGATCCTCCAGTTGCAGGGTAATTTCCCCCGTTGCCAGAAAATGCAGTTGAAAATAACGATCATGCCAGTGTGGGCGCATATCGCGCCCAAAAAACGCTGCCAGACGGGCAAAGGTTTCATAATGAACATCATCATTACCGTAACGGGCATCGTACTCTTTGCTGATATCGATATTTTCAAAGTGTTGCGGCATTGTTGTCGGCATTATCGCTACCTCCCACATTGCGTGTAGACAACATCACCGTCTGCGTTTGCGGCCTTCCTGCAGACATCGGAATGCGTGATACCACCAACGCCCCGACGACGAGCAATCCGGCGACAAACCATAGTCCGGAATTGAAGCTGCCGGTGGCATCACGCAGGATACCGATCAGCAAAGGACTGAGTGCAGACCCGACATTACCGACAGCATTAATCACCGCCAGCGCTACCGCGCGTGCTTTGAAACTGATCACCTGGTCCGGCGTGGTCCAGAAGATCGCCATGGCGGTGAACGATCCTGCCGAAGCCATGATAATGCCCAGCAACTGCACCATATTGTGCGAAGTGGCGGAAGCCAGCAGCCAACCGGCGGCGGCAAACAGATATGGCACGATGGTGTGGCGTTTGCGCTCTTTCAAGCGATCGGAACGTCGGCTCCACCAGACCATACCGAGAATAGTGCAGAATTGCGGAATGGCCGCGAGCAGGCCAATGACGATATTGCTACTCCCTCGATTAAAACTTTGCAGGATCTGCGGCGTCCAGATGTTAATGGCGCTTAGGGTATTGGTCAGGCAAAAATAAGCCAGCGTGTACATTAATACCGTCGGGGTCAACACATCCCGCCACATACGGCGCGATACATGTGGCGTCGGCGCTACCGTCTCCCGTTCCTGGTCGATCATGTTCTGTAGTGCCTGTTTTTCCTCTTTGTCCAGCCACTTGGCCTGGGCCGGTTTATCGTCCAGAAAGAACCAGGTAACCACACCGAGGATCAGCGACGGGCCGCCTTCCAGCATGAATAACCATTGCCAGCCTTTCAGGTTCATTACGCCGTCCAGCGCGAGGATATATCCAGATAATATCGATCCCACCATCATGGTAACCGGCATGGCAATCATAAATAACGCATTGGCACGAGCACGATAGTAAGCGGGAAACCACCAGGTCAGATAGACCAGAATACCGGGTAGAAAGCCCGCTTCGGTGATCCCCACCAGCATACGCAGTACATAGAGTGTATGCGGACTGGAGGCGAACATTGTGCAGGTGGAAGCGATCCCCCACAGCACCATGATGGTCGCAATCCAGCGGCGTGCACCGACAATTCCCAGCATCACATTGCTGGGAATACCGCACAGCACATAGGTCACATAAAACAGTGTGGTCGCCAGGCCAAACATGGTGGAGGTCAACCCCAGTTCTTTGCCCATGGTCAGACCGGCAAAACCAATGTTGATGCGATCAAGAAAGGAGAAAACAAACAGCACGAACAAAAAGACAATTAAACGTCTGAATAACTTTTTAATGACCCGTTGTTCAATGCCGGACAACTCTTCTCTGTTTTCATGTTGCATTAACGTTGTCATGGTTTTCTCCCTTGTGCTTAGTAAACCGACTTGCTGCGGTGAATAACCGGGGTCGGCAGGGTAGTAAAACGGGCTGCCAGCGCTTCTGCCGAGCGGGCCAGTAATGTGGTATCGACGCCGACCGCAACAAACAACGCGCCACGTTCCAGGTAGTGCTGCGCCCGTTTTTCATTGGCCATCAGGATGCCCGGTGCCTTGTCGGCCGCCAGGATCCTGTCAATGGCTTGTTCAATCACCGCCTGAACGTCCGAGTGCGTGGGATTACCGGGAAACCCCATATCCGCACTCAAATCCGCCGGTCCGATAAACACGCCATCTACGCCCTCAACCGCCAGAATAGCGTCCAGATTTTCCACACCCTGACGCGTCTCAATCTGCACCAGTACGCAGATCTGCTCATCAGCCCGCACCAGGTAATCGGCGATACGATTCCAGCGCGAGGCGCGTGCCAACGCACTGCCTACGCCTCGTATCCCATGGGGTGGGTAACGACAGGCTTTTACCGCCAACTCGGCGTCTGCTGCGGTTTGTACCATCGGGATCAGCAGCGTCTGGGCACCGGTATCCAGCAATTGTTTGATGATCACCGGGTCATTCCACGGCGGACGCACCACCGGATGACTGTTATAGGGCGCGATGGCTTGCAACTGTCCCAACACGGAACGCACGTCGTTGGGTGCGTGCTCACCATCAATCATCAGCCAGTGAAAACCAGCTCCTGCCAATAGTTCGGCGCTATAGCTGTTGGCCAGCCCGAGCCACAAACCAATCTGTGGCTGCTTCTCCCGCAGCGCCTGTTTAAACACATTAATGAACATGCTTACTCCTTAAACGAAACGGCAACTGATGGCACCCATCACACCGTAATCCACATGGAAGGTGTCGCCTTTACGCGCCGGCACCGGCCGGGTGAACGATCCTCCGAGGATGATTTGGCCCGCTTCCAGCTGAACGTCATAGGGTGCCAGTTTATTTGCCAGCCAAGCCACACCGTTGGCCGGATGGTTAAGTACCGCCGCCGCCACACCAGACTCCTCAATAACGCCGTTGCGATACATCAACGCTGCAATCCAGCGTAGATCCAGTGCATCGGGTTTAATCGGGCGTCCCCCCATCACGACCCCCGCATTGGCCGCATTGTCTGAAATGGTGTCGAACACCTTGCGCGGACGTTGCTCCACCGGGTCGATGCCGTGGCAACGCGCATCAATGATTTCCAGCGCCGGGATGATATAGTCGGTGGCGTTATACACGTCGAACAGCGAGCAATTCGGGCCACGCAGCGGTTTCGCCAGCACAAAGGCCAGTTCGACCTCAACACGCGGCACAATGAAGCGATCAATGGGAATATCACTGCCATCGTTAAAGAACATATCGTCCAGCAAGGCACCATAATCAGGTTCGTCAATTTGCGAACTGGCTTGCATCGCTTTCGAGGTCAGCCCAATCTTGTGCCCTTTCAGTACGCGACCTTCGGCGATTTTGGTTGACACCCACCGGCGCTGAATCGCATAGGCGTCATCAATAGTTATCTCCGGGTGACGCAACGAAAGCTGGCGAATCTGTTCGCGATTTTTCTCGGCCTGATGCAGCTCACCAGCCAGGCTATTAATGGTTTCCGCATTCAGCATGGTGACACTCCTGTTTCGCCCATTCCGCCAAAGCAGAGATATTTCACTTCCAGATATTCATCAATGCCGTAGCGGGAACCTTCGCGCCCCAGACCAGATTGTTTAACCCCGCCAAACGGCGCCACCTCGTTGGACATCAGGCCTTCATTGATGCCGACCATACCGCTCTCCAGCGCTTCGGCGACACGCCAGACCCGCTGCACATTTTGCGACCAGAAATAGGCCGCCAGGCCAGTCTCCGTGGCGTTGGCCAGGTCAATGGCCTCCTGTTCGTCATGAAAACGGAACAGCGGCGCAACCGGGCCGAAAGTTTCTTCATGAGCGATACGCATCTTCGTCGTGACATTTGACAGCACTGTAGGCTGGAAAAACTGCCCACCCAACGCATGCGGTTTGCCGCCGGTCAACAGCGTTGCTCCCAACGACAGCGCATCGGCGATATGTTCTTCCACCTTGCGACAGGCTGCGGACGTGATGAGCGGGCCCTGTTGCGCCTTGCTGTCACTGGCTGGCGCTACCTTCAGCTCGGCAACGGCTTTCGCAAATCGCCCGGCAAAAGCGTCATAGATACCGTCCTGCACCAGAATACGGTTGGCACACACACAGGTCTGGCCGCTGTTGCGGAATTTGGCGGCCAGAGCCCCGGCGACCGCGCTGTTCAGGTCAGCATCGTCAAAGACGATCAGCGGGGCATTGCCGCCCAACTCCAGCGACAGTTTTTTTACCGTGTCGGCGCTCTGTGCCATCAACAGCTTGCCGACACGCGTTGAGCCAGTGAATGACAGCTTGCGCACCACATCGCTGGCGGTCAGCGTCGCGCCGATAGTCGCCGCATCAGACGATGTCACGATATTCAGAACCCCTTTCGGCAAACCGGCTTCCTCAGCCAACACCGCCAGTGCCAGTGCCGACAACGGGGTTTCAGCGGCCGGTTTTAATACCACAGTGCAACCCGCCGCCAGTGCCGGCCCGACTTTGCGGGTAATCATCGCATTGGGAAAGTTCCAGGGGGTGATGGCCGCCACCACGCCGATCGGCTGTCTGATAGTGACCAGCCGGCGGCTAACCGTCGGAGAAGGGATGGTTTCGCCATAAGTACGTTTCCCCTCCTCCGCGAACCATTCGATAAAACTGGCACCGTAGGCAATTTCACTCATGGATTCATTAAGCGGTTTTCCCTGCTCCTGGCTTAGCAACTGCGCCAGTGGCATCTGATACAGCATGATCAGTTTGTGCCAGCGCTTAAGAATGGCACTGCGTTCATGCGCACTGGTTTTGCGCCAACTTTTTTGCGCCTGCTCTGCGGCAGCAATCGCCTGCCGGGTTTCGGCTTCTCCCACATCCGCCACACTGGCAATCACGTCGCCGCTGGCTGGATCGGTTACGTTGAACTGTTTGCCATTCAAGGCATCGACCCACTCACCGTCGATGTAAGCCTGATGGCGTAACAACTGCAGTTCATTTCTCATGATTTTTCCTTCAGCGAAACAGTGCATGAACGTTGTTCTGTTTGAAATTGAGGACTGGATGTAACTCCTCCACCACCAATGACAACGCCAGATAACGCTCGGCCATCAGCTCGGCAAAATGCGCCTGAATACAGGCGAACAGGGATATCATCACCGGTTGTAGCGCCGCCAGATCCCGGCCGTGACCGATTTTCAGTGTCATATGGACAAAAGCGTAATCTTGTTTACCGTCAGCCATCTGCCAGGTATCAATCCAGTGCGCCCGGCTGCGAATCCCGCCGAGTGGAAAAATGCCGCTGTCCGCCAGTAACGTGTTGACTTGGGCAAACAGCACTGGCAGACGTGCCTGCTGACGAATATTTTCGGTACATTCCGTCACAAAATGGGGCATAACAAACTCCTGTATTCAGTATTCAGGGACGGCAAAAGGCGTCCCTGTCGGCAATAAGGGCATGCCAATTTCTGTGTTAACGATGATCTCAGACGGTCAGCGGGAAAACGGCGTTGACTTGCCCAGTGCCGGAGCTGGGGAACAGTTCGGTCACAAACTCCACGTGACCACGATAAGTATCCCAGCCCATCAGCCCCATCAACATGACGGTGTCATGCATGTTTCCTTCGCCATAGCAGTAGTCGGCATATTCCGGCAACATGCGGCAGAATTCGGCGAACAAGCCCTCACGCCATAGCTTCACGACGCGTTTATCCATCTGCTTATCGAACTCGCGTGTCCAGGCGTTCATGCCCTGTTCAGCACGTTGATCGTCGATGAAACGGTGAGAAAGCGATCCACTGGCCAGTACGGCTACCGTACCATCATATTTTTCGATGGCGCGGCGCACCGCTTCCCCCATACGACGGCTGTCGGCAAAGTCATGCACGGTGCAGAAGGCAGAGAGAGAAACCACGTTGAAGTAACGATCGCTGTTCATGTATCGCATCGGCACCAGCGTGCCATATTCAAGACTCAGGGTTTCGATGGCATGAGCCTTGGCCCGCACACCATGGGCCGAAGCTTCCTCGGCAATCAGATAACCCAGTTCCGGATTACCGTCATATTCGTACTCCATGTCTCGAATAAAGTGTGGTAGTTCGTGGCTGGTGTAGACACCTTTATAGTGACGATTACAGTTAATGTGGTACGCACTGTTCACCAGCCAGTGCGTGTCAAACACCACGACCGTATCGACGCCCAGCTCACGGCAGCGTCGGCTGATTTCCCGGTGTCCATCGATAGCGGCCTGACGACAACCGTGGTACTGACCCGGTAATTCCGACAGGTACATCGAAGGAACGTGGGTAATTTTTGCTGCTAACGCTAACTTGCCCATCGGTGACTCCTACTCACCCCATTTAGGGATGTGATGATCGCCAAAAGAGATACAAACGTTTTTCAGTTCTGCAAACACGTCAAGGCTGTATTCGCCGCCTTCACGACCAGTACCGGAAGCTTTGATGCCGCCAAATGGCTGCCGCAGATCGCGCACATTCTGTGTGTTGACAAACACCATGCCAGCTTCAATGCCGCGCGACAGGCGCAATACCTTGCTAACATCCTGCGTCCAGAGATAGGAAGCCAGACCGTATTCCACATCGTTGGCCAGACGTAAACCTTCCGCTTCATCTTTGAATGGCAACAGGCAGGCCACCGGACCGAAGATCTCCTCCTGTGCCACACGCATCCGGTTGTCGACATCGGCCAGCACCGTCGGACGAAGGAAATGCCCTTGACTTAGTCCCGCCGGTTTATCCGGGCCACCCGCCAGCAGCGTGGCGCCTTCTTCAATGCCGAGACGAATGTAGCGGGAAACTTTTTCCCAGTGTTGCTGACTGATCAGCGCGCCCACCTGAGTGTTGGGATCGGTGGGATCACCGACGCGCAAGCGATTGGCGCGTTCGGCAAAACGTTTAACAAATTCGGGATAGATACTTTGCTGGATAAAGATGCGTGAGCCTGCAGTACAGCGTTCGCCATTAAGCGAGAAGATGGTGAACAACGCCGCATCCAGCGCACGCTCAATATCCGCATCTTCAAACACCAGCACTGGCGACTTGCCACCCAGCTCCATGGAAAATTTTTTCAGCCCGGCGTTCTTCATGATCTGACGGCCGGTAGCGGTTCCTCCCGTGAAGGAGATCGCGCGTACATCGTGATGACGCACCAGCGCATCCCCCGCCGTGGCACCATAACCCTGCACCACATTCAGCACACCCGGCGGAATCCCCGCCTCCAACGCCAACTCGCCCAGACGATCGGCGCTGAGTGGCGACAATTCGGACATTTTCAGCACTGCGGTATTTCCCAGCGCCAGACAGGGTGCTGTTTTCCAGGTTGCCGTCATAAACGGGACATTCCACGGCGATACCAACGCACAAACACCCACCGGTTGCAGCAATGTATAGTTGAGCATCGTGCTATCCACCGGATAGGTCCGCCCATTCATCTGCTGACATGTTTCTGCAAAGAAGTCGAAGTTGTGTGACGCCCGCGGGATCAGCACATTTTTGGTCTGATGAATCGGCAGGCCGGTATCGGCGGTTTCCAGTTCGGCAATCGCCGATACGTTCTGGTCGATCAATTCACCCAAACGGCGCATCAGACGTGCGCGCTCTTTCATCGGGGTATCGGCCCATTTCGGGAATGCATTTTTCGCCGCTGCTACTGCCTGATGGATCTCTTTTTCCCCACCGGAAGCGACTTCCGCCAGCACCGCTCCGGTTGCCGGATTGATGGTGGTAAAGTAGTCATCGCTACTGACATTTTTACCATTAATCCAATGATTTATTTTTTTCATTCCAGGCTATCCTCAAACTGTTGTTCACTGACGATCCGGTTGGTTAAGCGACCAACACCCTCCACTTCCACCACTACTTCATCGCCGGGTTTCACATCGGCCAAGCCTTTTGGTGTGCCGGTGGCAATCATGTCGCCGGGCTGCAACGTCATGAATTCGCTCAGCCAGGCGACCAGAAAAGGCACATCAAATACCATGTTGCAGGTATTGCCAGACTGACGTAACTCGCCATTCACAAAGGTTTTCAATTGCAAGTTTTGCGCATCGGGAATCAACTCGCGCGGTACGATGGTGTGTAGCAGCGGCGTGAGCGTGTCGCGACTTTTCACCCGCAGGTTGGGGCGATAATAGTTTTCCAGATAATCGCGCACCGCATAGTCATTACACACGGTGTACCCCTGCACATATTCAAGCGCCTGTTCACGACTGACGTTGCGCGCGGTTTTACCGATCACCACCACTAACTCCGCCTCGTAATGCATGTATTCCAGATGATCCGGGCGCACGCTGACAGCGTTGTCACCGGTCAACGTATTAGGTGCCTTGATGAAAACCAACGGCTCTTCCGGTGCATTGAAATCCAGTTCCGTGGCATGGTCGGCATAGTTCAGCCCCAACGCAAACAGCGTTGGATAGGCATCAGGCTGTTCCATCTCAATGGCTTGGTTCGTGAAATGGTTAGTCAGGGATGGCAAGCCATCAGCGTTGATGACCACCGTGTCTCCCGCCATGACCGGCACACGTTGCTGCGGTGTGCCCAGTAGAATGAGATCGCCTGGCTGAAGCGTGGCGAAATCACTCAATGCAGCGATCAACGTTGCCGCGTCACGATGCAGTTCTGACGTCGACCAGCGCTGCTTCACCACGCCGTTGACTTCGGTGACAATGTCCAGCGCACTGACATCCTGAATCCCGCTCATTTCACCAATCGGGCAGAAACCATCACGACATTTCGCTTTGATGGCTGGCCGGTAGAAGCTCTTTTCCGCCAGACTCAGCTCATTCACCAGCACATAACCGGCGATATATTGCGGGGCATCCGTCGAGGCCACTTTGCGTGCTTTTTTACCCATCACCACCGCCAGTGTGCCGCCGCTGAAAACCTGCTGCCCTGACGGCAAAGAGATCATGTCCTGATCGCAGCAATGGGTATTACGCGGTTTGATAAACCAAACTGGTGTTTTGGGTGGCGTCTTATAGGGCGCCAAATGGAAATCCTCATCCCAGGCCGCGATCTGAGATGAGTGGTTTAACGCGACAGCAAATACAGACCTCTTCATTATTGTCTTTCCTCACACGAGAACATGTCCTGCACGCTATTGTTAACATGTTAATGACATAATTATTAGATCGGGTATGAAGAACAAATCAATCGAATGTTATGGAATTGTGATCCAGTTATCACTTAAACAATTAGAGTATAACTATATAATTTATATATAAAAAATATAAAATTTACGTTATTGTTAATTTTTTGTTATTTGATTTCGTGATAAAGATCACTTTATTAACTTGTTAATGTTTTAGGATTTATTTTCATCGATATGTTTTATTTGCTAGGCAGTTGGAGAGTCAGAAAATATACTGGGAATCAGCAATGCTTCAGATCACTCTTTGATGAAACCGGAATGCTTATGCATGAATCCCTGACAATTGCGTTACTTCAAGCGCGTGAAACGGCAATGCGTTTTTTCAGGCCGATACTGAACCGCCACAATCTTACTGAACAGCAGTGGCGCATTATTCGTATTTTGGCGGAACGCCGTTCACTGGACTTTCACTCACTGGCAAGAGAAGCCTGTATTTTGCGGCCAAGCCTCACTGGCATCCTGACGCGGCTGGAGCGAGACGGGCTGGTTTTTCGTCTCAAGCCGCTTAACGATCAACGCAAATTGTTTGCTTCCCTGACACCTCAAGGCGTCACGCTTTACCAGCAAGCATGCAGCGAGATTGAAGCTGGCTATCAGCAAATAGAAGAGCAGTTTGGTCCGCAAAAAATGAAGCAGCTAAAAGCGTTGCTGTATGAATTTAACGCTCTGTGCGCCTCTGGCATGCAGGGTGAGACACAAGATATTGCCGCACTGCCACAGGATCTTACGGGGTAACCAGGCGTTGCTTTATGGAAACATTTAGGGAAATCTTCACAGATTACGACGCCCGTCACACCCTCTCACTCTTTCGCGGCTTTATCGCTAATTATCAATCTATTACCAATAACACATCGAATACAACCAATTACGATGTCAGGTTTGACTGCGCTTATGGATGGGCAATTGGTGCGCTTATAGAAACCAATAAGAAATTGTGAGGAATCCAGAATGCCGAAAGTGACTTTAACAATACAATCTGATGCGTTCATCTATAGCTGTCTGGAAAATATCACCCGGCTGATTCCCGGCTCGTTCGGCGCTTTCTATCTGGTGGATGAGCAACTGATGCCTCAGCAGCATATTTTATCCGGCATTTCCAAAGAGATGCATCAAAGCTATATGCGTGAATTTTTAGCGTTGGATCCGCTGCACCCAAAACGTTTCAACCATCAGCCAGTGACCTTCGCCGGGCTGGATGATACCTTTCGCAAAACCCCGTATTACCACCGGTTTATGAAACCGTATGCGATAGGCGATATGAACGAAATCTTTGTGCGTAAGCAGAAAAAGATTGTCGCCGCCCTTTCGCTGATGCGGGATAAACCCTTTACATCACAAGAGAGTATGCGCTTACGTGCCACCTTGCCGTTAATAGAGGTGGCAACCGCGGAGTTATTACCCTCGGAAGCACCACAACGGCTGACACGCAAAGAGCAGGAAGTGGTGGAGATGATTCGCGAAGGAGCCTGCAATAAACATATTGCCAGTCACCTTAATATTGCTCTTTCGACAGTAAAAACCCACCTGCGCAATATCTTCATCAAGACACACGCCAGCAATCGCACCGAACTGCTGCGTAATGTCAATGCAACATGGTATGAAAAGCGGATCAGCTAGGGCAGTATCATCATCGTCCTGCCCTGTTAACTTTTTTAGTAACGCACCATAACCGACTTTAGCTCGGTGTAATCCTCAATAAACGCACTGCCGAATTCGCGCCCAACACCAGAGCCTTTCATGCCGCCAAAGGGCACGGCAGGATCGAGGAAGGTATGCATATTCACCCAGACCATGCCGGCTGCAATGCTTTCACTGTAGCGCAGTGCCTTGCTGATATTGTGCGACCAGACGCTGGCTGCCAAGCCGAATGCTGAACTGTTGATGAGATCCAACGCCTGTTGCTCGTCACGATAGGCGATAAAACCGCACACCGGACCGAAGGTTTCTTCCCGCATCAATGTGTCATCCGGTTGAGAGACACGAATGGCCGTGGGTTGGACGAAAAAGCCGTCTCTCTCCAGGGCGTGGCCACCGCAAATAATGTCGTTGCCCTCACGCCGCGCGGTATCAATCAGGCTAAGCACTTTGTCAAACTGCACCCGGTTAGCCAGCGGGCCCATTTCCGTGCTTTCATCCAGCGGCGATCCCAATTTCATCGCTGCCAGCCGTGTTTTCAGCATTGACAAAACCACATCAATCTTCTCTTCGGGAAGGTAGAAACACTCGGCAGCAGCACAAATTTGCCCTTGATTGAGATACCCCGCTTCGATGATGCCATTGACCATCTCCTCTGGCGCCATATCGTCAAAAAATAGCGCGGCATTTTTCCCCCCAGTTCCAGCGTGACGCGTTTGCTCCCCTCGGTTGCCATCCGGTTAACGGCATGGCCAGTCGCCACTGAGCCAGTAAAGCTGACCTTGGCACAAGCGGGATGAGAAATCAGTTGTGGACCCAGTGTGGCTCCCGGACCGTTGATCACATTCAGCACGCCGGCCGGAAAACCGCTTTCCATCGCCAGTTCGGCTACCCTCAGCAACGTCAACGGCGTGTACTCGCTGGGTTTCAGCACCACGGTACAACCACAGACCAGCGCCGCTGCCAGTTTCCAAACAGCAATCATAATAGAGAAATTCCAGGGAACGATGCCGACCACCACACCTACCGGCTGGCGACGGGTAAATGCGGTATATTTCTCCCCGGCAAAGGAAGGCAGGGAAACATCAAGCGTTTCGCCACTGATTTTCCCTGCCCAGCCGGCAAAATACCGTAAAAACGCTACTGACTGATCAAGCTCCAGCATACGCGACAGCGTAATGGTTTTGCCTGAACAGAGGCTTTCCAGCTGTGCCAGCTCTTCACGGTGTTGTTCCAGCTTGTCTGCCAGCTTTAACAACAGCGTACCGCGCTGTAAGGTGGGCATCTCACGCCAGGAAGAAAATGCCTCACGCGCAACCTGCATCGCGGCATCGGCTTGTAATGCATCAGCGCTGAAAACCTGCGACAGCGGTTTACCCGTGGCGGGATTGATGACGTCAAACGGCTCACCACTACCGGGTACAACATCACCATTAATGAAATTACCATGTGAACGGCTGAGGAAAGCCATCACCTGAGGAAGTAACGTAACATCACTCATGTGACACTCCTTTTATTCTTGTTATACAGCAGAGACAGAGAAAGATGTGCAATCAAAAAAAAGTGCACACAGGAGTAATGATGTAAACACGGTGAAAGGACTGAAAGATATCAACCAAAAGGATGAATTTTCTGCATAGATTTCATTTTCGGGCTGCGATAGCTGACCGTCTATTGATCTGACAACATTCTTCCGATGCAATGATGGATAGAGCCGCTGATAAACCACAACCTCACCTGACTGACCTTGATGGATAAGCGCTGTTTAACCGGTAATCTGAGTATCATGGCTGGTACGATCACCATAACGTTGATGGTTGGCCCGAGAGTTGCTTTATTCAGCTTCTGCTGATCGATAACAGAGAACCAATACATGTCCATTGTTTTAGCGCATTACCATTACCTTCACACGATTCCAGAGCTGGGGTTTCAGGAGTTTCAGACCGCCGATTATATCGCCAACCAGTTAGAAGCAGTGGGCTATAACGTCACCCGTGGCGTTAGCGGCACCACCGGTATCGTCGCCGAGCTGGACAGCGGTCTTCCCGGTCCAGTGCTGGCGCTACGTGCCGACATGGATGCACTCGGCCATATCATCAATGGCGAACACTGCGCCCGCCATACCTGTGGTCATGACGCGCACGCATCGGTGGTGCTGACCGTAGCACAGGAGATCATACGCGAAGGCAGTGTGAAAAAGGGCCGGCTGAAGATCCTGTTTCAACCCGCAGAAGAACTGGCTACTGGCGCTATCGCCATGGTGGAAGGCGGTGCTATTGATGATGTGGAGATGCTTCTCGGCTTTCACCTGCGTCCGGTTGAAGAGTGTGTATTGGGTGAAGCCATTCCGGCCATGTATTACTCTGCCAGCAGTACACTGGAAGTGACTTTTCACGGCAAACCCGCCCACGGTGCACGCCCCCATCTGGGTATTAATGCGCTAGAGGCCGCCTCCCATGCCGTCATGGCGGTAAAAGCCGTCCCTTTGCCGCCACATCTCACCTGGAGCGCCAAAGCCACTCGTTTTCTGTGCGACGCGGGCGTCACCAATTCCATTCCGGATAAAGCCGTCGTCTGCTGGGATCTGCGTGCCGCACACAACGACACAATGGATCTGCTGAAAGAGAAAGTGACCTGTGCTATCGAGCACAGTGCCGCAGCCTTTGGCGCTATTGCCGATGTCAAACTGATGAAATTCATCCCGGCGGCGGAAATTCATCAAGACGCCACGACCCTGATCAGTGAAGCGATTGTTGATGTGCTGGGGAGCGCTGGATTAACCCCACCCCAAAGCACGGTTGGAGGGGAAGATTTCTTCTTCTATCCACGTCTGCGCCCAAATGTAAAAGCCGGATTCTGGGGGTTGGGAACCAACCTTGAACCCGGCTTACATCACCCTGACATGCACTTCGACCTGAAGTCACTGGAGGTGGGCGTGCGAATTTTCAAGCGCTGTATAGAAAAGGCACTAGGCTAGCCCACCGCTCATCTGCCGGTGTATATCATCCGGCAGTTGCCCTTTCGATAACACCGGTTGTTCTGATCAACTTCAGCCCGTGATTGCGCGTTCAGCCAACGCTTCAACGCGATAAATTGCCTGATGAATCATATCTTCAGTGACACTAAATGGCAGATTGTCCATATCCGGTGCCACTACCGATGCCCGGACAATGGTCTTCAATTCATCCTCCGTCAGGTCTGGACAGATGTCAGCCAGCGCTAGCGGCACCGCACAGACACGCGCCAGCCGGATAGCCTCCAGCAACTCGTCATCGCTGCGTTGTTCCAGTGCCAGCAAACACAGATTACCGAATCCCACCAGCAAACCATGGCCAAACTCGCGGGTCTTGTCACACGCCGTAAACCCTTCATACAACGCATGAGATGCCGCCGCGTGAGCGCCACTGGCCATCAACGACGTTAATCCGGCAAACAGGAAGATGGCATCCAGCACCTGATCCAACGCATCGCTGCTTTTTCCGGCATTCACCGCCTGACAGGCTTCAGCACCATAGCGGTTAATCAGTTGAAAACAGATTTCGCTGTTGGCCCGAGAAGACGCCGCAAACCCGCTGTCGTTACGACCGGTATCAATCGCCCTGAATTCGTACCATTTAGCCAGCGTATCGCCCAGCCCGGCGGCCAACCAGCGTAATGGCGCCCGTGCCAGCAAGCCACTGTCGATCACCACGGCGGCCGGGGCAACGGACAAATGGTACAGGTCGTGAAAATGGCCGTCATCGTGGTAACGCACCGAC
Source organism: Prodigiosinella aquatilis (assembly GCA_030388725.1). NCBI lineage: Bacteria > Pseudomonadati > Pseudomonadota > Gammaproteobacteria > Enterobacterales > Pectobacteriaceae > Prodigiosinella > Prodigiosinella aquatilis. Next base: position 3,397,022 of record CP128857.1, read on the forward strand.
AACGGTGTAACAGCGGCACAGGTGGCCGCGATAGTCGGCAAAGTCACCACCGGGATAGCGCACTGGAATGCCACCGCCTTGCCAGTATCCAGCGCTTTACCACCGCCCACCGCCAACAACACATCACTGCCGGTTTCACGCACTCGCTCACACAGCCGCTCGATCTGGCTGATACTGCAATGCTCGCCAGACCACTCCACCGCTGCCAGCGCCACATCCACCTGTTGCAACTGCCCGTGAATCAGCGCTTCCGTGGCAGCCAATGCCTTTCGGCCCCCGACCACTAACACCCGTGTACCCAATTGGGCACACAATGTTCCCAGTTGCTGGCTTACACCTGCCCCACGCAGTACGGTAGCAGGGAAAAAAACCTGTTGTGTCATAATCCTTCCTGTGATCTGTCTTATAAATGCAACGTTTCGAAACAAAACCTTAATCAGACAAACTTTATGCCATATTCACACCCTACGGGTACAGCAGGTATCACTGGATACGGTAACAATATCGACACAACCTTGGTTCACTGCTTATTTTGTCATTAGCAAATTCAGTTGATGCTCCACCGCACAGGCTTGGCGCTAGCGGTGGTCTCCATCAGTGCGTCAGAGCTTGTCGGGTTTCACTGCGAATCTCTTCGGTAATCTGCGCTTTCAACGCCATGAACGCCGGCGACGTTTTCAGGGTATAGTCACGGGGCCAGGGGAAATCCACTGCCACTTCATGTTTAATCTGTCCCGGCCGAGCACTAAAAATCGCGACTTTGTTCGCCATGAAAATGGCTTCATCAATGTCATGAGTGACAAACAACACCGTCTTGCGCGATGATTCCCAAACTGACAACAAGAGCTCCTGCATCATCACCCGGGTCTGGTTATCCAGCGCACCAAACGGTTCGTCCATCAGCAACACTTTTGGATCGTTAGCCAATGCGCGGGCAATGGCAGTACGCTGCTGCATCCCGCCAGACAGTTGGCGTGGGTAGTGATGTTCAAAACCACGCAACCCCACCTGATGAATATAATAATTACTGCGCTCTTTTTGTTGTGCCTTACTGACACCACGCTCCTGTAAACCAAAGCAGATATTTTCCTGCACCGTCAGCCACGGAAACAGCGTGTAACTCTGGAACACCATGCCACGATCAGCACCCGGCCCATCGACCAGGCGGCCATCCAGCCACACTTCACCACGGGTCGGTTCATCCAACCCGGCGATAATCCGCAGCAGCGTCGATTTACCGCAACCGGAAGGACCGAGAATAGTGATAAAGTCATTCTCATTCACTTGATATTCAATCGGTTTCAGTGCCTGGATAGTTTCGCCTTTCGGCCCGGTGAAAACCCGCTCAACCTGGCGTACGGATAATTTACTGTATTTCATCGCAACGCACTCCAGGCAAATAACCGGCGGTTAGCGGCTTTAAACAGAAAATCAGACAGCAAGCCGATACAGCCGATCACAATAATGCCGAAGATGATTTGTCCGGTATTGAGCAGTGCCTGGCTATCGACAATCATATGACCGATACCGCTGGAAGAGCCAATCAGCTCCGCTACAATGACATAGGTCCAGGCCCATCCCAGCACCAACCGCAACAGTTCAGCGATATCCGGCGCGGCACCGGGAATCAATACTCGTCGCACAATACTGCGACTGGAACACCCCAGTGTATAGGCCGCTTCCACCAGATCACGACGTGCAGTGCCGACAGTGACGGCCACCATCAGGACAATCTGGAAAAAGGAACCGATGAAAATCACCAGTATTTTCTGCATTTCGCCGATCCCCGCCCATAAGATCAGCAAAGGGATAAAGGCTGATGCCGGTAGATACCGGCAGAACGAGACAAACGGCTCAAAAAATGCCTCCACCAGCTTATAAGCGCCCATCAGAATCCCCAGCGGGACACCGATAATGGCCGCCAATAGAAATCCAGCCAGTACGCGCATTACCGTCATGCCGATATCCAGCGAGAAGTTGTACTCCGTAAACAACAGTACGCCTTCATGCAGCATGGTCAGCGGATCGGCCAGGAATGTGGGTGATACGGCGCCACCGAATGTCACCAGCGACCAGATAGCAACAAACAGCACAAAGAAAGCGACCCCCAGCGTCCAGCGTAGACGGGAAGAAACCGGCCTCAGCGGCACCATCAGCGGATTATGTACGCGCGACGCGGCGTCCGGCAGAGCAGTTGGCGTTTGGGGCGCAGCATTGACCGCACTGGTGAAACTGTTCACATCAGACTCCTCCATGGTCATTTCACATAACTGGCGTCATACAGGGTGGAAATATCTGGTTTTTTGCGAATAACTTTCGCTTCCAGTAATAGTTTGGCGGCTTCATTGCTGAACTGTTGAATTTCACCGTTGAAAAAGCGGCGGTTCTGCTCACGATCCTGCCAACGCAGATAACTGGCGGACTGAGCAAATGCCTTGCCGGTCGATTTCACTGCCGCTCCCATGATTTCATAGGATTTCTCCGGCTGTGATTTGATCATCGCCAGCGCATCGAAATAGCTTTCCACCAGCGCTTTCCCAGCCTGTGGATTCTGCTGCAAAAATGCCGGGGTACAACCCAGCGTGTCCATTACCATTGGATAATCCAGCGTGGTGGCCAGAATTTTGCCCGTTTGAGGGTGCTGACGAATAGTGGAAAGGTACGGTTCGTAGCTCATCGCTGCATCATTCTGGCCTGCGACGAACGCTTGCGCCGACGCCTGCGGTGACAGTGTGGCTATCTTCACATCTTTCATACTCATGCCATTTTTATCCAGCATCCAGGCCAGCGCAAAATATGGCGAGGTGCCCGGCGCGTCCACACCAATGGTTTTGCCTTTCAAATCCTCAATACGCTTGATGTCATTGCGTACCGCCAGACCATCCGCACCATAAGATTTATCCAGTTGAACGATTTGTTTGAGTACCACACCGCTGGCCGCCCAGGAAACATAGGTTTCCACCGTAGTCGCCGCACACTGAATAGCGCCTGACGCCACCGCCAGATGGCGATCTCTCTGCGGAATCATTTTCATATCCACATCCAGACCATGTTTTTTAAAGATCCCGGCTTTATCAGCCAGCGTCAGCGGCGCGAAGCCCGTCCAGCCAGAGATGCCAATCGCAACCGGTATCTCTGCGGCACGGGTAACAAATGCAACCGAAAGGCAGGCTATCATCAGGGATATTTTCCAACTGGCGCGGTGTAGTGGTGTACTCATTTTCCTGCTCCTGTCGATAAAGAGTGGCTCGAAAACTCAAGTGTATAGTCTTGTCTATACAAGCAATGGTTGTGCCAGCTTTCTTTAGCTGGCGCAATCGCTCTCGGCATACTCGACACAGCCAGTTATCGGGGCCCACACTGCGCAAAAACGGTGCGTCGCGCACCATAAGTAACCAACGATTTTATAAGGTAATTTAGCCCGTTTCGTTCACCGATACTTCTCATCGGCAGTGGTTGTAATATACATAAGAGATCGGTCTACCCAGTTGGGCATCACCGCACAATAATGGCCGCATAGAGCAACAATGCATCATCACTCTGGGGAATGATCGCTGGTGCATGAGACTGCCACCACATGCCCTCACCTACAGAGAGCATCCGATTGGCTGTCTGCCATCGACCGCGCAGAACGTACACCACACCATCAGTAACCACAGCAGGAACCTGCGTTTTTGCCACCACCGTGACCGTGGCCCGATGGCTGTCACGCTGCGTCATGATGTTGAAATCCATACTGACGCCGCCGCACAAATGGGCAACCAGGGTTTGCTCGCCAGCAAAATGAAAAGGGGAATGAAGACTGAGCCGATGGTAAAAATCCTTACCGCTCAGCTCAACACCGTCGCCGGATAACAAGGTAATAATACGATCCACACCGGGGAAACAGGAAAAGTCACCATCACGGGCAATGGTGGCGATACTGGCCCGCCAGAAAAAATCCCCCGGCGCAGGCGGAATGCGGCAAATCTCACGGGTTTCTCCGCCGCCGTTTTTCCAGGAGCTGACCGGTAAATCCGGCAAAGAGAAAAAGTGCATTACGCCTCCTGCCACGCTTTCATTACGTCAATAAACAACCGGTCAAACTCCTCGTCCAACGCATGATGTCCATGATCAATAACCTGTTTTCCCGCCACCCAGACGTCACGGATCTGCTGCTGCCCGCCAGCAAATAACCAGCGGTTAAGCAGTGTTTCATCACTGATGGCGCTGAGCATCGCATCTTCAGTCAACACCAGCCAATCCGCACGCCAGCCCATCGCCAATGCACCAACAGGCACACGGCACGCCTGCGCGCCACCACCCAATGCCTGCTGATACAACACTGTTCCGACGCACGGTTGCTGGGCGGTTACTACCCGGTTTCGACGTCGGTCACGCAGACGCTGGGCATACTCCAGCCAGCGAAGTTCTTCCACCACATTCAGGGACACATGGCTGTCAGAACCGATTCCCCAGCGCCCGCCAAGATCGACATAACGATCCAGAGGGAAAATGCCGTCGCCAAGGTTGGCTTCGGTGGTCGGACATAAGCCCGCTACCGCCTGGCTATGTGCCAGCTGTTTAATTTCATGATCATCAAGATGTGTCGCATGCACCAGGCACCAGCGCGCATCAACGGCAAAACGGTTGAATAGCCAGCTCACCGGACGTTCACCACTCCAGGCCAGACAGTCATCCACTTCTTTTTGCTGTTCGGCAATATGAATATGGATTGGTAAATCGCTACCAGTAGCTTCCAGAACATCTTCCATCTGGTTCTGGGTAACCGCACGCAGTGAGTGAAAACAGAGGCCATGACTAAGCCGCGGATGGTGGCGTACCTGTGCAGCCAGGTGTTGTTGTTGACGTAGATAGTGGTCGACATCCTGAATAAACCGTTTTTGCCCGGCCAATGGAGGCTGCGCACCAAAACCGCTATGGCTGTAAAGCACGGGTAGCATGGTCTGGCCGATACCGGACTGTTCCGCCGCCGCCAGCAGATGGCACAGCATGGCATCGCCCGGGTACGCTTTGCCTTTTGGGTCGTGGTGCAGATAGTGAAATTCAGCTACCTGACTATATCCGCCTTTGAGCATATCGATATAAAGCCGCGTAGCAATCACCCTGACCTGCTCTGGCGTCAAACGTGCCACCATACGATACATCAGATCGCGCCAGGTCCAGAAACTGTCTTGTGGATCCCCCGCCACTTCAGCCATTCCGGCCATCGCCCGCTGAAAAGCATGAGAATGCAGGTTGGTCATGGCAGGTACCACAATCCCCGACAGGCGGGTGGCTTCGCCAGCGGAAGCATCCCGCGTCACGGTCGAAAACCAACCCTGTTCATCAACATCAAAACGTACATTACGCGCCATACCATCAGGCAACAGCGCACGGGAAGCAAAATAAGCGGGCATGTCACATATCCTGTCAGTGCCATTGTATATACATATACATACACCAAAGCCCACGGTAAATAACATAATGCTTTTTTATGGCTTAATCACCTCTACCGTGTGACCTGCAACGAAAATAAGAAATTCCTATTGCTGTGTGGCTTGCCGAAACAAACTGCTGGCGTATAACTTGTCTATACAAGACTATAACACTAGTGGAGCACGCTATGACGCAGCACTGCGACAGCCTGTGGTTCGGGGCTGATCTGGTCACTCTGCGTGATGGCCAGTATCACATCATCAAAGATGGTGCGCTGGCCGTAACGGATGGGCGTATCGTCTGGCTGGGCGAACGCCGCGATATGTCATCCTTTTCTCCCACACACGCTACCAATTTTGGTGGTGGCATCATCACCCCTGGCTTGATCGACTGTCATACTCATCTGGTTTTTGGTGGTGATCGCAGCGGTGAGTTCGAACAGCGTCTGAACGGTGTCAGCTATGCGGATATCGCAGCCCAGGGCGGCGGCATTCTCGCTACCGTCACCGCCACTCGTGCCGCCAATAGTGAAAGTCTGGTACGCTCGGCCCGCTCTCGTCTGCAACCGTTGTTGGCAGAAGGCGTGACGACGATAGAGATAAAATCCGGCTATGGTCTGGATCTCGACAGCGAACTGAAAATGCTGCGCGTTATCCGGGCGCTGGGCAAGGAAACACCAGCACAGATTCTCGCTACCTGTCTGGCGGCACACGCTATCCCCCCCGAACTGAAGGGACAGGCCGATACCTGGATTGATATCGCCTGTAATCAACTACTGCCCGCCGTGGCCCGCGAAAATCTGGCCGACGCCGTGGATGCGTTCTGTGAACATCTGGCGTTCAGTCCACCACAGGTGGCACGTCTTTTTGAGGCGGCGAAAGCACACGGACTACCGGTCAAGTTGCATGCAGAACAGCTCTCATCATTACATGGCAGTCAACTGGCGGCCAGATTCACCGCGCTGTCTGCCGATCACCTTGAATATGCCACACCAGACGATGTCGCTGCGATGGCGGCAGCCGGTACAGTCGCCGTTCTGCTGCCAGGTGCCTATTACCTGTTACGGGAAACGCAAACACCGCCAGTCGATTTGTTTCGCCGCTATGGTGTGCCTATGGCTATTGCCAGCGATTGCAATCCCGGCACCTCACCCGCGCTGTCTCTGCGGTTGATGCTAAATATGGCCTGCACTCTGTTTCGTCTGACACCGGAAGAAGCGCTGGCGGGCGTCACTTTGCATGCAGCCAAGGCGCTGGGACTGCAACACAGCCACGGCTCTCTTGAAAGCGGTAAAGTGGCGGATTTTGTGCACTGGCCACTGTCGCGTCCGGCAGAAGTGGTGTACTGGTTGGGCGGGCAGCTCGCCTGTACGACAGTTTTCAGAGGAGTAATACGATGATGGAACCTTTTTCTTTTACTGCTGGCGATAGCCCGCTGCTGATCAGTATTCCTCACGCCGGGATCGCACTCACTCCCGAGGTTGCCGACGGGCTGAGTGACGCCGCACGTCCCTTGCCAGATACCGACTGGCATATTCCACAACTGTATGCCTTTGCTCACTCGCTTGGTGCCAGCATGCTGGCTGCCACCTATTCGCGGTTTGTTATCGATCTTAATCGACCAGCAGATGATCAGCCGCTGTATACCACCACAACCACCGGTTTATATCCAGACGTCCTGTTTGACGGCACGCCAGCCTTTCAACCGGGGAAAGAACCCCGGCCAGCACAACGCAAGGCGTATCTCGATACCATCTGGCACCCTTACCACCAGAAAATTCAGCAGGAGCTGGCCCAAATTAAACAACGGCATGGCTATGCATTGCTGTTTGACGCCCACTCTATCGCTTCATGCATCCCCCGACTGTTCGACGGCACCTTGCCGGATTTAAATCTGGGCACCAATAACAGCGTTAGTTGTGACGCGAATATTGAGCAGGCATTGATTACGGTTTGTGAAACACAGGAGCAGTGGCGTTGGGTGCTTAACGGGCGTTTCACAGGCGGCTACATCACTCGCGCTTACGGACTGCCGGCACAGCACCAACATGCGCTACAACTGGAGCTGGCCCAATGTAATTATATGCGTGAGACGTTGCCGTTCGACTGGCAGGAAGAAAAAGCCCGTGCCTTACAGACCATGCTGAAAAAAATAATCACGACATTCATGACAACAGCTGAACGCCTTTACCATTGATCACGTTAGTCATTCCGCGGCGATGACAAACCCGCGGAATGACTGAGTCCGAACGATAAAATCACAATAAAGCGATCGATCGCGTCTTTCTCGCAGCATCGCGCATTTTCACCGGTAGGGAAAAATTGTTCAGCAGCGACCATCAAAAGCAATTATGTTGACACAATGCCTGACAGCACGTGCAGGTTCTGACAAAATAGCCGACATTCTCCTCCGTTTTAAAAATGATGGATTTTCTTTCTGATGGTAGCAACGATTATTGATGGTAAAACGATTGCGCAGCAGGTCAAAGACGAAGTCGCTGTGCAGGTAAAACAGCGACTAGCTGAAGGAAAACGCGCTCCGGGCTTGGCAGTCGTGCTGGTGGGTGAGAATCCGGCCTCACAGATTTATGTCGCCAGCAAACGTAGGGTTTGTGAGGAAGTGGGCTTCGTTTCCCGCTCTTATGATTTACCGGCCACAACCACCGAGCCTGAACTGCTGGGGTTGATTGACCAATTAAACGCCGATAAAACCATTGACGGTATTCTGGTTCAGTTACCCCTGCCGGCAGGCATTGACAATACCAAAGTGATTGAGCGCATCGCTCCCGACAAAGATGTGGATGGCTTCCATCCTTATAACGTGGGCCGCCTGTGTCAGCGTGCGCCATTACTTCGCCCCTGCACCCCACGCGGCATCGTGACCATGCTGGAGCGTTATAATATTGATACCTTCGGGCTAAACGCCGTCGTCGTCGGTGCATCCAATATCGTTGGCCGCCCTATGAGTATGGAATTGCTGCTGGCAGGATGTACCACTACCGTAACCCATCGCTTTACCAAAGATTTACGCCACCATATCGAACACGCCGACTTGCTGGTCGTCGCGGTGGGTAAACCCGGATTTATTCCCGGTGACTGGATTAAACCCGGCGCGATCGTCGTTGATGTTGGGATTAATCGTCTGGAAAATGGGAAAGTCGTCGGCGACGTCGATTTTGAACAGGCGCAGTCACGTGCTTCCTACATTACTCCCGTACCAGGAGGTGTTGGCCCGATGACGGTAGCGACCTTGATTCAAAATACCTTGCAGGCCTGTGAAGAATTTCACGATAACACAACGCGTTAACCTAAAACCTTAAGCAGGAAAGTATGGAAATTTTTCATCTGGAAAATCACCCGCATGTCGAACTGTGCGATTTGCTGAAATTACTGGGCTGGAGTGAAAGCGGCGCTGCTGCAAAACTGGCCATTGCGGCAGGTGAAGTCAGTGTCGATGGACACACAGAAACACGTAAACGCTGCAAAATCGTGGCCGGACAAACCGTCTGTTTCAATGACGAGACGGTAGAAATCAAAGCGTAAAAAGAAGCCCGGTCAATAAACCGGGCTCCAGATCTGGATGACAAACCTTTTATCGTTCTATACCGTTATTTCCGAAACATCCTGAATAACTTCACACATCAAGGATAACGTTCATTGCGCGGCAATGAACGGGTAAGACACGATCCATCAATATCATCAGCTACTTACGCCGCCAAATGGTTCCCTGCGCCCCATCTTCCAGCACAATCCCCATGTCGTTAAGCCGATCACGGGCTTCATCAGCCAGTGCCCAGTTTTTAGCCTGACGCGCATCATTACGCTGCTTGATCAACGCTTCGATTTCACTGACTTCATTCGTGTCAACCCCAGCCCCAACGCCATTTTGCAGGAAAAGTTCCGGATCCTGTTCCAGCAGCCCAAGAACTTTAGCCAGTTTACGCAACTCAGCTGCCATCGCATCAACGGCCTGCGGATCTTCCGTTTTCAGTCGGTTAACCTCGCGTGCCATGTCAAACAACACCGAATACGCTTCCGGCGTATTAAAGTCATCATTCATCGCATCACGAAAACGGGCTTCAAAGACATCGCCGCCTTTCGCCTCTGCATCAGCATTCGTACCACGCAATGCGGTGTACAGACGATCCAGCGCGGCGCGGGCCTGCTTTAAATTTTCTTCGCTATAATTCAGTTGACTGCGATAGTGACCGGACATCAGAAAATAACGGATGGTTTCCGCATCGTAATACGCCAGCACATCACGCACGGTGAAGAAATTATTCAGGGATTTGGACATCTTTTCCCGATCAACCATCACCATGCCGGAATGCATCCAGTAATTCACATACTCGCCGCCATGTGCACAGGTGGACTGGGCAATCTCGTTTTCATGATGTGGAAACATCAGGTCTGAGCCACCGCCATGAATATCAAAATGCTCGCCCAACTGTTTGCAGTTCATGGCGGAACACTCAATATGCCAACCTGGACGACCGTCTCCCCACGGGGAAGACCAGCTTGGTTCACCCGGCTTGGACATCTTCCACAACACAAAATCCATCGGATTACGTTTAACTTCAGCGATTTCGACCCGCGCTCCCGCTTTCAACTGTTCCAGATCCTGACGGGACAAAACACCATAGCCCGGTGCGGTATCCACCGAAAACATGACATCACCATTTAACGCAACATAAGCGTGTCGGCGAGCAATCAGTTTCTCAACCAGCGCAATAATTTCGGCAATATGGCGTGTGGCTCTGGGTTCTTCATCAGGGCGCAGAATATTAAGTGCGTCAAAATCCGCATGCATTTCAGCGATCATTCGGTTGGTCAACTGCTCATAAGATTCGCCATTTTCTGCGGCGCGCTTGATGATTTTGTCATCAATATCCGTGATATTTCGGACATACTTCAGCGAATACCCCAGATACCGCAGATAACGAGCCACGACGTCAAACGCGACAAAGGTACGTCCATGACCGATATGGCACAGGTCATAAACCGTTATCCCGCACACATACATGCCGACGTTGCCAGCGTGGATGGGTTTGAATTCCTCTTTTTGGCGACTCAGGGTATTAAAAATCTTTAGCATCGGGGTATTCCATGATATTCGCAGGATATGAAAATCACTGTTGGTTCTCAGTGAGAAAAAAATAAACGCTTTCTGGGTATATTACCCAACAGTGTATTGAAACCTGAACCCTACTCTATTGCAAGCGTACAAGTGCAAGACCGACACCTTGTCGGCGCGCTATTTCCTATTGAGCGTAAAATACTTAATCTTTAGCAAAACTGATCATAACAGAGATAAAAAAAGCCTGATCACATGATCAGGCCTGATGTAAATACCTTCTGTTCCAGACAGAAAATTAACGCCAGCGAGGATTCGACATCACAGAATATTTACCGCTGCCAAGTAATGCGATAACAATCCCGGCAAAGAAATAAACCGCCACATCTTCAGCGCCCCAGGCCCCGACGTTTGACAACATGAAAAGAGACTCTGGTTCAGCCAGCAATAGTGCCACCACCATCGTGAAACAGAACCCCAATGCAGACAAACGGGTCAGTATTCCCAAAATCATGAACAGAGGGGCAACAACCTCTCCCAGATAGACGCCATAACCGATAAAGGCTGGCAAACCATGCGCAGTCAACATGCCCTGAATACCGCTGATTCCCTCCAACAATTTATGCGTGCCATGAAACAGCATCAGGATACTGAATGACAAACGAAGAATCAGTTTTCCGCAATCCGGTCGGTTTAATAAGCTATTAATCCGGTCAATCATAATTCATTCATCCCAGTCAGTTAATGTTAACGAGAGTCAATTTCAATAGCATATAGGTTACAGCTTCAAAAATGTAAAAAATAGTAGTGCTTAACTAAAATTTAATATTGCATGGCTAATATTTTATTCAATTTAATTATTTCAATTAACAATTTTACTGCAAATAATTTGAATCAATATTTATTAATGGATTACTCTGGCGCCATTTCCGGCGTTATCTCTCCCTCTGCTGCTGACGCAACCATTCAGTTATGTTATAAGAGCGCTCTTGATGACTCACCACCATGATGAGAGCATCTTTCCATATCTATCTACCTATGACCAAGTAGGATTTATTACTATGATCACGTTTCATACTAACCACGGCGATATCGTCATCAACACCTTCGCTGATAAAGCACCGATTACCGTAGAAAATTTCCTGCATTACTGCCGTAGCGGTTTTTATGACAACACCATTTTTCATCGCGTGATTAATGGTTTCATGATTCAAGGTGGTGGTTTTACGTCGGGCATGGAGCAAAAAAAGACCAACGACCCCATCAAAAACGAAGCCAACAATGGCTTGAAAAACACCAGTGGTACACTGGCGATGGCACGGACGAATGATCCGCATTCCGCCACCGCACAGTTTTTCATCAACGTCGTGGATAACGATTTCCTGAACTTCCGTTCAGAGCAGGCCGATGGCTGGGGTTACTGCGTGTTTGCCGAAGTGGTCGACGGTATGGACGTCGTTGAAAAGATCAAAACCGTAGCAACAGGTCGTAGCGGTATGCATCAGGATGTGCCAAAAGAAGACGTTGTGATTACTCACGTGACTATTAGTGAGTAATTCCCGCTGCATGGCAACGTTATTTATTGGCGATCTGCATTTAAGCACTCATGAACCGGCGGTTACTGCCGGTTTTCTGCGTTTTATACGTGAGGATGCTTCTCAGGCGGATGCACTTTATATTCTTGGCGATCTATTTGACGCCTGGATCGGTGATGATGACCCACAACCTCTACACCTGGTTGTTGCACAGGCTTTGCAGTCATTGCACCAACAAGGCGTTCCCTGCTATTTCATTCATGGCAACCGGGATTTCCTGCTGGGCAAGGTTTTCGCTGGCCAGAGCGGTATCACATTGTTGCCGGAAGAAAACATGATAGAACTGTATGGTCGTCGTTTTCTCGTGTTGCATGGCGATACATTATGCACCGACGATCAGGATTATCAACGCTTTCGCCGTCGGGTACACAACCCATTAATACAACGTCTGTTTCTGCTGCTACCATTACGTATACGTCTGCGTATTGCCGCCAATATGCGGGCAGCCAGCCAACGAGCCAACCAAACCAAGTCTATGCAGATTATGGATGTCAATCCACAGCAGGTAATAGCGCGCCTGCGGCACTATCAGGTTGACGGCATGATTCATGGCCATACTCATCGCCCGGAGATTCACGTCATCAAGACGGAAGGCATCACCGCGCAGCGGGCCGTGCTCGGTGCCTGGCATCATCAGGGATCAATGATCAAAGTTACCCCGCAGAATATCGAACTGATTTCTTTTCCTTTCTAATCTGACGTTTTAGCGTCGTTTTCACTGAAACGCTCTTTTTCATCGTTACGCAATCGTTTTCCTTGCTATGGGCTCATGGTATGCTCTACGCCCTCGCTGGCAGAGCCCATATGGCTGGCTGGCGATGCTGCACATCACCATGCGCAATCTATAAGCGCCATGCACAATCACAGGAGCATTACAGGCATGTCATCCAACGCCGCCCCGGCCAAAATCGCCATCGTTATGGGTTCAAAGAGTGACTGGGCCACCATGCAGTTTGCTGCGGAAATCCTCACTACACTGCATCTTCCCTATCACGTTGAAATCGTCTCTGCACACCGTACACCCGATAAACTGTTCCGTTTTGCAGAACAGGCCGCGGAAAACGGCATTGATGTCATTATCGCTGGCGCGGGTGGTGCAGCTCATTTACCGGGTATGCTGGCAGCCAAAACACTACTTCCCGTACTCGGTGTACCGGTACAAAGCGCTGCGTTGAATGGCGTGGATAGTCTTTACTCTATCGTGCAGATGCCGCGAGGTATTCCAGTTGGAACGCTGGCGATCGGTAAAGCAGGTGCCGCTAATGCAGCACTGCTGGCCGCCCAGATTCTGGCTCTGCACGACAGTGCTCTGGCATCCCGGCTGACTGTCTGGCGTCAGAGCCAGACCGATGACGTCCTCAACCATCCCGATCCACGGGAGGATGCATGAAGCCTGTTTGCGTTCTTGGCAACGGCCAGTTGGGCCGCATGTTACGTCAGGCTGGAGAGCCGTTAGGTATTGCCGTTTATCCGGTTGGCCTGGATGCCGAACCAGAATCAGTACCGTTTCAACACAGTGTCATTACCGCGGAAATAGAGCGCTGGCCGGAAACGGCACTGACCAGAGAATTAGCCCGACACACTGCTTTCGTCAATCGGGATATTTTCCCTTTGTTGGCCGACCGTTATACCCAGAAGAAGTTGCTGGACGAACTGAAACTCTCCACCGCTCCCTGGCAATTACTTGCCAGTAGTGATGAATGGTCATCCATTTATTCAGATCTCGGTGAACTGGCCATCGTCAAACGCCGTGTGGGCGGCTACGATGGCCGGGGTCAATGGCGCCTGCACCCCGGTGAAGAAACCGCTCTGCCGGCCGACTGCTATGGAGAGTGCATCGTTGAACAGGGTATTCATTTTTCAGGTGAAGTGTCACTGATTGGTGCCCGCAACACACAAGGTCAATGTGTATTCTATCCTCTGACCCACAACCTGCATCAGGACGGCATTCTGCGTGCCAGCGTCGTATTACCCACACCACAGCCGCATCTGCAACAACAAGCGGAACAGATGCTTTCAGCCATTATGAATCGGCTTGGTTATGTTGGCGTGATGGCAATGGAGTGCTTTATTGTCGGAGAACGGCTGTTAATTAATGAACTGGCGCCACGGGTGCACAATAGCGGACACTGGACACAAAACGGGGCTTCTATCAGTCAGTTTGAGCTGCATCTGCGCGCCATTCTGGATCTGCCACTTCCGTTACCGGTAATCACCGCACCTTCCGTGATGGTCAATCTGATTGGCACGGCAGTGAATACTGATTGGCTGGCCTTACCGTTGGTACATTTACATTGGTATGAGAAAGAGGTCCGTCCGGGGCGTAAAGTCGGTCACCTGAATCTCAACCATCCTGACAGTACCCAATTGTGCCAGACCTTACAGTTACTAGCACCTTTACTGCCAGAAGAGTACCAACCCGGATTACAGTGGGCACAGCAATCATTATCAACGTAATCTCATAGCATAAAAAGGCGGGTACAAACGGTACCCGCTTTTGTGACGCTCGATACTATCTAAAAATCAGCCCGTATCGGAAAACGCAGCTTACGGTTGTGTGTTAAACCACCAGATGTGATTAACACTATTTTTTTAACGTGACATCATGAAATTTGGGGCTATTATTTATTCGCTTAATAAGTGATTTCTTAAAAACATAATCTTACTTAAAACGAATTGATTATTTATTTAGTTACTTTCCACCGAAAACACTTAATTAACGCATCAACAAAGAGACGTTAGGAATAAATATTTTAAAGTATCATTGTTGATGTTTTATTTTTAATATGGTTTAATTAAAATAATTCCCTTCAATTCATTTATGTGATCACCACAATATTATTTACTGACCGCCACGATATAGAATGCCGCCACACAACAGATTCACTCAATCAACATGATTTTTATCTTTTGTTCATAACTTATCCCTGTATTGGCGATAGGCCGATACTGTACTTTTTATAGTCTGTGTTCACCGAGGAGAAACAAACATGAGCACGATTCAAGAAAGCAGCCAGGTGCTTGAGCAGGCTTCCAGCTGGCGCAAGAGCGATACTGTCTGGATGCTTGGCCTGTATGGTACGGCTATTGGTGCAGGTGTGTTATTTCTGCCCATCAATGCGGGTATTGGCGGCTTAATTCCACTCATTATCATGGCTATTATTGCTTTCCCAATGACCTATTTTTCTCACCGCGCTTTATGCCGTTTTGTCTTATCCGGAAAAAAAGGAGGCGAAGATATTACGGAAGTCGTTGAAGAACATTTCGGCGTCGGCGCTGGTAAATTAATCACTCTGCTTTATTTTTTCGCCATCTATCCGATACTGCTGGTTTATAGTGTTGCTATTACCAATACGGTAGAGAGTTTTATTACGCATCAGATGCATTTATCTTCACCGCCACGAGCTATTTTATCGTTAGTATTAATTCTGGCATTAATGTTCATTGTTCGTTTTGGCGAAGCGATGATTGTTAAAGCAATGAGCGTGCTGGTTTATCCATTTGTTGTTATTCTGATGTGGCTGGCGGTATATTTAGTTCCGCACTGGAATACCTCAGTTTTTGAAAATATTTCCTTAACCAATAGCACCACAGGCAATGGTTTACTGGCAACCTTGTGGCTAGCCATTCCGGTGATGGTGTTCTCCTTTAACCACTCACCGATTATTTCTTCCTTTGCAGTAGCAAAACGCAAGGAATACGGCGAAGGCGCTGAAAAGAAATGCTCACGCATTCTCTCATACAGCCACATCATGATGGTACTGACAGTCATGTTCTTCGTGTTCAGTTGCGTACTGACGCTGTCTCCGGCCGAACTGATGGAAGCCAAAATACAGAACATCTCCATTTTGTCCTACCTGGCAAACCATTTTAATAACCCGGTGATGGGCTATCTGGCGCCGGTTATCGCGACCATTGCCATCTCTAAATCGTTTCTCGGTCACTACCTCGGGGCCAGTGAAGGCTTTAACGGCATGGTTGTAAAATCACTGCGCAGCAGAAACAAAACCATCTCCTCAGTAAAACTGAACCGGTTAACAACACTGTTCATGCTGGCCACAACCTGGTTGGTGGCAACAATGAACCCCAGCATTCTGGGTATGATCGAAACACTGGGTGGCCCGGTTATTGCCTGCTTACTGTTCCTGATGCCGATGTATGCCATTCAGAAAGTACCCGCCATGAAAAAATACAGCGGCAAAATAAGCAACGTGTTCGTCACCATCATGGGGCTGATTGCTATCACCGCTATTGTTTATACCCTGTTCGGCTAACCGGAAAGACCATTTTCCACCGTTACTGATGTATGTACCACAACGCCGGTAATCAGACCGGCGTTTCTCAAAGGAATACCCCCATGGTCAGCGTATTTGATATTTTCAAAATTGGTATCGGCCCTTCCAGTTCGCATACCGTTGGCCCGATGAAAGCTGGCAACATGTTCACGGATGATCTGGTCAGTAAATCACTTATTTCATCGGTTTCCAGTATTGTAGTTGACGTTTATGGTTCGCTGTCACTAACTGGCAAAGGCCACCACACCGATATCGCCATCATTATGGGGCTGGCGGGGAACTTGCCCGACAGTGTCGATATTGATGCTATTCCGGCGTTTATTCAGCAAGTACAGCAAACCCAGCGATTGCCATTACTCAATGGTCAGTACGACGTCAGCTTCCCATTGGAAACCGCCCTGCGATTCCAGGCGGAAAATCTGCCATTACATGAAAATGGTATGACTGTCCGTGCCTTTAACGCCCAGCAGGAGCTGTTATACAGCAAAACTTATTACTCCATTGGCGGTGGTTTTGTGGTCGACCAGGAAAATTTTGGTAAAGTCGTCACCACGGAAGAGAGCGTTCCTTACCCGTTCTACTCCGCACAAAAACTGTTGCGTCATTGTCATGATAACTGCCTGTCACTCTCCGCTATCGTGATGAAAAATGAAATTGCCCTGCATGGACGTGAAACCATTGAGCACTATTTTGCCGAGGTTTGGCAAACCATGCAGAACGGCATTCATCGCGGCATGAATACCGAAGGCGTACTGCCGGGCCCGCTGCGAGTTCCCCGCCGGGCTTCTGCCCTGCATCGCTTACTGTTCATCAATGATCGTTTCTCCAACGATCCGATGGACGGGATGGACTGGGTCAATATGTTTGCCATGGCCGTTGCGGAAGAGAACGCCGCCGGTGGCCGGGTAGTCACCGCACCGACCAACGGCGCTTGTGGAATCGTTCCCGCCGTGCTGGCCTATTACGATCACTTTATTCAACCCGTCACACCCGAAGCGTATCTACGCTATTTCCTGGCGGCAGGCGCCATCGGGCTACTGTATAAAATGAATGCTTCTATTTCCGGTGCAGAAGTCGGTTGTCAGGGAGAAGTTGGTGTGGCCTGCTCCATGGCAGCGGCAGGTCTGGCCGAGCTGCTGGGAGCCAATCCGGAACAGGTCTGCGTCGCCGCAGAGATCGGTATGGAACACAATCTGGGGCTGACCTGTGATCCGGTAGCCGGCCAGGTACAAGTGCCTTGCATTGAGCGTAACGCGATTGCCGCAGTAAAAGCGATCAATGCCGCCCGGATGGCAATGCGTCGTACCAGCGAACCACGCGTTTCTCTCGATAAAGTGATTGAAACCATGTACGAAACCGGGAAAGACATGAACGCCAAATACCGCGAGACATCACGCGGTGGACTGGCGATCAAAGTCGTGTTGTGTGAATAACACCAGGGAAGTTGTGTAACGGCAGGAAAGTAAGGAAAGTACCCGCGCCAGGGATGGCGCAATTCAGACTGGCAAGGAGGATATTATCTGGTCTTTACAAGGCCGCGCTTTCTACTGTTGATCAGGTTTTAGCAACCATAAAAATGAGTTTGACGACAAAGTGCATATCGCAGCGATAATGGAGAGATCGTAAAAACGCGATAAGCGCTCCCTATAAGCTCTAACCTCGCCATATCTGGCCCGGGTGTTTTACGCTTCTACTCATTATCACCGTTCTGACGCTGTAGATAGGTTTGTCAACAGTCTAAATAAAAGATGGCTAATGTTTAAAAGCATTAGCCATCTTTTATTAGCGGAAACGGGGAGTTACTTCTTTTCGCTATCCGGCCTGGACCAGATGATATTGTTTTCAGCCGCAGAAACATACCAATCCACTGTGTTACTGGAAGGCGGTACAATCGGTTCACTTTTAATGATTTTGGCCGGAAAAACCGGGGCTTTCTTGCGGATACGCAGTGGGGCGCGTTGTTTCCCACCACTCAGTTGCGCATTGAATGACTCCACCTCGGCATCAAACAAAACACCGTCCAACTGATGCAGACGATTTAATCCACGCAAAATACACAACAAACTACTCAGCGTAATGGATTCACCCATTTCAGCGCGCTTGATCGTGGCAATACCCAGACCGGCCCGTTCAGCCAGATCGACCTGAGACAGACGTTGCTGGATGCGGGCATCTTTTATCCTCCGGCAAAGCTCGGTAATAATTTCGCCTTCATTCATTGTGTTAAATCTCATGCTGCCCGCCATTTGTCGCCAAGGTTGAAAACACGCACATTTTATCATCAACGCCGCAAATGGTACTGACAATTACCCAACAACCTGACAGATATTGGATGTACATCAAGTATTCATAAGAAAAATGTATGACGGCTATCCGAAACGTCTGATGATGTAATACCACAAGGAATGAAAAATGAACGCCACGACTTTCCATCAACTGCTTTCTATCACAATACGATGTGTCAGGTGATCAATTCACGCCTGACACCGATCCCGATTCAGTAATCTGTTGTTTATCTCTGTCATCTCTGTTTTCGCCATTGTGGGTGAGTTATCCTGATCCTGGGATAAAATCGGGTAACATATGTTGCCTTTACACCCATAATATGACAATGGTAAGTCTGTTTACACTTTCGTTCTTATCGTCATAAATCCGCCACAATACAAATAGATAGTAGAACCATATCAGTAAAAATAGTTTAACGGGGTAATAATGAGTCAGGACAAACTCTGCCTAGATAAAGAGTTGAGTTGGTTATCTTTCAATGAACGTGTACTTCAGGAAGCTGCGGATAAAACCAATCCTTTGATTGAGCGCATGCGTTTTCTTGGTATTTACTCCAACAATCTGGATGAATTTTATAAAGTTCGCTTTGCCGATCTTAAACGCCAGATTCTGATTAGCGAAGAAACCGGCTCAGCCAGTGGGATGCGTCACCTGTTAGGGAAAATTCAGGCTCGCGTACTAAAAACCGACCAGCTATTTGACAATCTTTACAATGAACTCCTGCTGGAGATGGCCCGCAATCAAATTTTCCTGGTGAATGAACGTCAGGTGTCGCCCACTCAGCAAGAGTGGCTACGGGATTATTTCAGGCAACATCTACGCCCGCACATTACGCCGATTCTGATCTTGCCCGAAACCAATCTGGTACAGTTTCTGAAAGATGATTACACCTATCTGGCGGTTGAAATCATTCGTGGCGAGCATACCAATTATGCGTTGCTGGAGATCCCATCGGATAAAGTTCCTCGTTTTGTCGATTTGCCGCCGGAAGCTCCCCGGCGCCGAAAAACCATGATCCTGATTGATAACATTCTGCGTTACTGTCTGAATGATATCTTCAAGGGCTTTTTCGATTACGACACGCTCAACGCCTACTCCATGAAAATGACGCGTGATGCCGAATACGATTTGGTCACGGAGATGGAATCCAGCCTGTTGGAACTAATGTCTTCCAGTTTGAAACAGCGACTTACAGCCAAACCAGTACGTTTTGTCTATCAGCGTGACATGCCGGACGCGATGGTGGAATGCCTGCTGGGCAAGCTGGGTATATCCTCTTATGACTCGGTAATCCCAGGCGGACGTTACCATAACTTCAAGGATTTCATCGGGTTTCCAAATGTTGGCCGGGCCAATCTGGTTAACAAACCGCTACCACGGTTGCGTCATGTCTGGTTCAGCAAGTTCCGCAACGGATTTGATGCCATTCGTGAGCAAGACATACTGCTTTATTACCCTTATCACACCTTTGAACATGTGCTGGAAATGCTGCGTCAGGCGTCATTCGACCCCAACGTGTTATCCATAAAAATCAATATTTACCGGGTGGCAAAGAACTCCCGTATTATTAATTCGATGATTCATGCCGCACACAACGGCAAAAAGGTCACGGTGGTCGTAGAATTGCAGGCACGTTTCGATGAAGAAGCCAATATCCACTGGGCTAAGCGTCTGACTGAAGCCGGTGTGCACGTCATTTTCTCCGTACCGGGGCTAAAAATTCACGCCAAGTTATTTCTGATTTCCCGTCGGGAAGGGGAAAATATTGTGCGCTATGCCCATATTGGTACCGGTAATTTTAATGAAAAAACGGCCCGCTTATACACCGATTATTCGTTGTTGACCGCCGACGAGCGTATCACCAACGAGGTTCGCCGGGTATTTAACTTCATCGAAAACCCTTATCGCCCAGTCAGTTTTGACCATCTATTGGTTTCACCTCAGAATTCCCGCGCCCGGCTATATCAATTAATCGATCATGAAATAGCCAATGCGGCATCAGGTATTGAGTCCGGCATCACTCTGAAAATCAACAATCTGGTGGATAAAGGGCTGGTAGACCGTCTATATGCAGCTTCCAGCGCGGGTGTCAAAATCAATTTATTGATACGCGGAATGTGTTCTTTGATTCCAGAACTCCCCGGAATCAGCGATAATATCCGCGTTATCAGTATTGTGGACCGCTATTTGGAGCATGATCGCGTCTATGTTTTCCACAATGGCGGCGATAAGAAGGTATTTCTCTCTTCTGCTGACTGGATGACACGTAATATTGATTACCGTATCGAAGTCGCGGTAGAAATCCTTGATCAGACACTCAAGGAACGCGTGCTGAAGATTTTAGAGCTGCTGTTCAGCGATACGGTCAAAGCCCGCGTGATCGATAAAGAAATGAGCAATCAATATGTTACCCGTGGTAACCGGCGCAAAGTACGCGCCCAAAGTGCCATCTATGATTATATCAAATCGCTTGAGCAATCCGGAGAGTAAGCCTGACCCATGCCGTTAATGAATAGTAATACCGAGCAACCTCAGGAATTCGCTGCCATCGATCTTGGCTCCAATAGTTTCCATATGGTAGTGGCCCGCGTTGTCAATGGAGCGCTACAGGTACTAAGCCGTTTAAAACAGCGCGTGCATCTGGTCGGCGGACTGGACAGTAATAACATGTTGAGTGAAGAGTCTATCGAGCGCGGTCTCAGCACGCTGGCCTTGTTTGCCGAACGGTTACAAGGCTTTCCAGCACCCAATGTGTCAATTGTCGGCACTCATGCCCTGCGTCAGGCAGCCAACTCACAAGAATTTCTGCATCGTGCGGCTAAAATAATCCCTTATCCCATTGAAATCATTTCTGGTCATGAAGAAGCCCGTCTGATTTTTATGGGCGTGGAGCATACCCAGCCGGAAAAAGGTCGTAAGCTGGTACTCGATATCGGTGGTGGTTCGACAGAGCTGGTGATCGGTGAAGATTTCGAGCCAATACTGGTGGAAAGCCGGCGAATGGGTTGTGTCAGTTTTGCCAGGCAATTCTTTCCGAATGGCGAGATAAGCGAAAACAATTTTAAACGAGCCCGTTTGTCCGCAGCGCAAAAGCTGGAAACGTTATCCTGGGAATACCGTATTTATGGTTGGGATTACGCACTGGGAGCCTCTGGCACCATCAAGGCAACGCATGAAATTCTGATCGCCATGGGAGAAAAAGACGGATTAATCACGCCGGATCGGCTAGAAATGTTACGCACTCATATCCTGCAGTTTAAAAATTTCAAATCCCTCAGTTTGCCCGGACTCATGGAAGATCGTCAAACTGTACTGGTGCCCGGCTTGGCTATTCTATGCGGGATTTTTGATGCGCTCGCTATTAAGGAACTTCGTCTCTCCGACGGTGCTCTGCGCGAAGGCGTCCTGTATGAAATGGAAGGTCGTTTCCGGCATCAGGATATCCGGATTCGTACTGCTCAAAGCCTTGCCAGCCATTACAATATCGACCGCGAACAGGCTCGACGAGTACGGGAAACTACCGATCTGCTATATGCCCAGTGGGCCGGACAAAGTGCAACGCTGGCCAACCCACAGTTGGAAGCTATTCTTAAATGGGCCGCCATGCTGCACGAAGTTGGTCTGGGTATTAACCATAGCGGCATGCATCGCCATTCAGCCTATATTCTACAAAACACAAACTTGCCAGGATTTAATCAGGAACAACAACTGTTGTTATCGCTGATAGTACGTTTGCATCGCAAAGCCATCAAACTGGAAGAGTTGCCCCGCTTCAACCTTTTCAAAAAGAAACAGTACCTGCCGATGGTGCAGCTGCTTCGTTTAGCTACATTGCTAAACAATCAACGACAAGCCACTACCACGCCGAAAACACTGCGTCTTATAGTCAGTGACAATATCTGGAAACTGTTTTTCCCCAATGGATTTTTTACACAGAACACGCTGATACAGCTTGATCTGGAACGGGAACAGGAATACTGGCAAGGCGTGAATGGTTGGAGACTACAGATCGAAGAAGAACCAGCCTGACAAAACTGCCTGGCTGACAATGCAGTAACCAGGTAACCCGACGCCCATCAGCAAAGGAAGTCCATATCTCCTTCATCTTTCACGTTGCAGAGGTGCAGGCATCTTCAGTTACGTGGCCCATCTCCGGGCCTCGTGATTCTTCATTTTATCTGGGTTTTGTTCACAAAGTGCGATCTATCGGTGCTGTTCCCTCATAACTACCACGCTTTTACTCAACATACATTGACCACACCTCAAGCTTGTGCCTAAATTAATAACAGCGAATGTTCGCTTTCATCTGGAGAATAAAAGGTTAATGTCCACGATTACCTATAGACGACGAATATCAATCCGTCATCGACGAAGGAGTAGCAGTGTTGCTCGTACAGTACTCATGATAAGTTTTATCATTCTTCTAGGCCGCGTCACCTATTCTGCCATTGGCGCATTTTTCCTCCATCAGGACAAGCAGCAAGAGTTAGTTGAACAATCTCTTATTACTGCTGACAACGCGACTACTCCTCCCAAACGAGAATAAATACCGATCGTTTTTCAATGCTGACTCCAACTGCGGTGTTGCCTGTGCATCAGCCCATGGTTTTGTGCTGCGTGATATTTCTTCTCTTCCAGCAATGAATATCGTCCAACTTTTCCCAGTCCGGAAAAGTATTGATACCAACCAGGTCGGATCAAACGGACTGTTCTGAATAATCACCGTTGGATCACCCACTCCGCACCTGCTATAAATTAATTATCTCAAGATAGAGGTAAATAGCATGGCTAGCGGCTGGTCTAATGATGGTGCGGTTCAGGAGCAAATTGATGCCACCGTTGATGATGCTATTGCTCATGCACGCAATCAGCTTCACCACGGGGAAAGTGCACAGCACTGTGACGAATGTGGTCAACCGATCCCTGAAGCACGCCGTAAGGCACTACCTGGCGTCCGATATTGTATTGACTGCCAGGCACTGATTGATAAAAAGCAACGTTTGAACAGCGGCTATAACCGGCGCGGCAGCAAAGACAGCCAACTGAGATAGTTCGCCCAAAACGCTATCTCTTTATGAAACAGCGTCTTGAACATCTATTTACCCCATTAGCGCACCACCAGCACGGTAGTTTTTGCATGACGGACGATAGCCGCCGCATTGGAACCCAATAGATAGGTTTTTACATTGGGACGCCGTGAACCGACCACAATAAGGTCTGCTTCTATCTCATCAGCCAATTCCAGCACTTCATCTCTGGGCGTACCGAAACTGAGGCTATGAGACAGATGTTCAGGTGGCAGATCTATTGTCTTCATAATGGCATGTAACTTTTCATCAGCTTTGACTACCGCTTCATTTTCAAACTCCTTGATACCAAAGGAGTAAGCGGACATAAATGCGGAAGCATCAGGAAGCGCGTGGAAAAGATGCAGTGTTGCACCAGCGATTTTCGCCAGCATAACCGCATGGGAAAGCGCTTTTTGGGTCAGTTCTTCTTCTTCAAGATCTATGGGCACTAAAATGGTCTTATACATAACAGCCCCCTTCGTTGTTAACACTTACAGAGACAGATTATCCCCACTTTTACTGCGGCAAAACCACTTCATCATGCATTTGTGAAGCGGCTCGACATTCAGAATAAAATTAATAATAAATAAAAAACAAATAGTTATGATGATATAATTTGATAAGCGGCAAAAAGAGATTTAGGCTTACCCAGGAATAAAATTCCTGTAACAATGCTGATGACATTAACTGAGCCACTCCATTATGCCCAAAAATACTGACGACCTTTTTCTTCGCCTGTCTCGTTCTACATTTCGCCAGCGTTTTCATCTTGGTACTAAAGAGACAACTTATTGCTATGTTAAGGGTAAAAGCGTTATAGCCGAACATGCGGCAGATTTCATTGCCAAACGCTTGGCACCGGCTGAACCCGACAATGACGGCAAACAAACCCCAATGCGCGGACATCCGGTTTTTATTGCCCAACATGCCACGGCAACCTGCTGTCGGGGATGCCTGTGCAAATGGCACAATATTAGTCAACATCATCCTTTAAGCGACGAAGAACAGCGCTACATCGTCTCGGTCATTCTGCAATGGATTGAAAACGACCTGCAGCACGACTCAATTGACCGAAAATAACTTACTGTGCTTCCGCCTCCCACTCCGCCAGAATCTGCCAGGTATCTTTTACCAACAGAGTATTCCCAGGAATAATAAAATCGCGCCAGACATCATTATGTTGAGCAATTAATTGCTCGGCACTAACAGCCCGTCGGTCGGCAGTAGTATGGGCATCACCAGCAACCGTCATTGCATAACCACGACTGGCAGCATTTTTAATTGTGGCGTCCACACAGTAATCTGTAGCGCAGCCACACACTGTCAGATGAGTGATACCACGTTGAGCCAGTTCATCACTCAGTGTAGTGCGGTAAAACGCATCACAGGCAGTTTTAGTGACATAAATTGCGTTTTCCGGTTGGCGAATTTCAGGTAAGAGTTCCCATTCATGGCTACCAGGCAACATACCGTCTTCCGCATGCTGAACAAAAATGGTTTGTTCAGCCGCATCAATAAGCTGATTTATTCGGCCGACAACGATGGTCTGATGATAACGAGGCGTGGAGAACACCGCATTTTGCATATCAATCACAAGCAATACCTGCATTTTCCCCCCTAAATAATGAAATATACACTAAATAATTCGAGTTGCAGGAAGGCTGCAAGCGAAGGAATCCCGATGAGCTTACTCAGGTGTAAGTGATTCAGGTAACAAATCTGCCGGGAGCAGATTTGAATGCTGCTGGCAACGGCCCTAGGGGCGAGGCCCAAGCACGGATCGAATAATTGAGTACAGCCAACACGCATACAACGTGAAGTATGACGAGTATAAATACTTTCGTTGCACATCCGCGAGAATAATCCATGTTCCATTGGTCTTTTTGATTGCACCAAAACGATTACCCCAGCCGCTCCAAATGATAGCCTTCAGCTTGGACTGGGAATATGCGAAATCGAAGTCGGGCCGTCAAGTGGATTTATACTCCAGGCACCTGATACTCCGGATATGGCATGCGATCTGAGAGGAATATCATCCAGCAGAAACGATTGATGTGACATATCACCGGCATGTATACATAAACTGCATGCTTCATGCTGTTAGCGCGTCTGCTGAGTGAAGAGCAGGCAGCATGGGGTCGAGGGTAATGTAGACCATGCCAGTGGAGATTTTCCTGTCCACGTCACCGCGCGCGATGTCCTGGGTGGACACTGAACCATCGCAGCCAAACAGTGAGTCGTTGGCGATGGCCTTTCCCTCGTCTTTGGCCTTGAAGATCAACGACACAGTACCGAAAAGGCTGGATTGTCTGTGGCCAATCCAGTCAGCATCATTGGACGAACAAAAGCCCCCTTGAATGGTACTCAACTTGTTAAAATACCACCCATTCTGCATTTCCTCATTCATACCCAAATTACAGTATGTTAGGTCTGACAATTAAATCCTCTCCTTGTGCCATAATTAAAAACATAAGAATGGGTAATGATAAGGGAGCAATATGCCCGGAGATCGTCGCGTCGGATTAGTTGCTGTGGGTGTCAATCGAACAGGCGTCCTTACGCTTGAAGAGCTTAAAGGTGCAGCTGCAGGAGCCCATGAATTTGCTGACTGGCTGAGGCAACAGACTTTATTCGGTGTCGAACCGATAATAAAGGTAATCACTGACGACGAAGGGTCAGTGACATCGCGCAATATTCAGAATGCCGTCCAGGAGATGATCAACGACGGTGGGCTCGATCTGATGATCCTCTATTTCTCAGGGCATGGCATCGTAAAAAATGGTGATAGTGAACAGGTTCTGTTATCCGAAGTCAGTCAGTATCCTGATGAAGCCATTGACATCACCGCGACTATCAAACAGGCGCAAAAGCTCCGCATTCCCCATATTGTCATTATCAGTGATGCATGCCGTAATGCAGTTGATCCATTTGGTCCGCTTGGACAAGTCTCTGGCAAAACGGCCATTTTATCAACGTCGTTCAAAGGGGTGAGAAGACCAAAAGTAGATGTATTTTATGCAACAGAGCCCTCCCAAACCGCGAAAGAGTACAAAGGTAACGGATTTTTTACCCAGGTCCTGCTTGAGGCGCTAATTGAAAGCCCCCCAGATGTATGTGAGCAGTGGCCAGGATTTTCCACGCCCGTCATACCTACCTGGCGGCTGGAAGATTATCTCTATGAGCTGGTACCGACCCGTGCGCATCAGCATATGCCAAGTTTTGATCAATTTCCCCAAATTGATACCTCGTCCAGACAACCTCTTTTCCTGGGTTATCCAATGCCAAAACAGGCGGACTCTCCAGTATCAGTCGGTATCCCGGATCAATTTAATGCTGATTTTCTCAAGCAAGGTGAGGATGTCGACATGTTTCTTCATTCAGAGAAACAGAACCGGCTTCATGATAATGAGTTCCCCACAAAAAGGGCCAATCTCGCCAATACAGGTGAATATCGCAAAATCATTGGCCTGAAAAATCTCAAACCTTCCCCTGCACGCAGGCGTAGCGAAGCATTCGTGAAACTGACGAGTTCTCTGAATAAAAACCGTGTCATTCCTGATAACCTACTCGATGAGGTGGGAATCAATGAAGAAGTACAACGGAATCTGAAAACATCCCGCGCATCACACTCGCTCCAATTTATGACTGGCTATTATATTACTGGCGCAGAAGTGACTCAGGTACTGGATTGTAGTGGACGTTCCCTCTCAATTCAGACCATTGACCATGCCTTACATAGTGTGATTAATCTGGAAGAAGCAACTGTCAGAGCCCCTTATTCCGTTATCATCATGTTTCGTACCGGAACGATGGCAGTACTACCTATCATGTCTGGGTATATAGGAACTATCAGCGTAACTGATGGACTGATTAATACCCTGACATTCAGAATATCCAGGCTAAATCCTCTCTACGAATCCTTACGGCGGGGGTACCAGCCGCTTATTGAACAAAGACAGGCTATCGTAGCCGCGCTCGCCAGCAGCGGAAAACTTCGACTTCTCGGCAAAAGCAGCGCACAGAATATGGCTCGAGTGTCCCGTGTTGACAAACATCTTGACCCCACGCTGGGTATCTACGCGTCCTACGCTTATGTACTGGCGGGACATGACGCAAATGCAAAATCCATTTTACGGTCTTTCCAGCGATACCAGATGAACTTTACCCCATCGTCCCCTATCCCTTTCGATTGTGGGTTATTGGGCGGGGCATTTGGAGCGACATCAGCTCCATCAAGTCACTATGCACCTTTCTGCCCCATGATGAGCCTGGGCTGGTCCTTGTTTGATACCGACACAGACAATTCACCACTTCCATCCGTAGTTCTTGACGCCGGGAAACATCGGCTAAATGCAGAATGGTCAACATTCCTGATAAAGGACTCAACATCTCTTATCGAAGCGTTCATCGGAGGAGAGTTATCATGAAAATTGTCTTCATACACGGTCGTTCACAAGATCAAAGTCAGCACCATAAGTATCCGGACAAACTCAAAAAAGACTGGACTGAGGCTATGTTAATTGGCCTGAAAAAAATCGGCTCCAAGTCTCCTCAATCGTCCGATATCCTATTCCCTTATTATGGTGAGCAATTGTTCAAAGACACAGAAGGGATTACCCAGAAAAGGTTCCATGAATTGTTGGATAAAGGCGACAATGCGCCACTGCCTGGCAGCGAAGAAGAGCAATTCATTCGTGAACTAGTATTTGAGATTGCCGCACGACAAGGCATCTCACACCAACAAATTGCGGAAGAAACCACTGGAGAGCTGGTTGATAAAGGGATTCAGAACTGGCGGTCGGTATTGGCTGCATTACGACTACTCGATCATGTCCCCAGCATTGCATCGGCTTCAATCGAACTAATTACCCGTGATGTCTGGTGCTACCTGACCAACGTCGGTGCCCGTAGAACGGTGAATAGTATCGTGGATGATGCCATTCCCAAGACCGAACCCTGTATTATCGTGGCTCATTCACTTGGCACCATCGTTGCCTACAATGTATTGATGGATCGCCATGACAGAAGCAATATACGCAAGCTCATTACGGTCGGCTCCCCACTTGGAATTGAAGCGGTCTTACAACGTCTTCCCTCTGACAGCCCTCCTCGCAAAGCACCAGCGGGCGTTCCCTGCTGGTTCAATGCACGAGATGAGCGCGATGTAGTGGCACTTTATGAGATTCCAGCCGCCAGGTACCATGGATCACCCATCGTCACCAACTATAATGGTGTCCGTAATACCAGTAATAATCGCCATGGAATCCGGGAATATCTGATGGATCCTGTGGTTGCCAAAGCGATACATGACGAGCTTTGAAAGGTCTTTACCCTAAAACCGTGCTGATCAAGTAATGATAGGCAATCCCCCATTTGCTGAGTTATTTCAGTGCCTGGGGGGTCATTAACCTCTTTTTACACGTCAATTGTCTGGAATAATCCAAAGGGGACAAAGAAACCAGAGACAACCAGATACTACTCACGAAAAATCTGTCCGTCATATTTTAACCGAACCGGCATGGAGCGGTAGAAGGAACCTATTTTCAACACTCGCTCCATCCACGCATTAAACAGACCGATTGCATTATTATTCTGATGACACCATCGTGGACTAACTACGGAGACACGACCTTGAGCGCTATCCTTTTTGCCGTCCTTTCGACCGATTTAGACCTTTCCTCTCAAATTCCCGCTGGGAAACAGGTTATGAAAAGGACGAAACCGTTGATTCAGTCATTGGAAGCATCGGATACTTTTTTATATTTCATGGAAGTGATTTATTTTCGCTGGTCGAACAATATTATCGTTCTCAGTCTGCCAGAAAATCCGCATTATCTCATGTAAGCCAATCGCCAAAATCTCAAGTGGTAGTTATCACCAATAGCATTGAAGAAATCCGCCCCGGAACCAAAAATACATCCGCGATGACTGGCTGCTACAGGTTCTGAATCACTTCAGGCATATACTCCAAACCCACTCAAAAACCCAAAACGAAAACGGGCTAGCCTAAGCTAACCCGTTGAATTTTTTGGCGGAGGAGTAGAGATTCGAACTCTAGAACGCTTTCGCGTCGCCGGTTTTCAAGACCGGTGCCTTCAACCACTCGGCCACTCCTCCGCAACGAGGCGAACTATAAACAGAGTGCCGGATATTGTAAAGTCACAACCGGTTTAATTGTCTGAAAAATAGCCTATCAAGCATTAACCGAGTGTAAAATCACCACAGTGGTCATATTTATAGCGGAATGCAGCGTAAAGAAGGGTAAAACGGCTTTGATAACTCAGAGCAACTATCTACTCTTTCAGAATTGAACAATAACACCCTGCAAGAGAGCCGCTACTATGGAACGTATTATTGTATCTTCAAAACGTGAACGCTCACTGCTCAGCACTCACACGGTGTTGCGTAACACCTATTTTCTTCTGTCGCTGACACTGGGTTTTTCTGCGATCACCGCAACACTCAGTACCGTTTTCAACCTCCCCGCACCGGGTTTTCTATTAATGCTGGTCGGTTTTTACGGACTGATATTTTTAACCTACAGACT
The DNA here is from genome assembly GCA_030388725.1 of Prodigiosinella aquatilis. Lineage (NCBI taxonomy): Bacteria > Pseudomonadati > Pseudomonadota > Gammaproteobacteria > Enterobacterales > Pectobacteriaceae > Prodigiosinella > Prodigiosinella aquatilis. Next base: position 3,427,305 of record CP128857.1, read on the forward strand.
AGCTAACAGCCCAGCAGGAATTTTGTCCACCTTCGCCTTGACCGGTTTCATGGGATACACCTTAGGCCCATTGCTCAGTACACTGATTGCGGCAGGTGCCAGCGACATTATCATGCTGGCATTGGGAGGAACCGCACTAGTGTTCTTCTGTTGCTCCGCCTATGTACTGACAACCCGGAAAGATATGTCATTCCTGTCAGGAATGATGATGACCGGTTTCGTCGTGCTGCTGGTTGCTGTTATCGCCAATCTGTTCTTGCATATTCCGGCATTGCATCTGGCTATCAGCGCAATGTTTATTCTGTTCTCCGCAGGGGCTATCCTTTGGGAAACAAGTAACATTATTCATGGTGGTGAAACAAATTATATCCGCGCCACAGTCAGCTTGTATGTGTCCATTTATAACATTTTTGTCAGCCTGCTGAGTCTGCTGGGAATGTCACGAAGCAACTAACTCAATTATCAAATGATATACGGCCCCACTTCGGTGGGGTTTTTCGTTTGTTTTCATCAATCATGTTGAGGTGAATAAAAGTTTGCTAGACTAACCGCGTCTTAATGCCATGCAGAGGTCATATGCTAACGTTTGAAAACCGTGTGATTGAAACTGATGCTCAAGGTTATCTGAAGAACAGTGGTGACTGGGAGGAAGCGTTAGCGCCAATACTGGCAGAACAAGAGGGTATTGCGCTTACTGATGCACACTGGGAAGTGGTGCGTTTTGTTCGCACCTTCTATGAGGAGTTCAATACTTCGCCCGCCATCCGTATGCTGGTTAAGGCAATGGCACAAAAATATGATGAAGAAAAAGGCAACAGCCGTTACCTCTATCGACTGTTTCCCAAAGGTCCAGCCAAGCAAGCCACAAAAATTGCCGGATTGCCGAAACCAGTCAAATGTATCTGATCTTAATAACGAATTTTAAAACCCGAGTAATCCACTTTGCCATGCGGTTCAGTTAACACTTTATCAACGCGTGCGTGGCGAGGCCCTCCCTGCTGAAGCCATTCGATGAATTCTTCCACCGCTTTTCGCTCACCGCAGGCGACAACTTCCACACTGCCATCATCACAATTCCTGGCGTAACCCGCTATACCTAGATGCTGAGCCTGCATCTGAGTGTGATAACGAAACCCAACCCCCTGCACCATGCCATAAACATAAGCGATAACTGCTACTGTTGACATATTGCCCCCCACATCATCGGAAAATAACGCACTGTTCACGCATTTATAACGTCATGAGTCATACTACTAAATAGAATGGGTTCGTTGGCAAAAGCTGTCCAGGTAGAGAAAAGAACCCAACACCTGATGACTTGAAAAATACGTACCATCCCCCACTTAAGGTAGGTAATACGTTCCTCAGGAGGTTATATGATTAACTGTAAATTTACCATCGGACAGCAGATTCGTCATAGGCTACTGGGATATCCCGGCGTAGTGATCGATATCGATCCCGAATACTCGCTGAAAAAACCAGCGTGGGAAGAAATTGCCGCCAATGACACATTGCGCACGGCGCCCTGGTATCATGTGGTGATGGAAGATGAGTTTGGTCGGCCTATTCACACCTATCTGGCGGAGGCTCAGTTGATTAGCGAGGGGCCCGAACAGGAAGAACATCCCTCTCTGGATGAGTTGGCCGAAACCATAAAACGCCAGGCGCCACATTTATTGCATTGATAATCTGACCATCTTATTGATCACTGTCCTGTCAGCCATCAAATACTGTCAGTTATTTTTCTAACCCCAGACGCGGAATTTCGATTTTAGGGCAACGATCCATAATTACCGTCATCCCTGCATCTTGCGCCAAGATCGCCGCTTGTTCATTGATTACCCCGATCTGCAACCATAACACGTTAGCACGGATAGCAATCGCTTCTTTGACTATCTCATAGGCTGCCTCTGACTGACGAAAGACATCCACCATATCAACGGGCTGGGGTATCTCATCTAAACTGGCGTAAACAGGTTGTCCCAGCAATTCTTGACCAGACAGTATGGGATTTACCGGAATAACCTGATACCCCTGACCAAGCAAGTAAGCCATAACACCATAGCTTGGACGCGTTGTTTTATGACTGGCGCCGACCAGAGCGATAGTTTTAACTGTTTTGAGTACCAATTCAATATCGTGATCTTTCATGTTTACTCCGTGCTATAGCGTCAACAGATATTAAGTGTATCTTACAACCCCGGATCCAGGGCGCGGATTAGCGGGTACTAAGTGTTGATAACAATAATGCATTGGGTTGAAAAACCATCCTGAAATTACTTATGGATTCAAATTTAAGATATTGAGATCTCGGCCGGTGACCTATAAATACCCGACGGCGTCTCCTGATATGAATAAAGAAAAAAGATAATCAATAAGCTTGCTGATTTTGCAGGCAAAAATTACTGTTTTTGGAAAGATGTTCTCATTTTTTTTGTTTACCTCTTTGAACTAAAACCCTGTTTCCGTAATCTGTGCAAACTATACTGCTTTAAGGATGTCACCATGGAGTTCACTACCCGCACAATCGAAGCGCATAAGCACATTGCGCTGGTTGCGCACGATCACTGTAAACAAGCATTGCTGGATTGGGTCAGCACCAATAAAACCCAACTGGCTGAACACCACCTGTATGCTACTGGCACCACTGGTCACTTGGTTCAACTGCATACTGGCCTGCCAGTAAAAAGCATGATGAGCGGGCCGATGGGTGGAGATCAACAAGTAGGTGCATTGATCTCTGAGGGTAAAATCGACATGATGATTTTCTTCTGGGATCCTCTCAACGCGGTTCCGCACGATCCAGACGTCAAAGCATTACTTCGTTTGGCGACAGTGTGGAACATTCCGGTAGCCAACAACCGTTCTACAGCGGATTTTTTAATCAACTCAGATCTGTTCAAGAAACAAGTAACAATAGCTATTCCCGATTACCAACGCTACTTGCAAGAACGCTTGAAATAACGGCCTGAAGCAAATGGGCGACATCTGTTGTTTGCCGCCCATCTGTCCATTAACTAGCCTTTCGTTGCAAAGGTACGCCCAATTGATGGAGCTGTTCGACGAATAACGACGGATTATCGCGATCATATAGCAACCATACTTTATGCCTGGCGCGTGTCAGTGCTACATACAGTAACCGTCGTTCTTCCGCATGTGGAAAACTTTCGAGTTTGGGCAACAAAACTTCTTCCAGCACCGACTCACGATCTGGCGCAGGAAACCCGTCTTTACCTTCATGCAGCCCAACGATGATAACGTAGTCAGCCTGTTGTCCTTTGCTGGCATGCATGGTCATAAAATCTATCGACAGATTAGGCCAACGCGTCGTTGCTTTTGACAATACAGCAGGACGTAAATGATGGTAACGAGCCAGTACAAGAATACGTTCGTCACTTTTCACGTAACCGCTCATTTTGTCCAACAATGCCTCAAACTGCCCATCAGGTAACAGCGTAATAGCCTTCTTGTTGCCGTCTCTCAGGCTGTTAAGCGATTTTTTAATCTGACCGGGATTTTGCTGAATAAACTGGTTGGCCATTTCACCAATTCGGCGATTAAAACGGTAAGTGGTATCCAGAGCACACTGTGCTCCAATACCAAAATGCGTTTCAAATGCGGTGGTTAATGCCAGTTCAGCGCCACTGAAACGGTAAATAGCCTGCCAATCATCCCCTACAGCAAACAGGCAGGTTTCGCTGTTCTGGCGCCGGAATGCCGATAACAGTTGAGCCCGCTGAGGCGAAATATCCTGAAATTCATCGACCAGAATATGCTTCCAGGGACTGATAAAACGGCCTTTATCCAGAAAATTTACCGCTTGATGAATTAATCCGGAAAAATCTACCGCACCTTGTTCTTTCAGCGCTTTTTTCCAGGCCTTAAGTAAAGGCGCCATCAAACGCATTCGCTGTTGGAACAAGGGTCTGATTTCCTCATTGGCCTGTGCAACCATGTCACTTTGCGTGCCGCCATGCATACGGATTAATCCCAGCCAACGTTCCAGACGCCCCGCCAACCTCTCAGCCAGCACGCGATCGTGCCAGAAATCACCTTCCGGTATTTCCCAACTCAGTTCTTCTGTCAGCCATTGACGCCATCCTTTAGCCTGCACTTTTTTCTCAGCACATTGTTGCTGCCAGTGCTGAATCAAAAACTCTCGGCGACGTACACCGTTCGTCTCCAATTCACTGATCGTCGGTACATTACGGCTGCACTGTCGGATAATATGCAATGCCAACCCATGAAACGTTTTGGCCTGAATATCCTCAGTATGCAAACGAGTTTGAATACGTTCATTCATCTCTTGCGCCGCCTGTCGACCAAATGCGAGCAACAATATCTGTTCCGGTAATGCCTCGCCACGGTGCATCAACCAGGCTGCACGGGCTACCAATACCGATGTTTTTCCGCTACCGGCCCCCGCCAGCACCAGTACCGCCTCCTCGCCATTTACAACAGCCTGGCACTGCATAATATTCAACGGAGATGTTTCAACCGTGTCAAAAAAGGATTTCTGCTGTTCCAGCATACGTTGTACCCAGCGCTGGTTGGCTTTCTCTCGTTGTTGCGACCCTTTCTCCAGCCATTGTTGACAGCACAAGTAGCTTTCCCGACACGAATCAAATTCACTCAGTCGCTCCAACGGGATAGGTAAAGAAGAAAATGCCTGGCGAATTGTGTTCTGTAACTGCACCAGCGCCTTACGAGTCAACCACCGGTCACGCGTTTCCAATGTTTGAATAACATCGACCTGTTGCTGCAACACGCCAGCACTGACCTGACTCATATCGTCACTCCAGCACTGCCAGGCCTGCAAAACGTAGCGATAAAACCGCTGGGTTTCCTGCCATTCAGTACCATGAAGGCGCACAACCTGATGATCAGGCACTTCAAATTCCAGCTCTCCCCAGATCACACCCTTTTTGCATCGAATTGCCAATAGCTGATTAAACGGAATAAGGTATTCATGCTTATCACCGCTGACTTTCACACCTGCATTAAGCAATCTCACCCGATTATAGGGATGCTGCGCCAGATGCTTACCTAAAGAAGTTGATTTAAGTTCCATAACCTCTGCGCTATACCTTGTGAGACATTGTGTCGTTCATGGCTGTAGTTTAACCGGTATATCACTTCACGCTATAGCCATAAAAACAGGTTAGGATATCCTGACTGTTAATGTGATAATTCGTTCTTCATCATAGAGTTTGGTTAAACAGGAATCATGGAGAAACTATGCGTGCTGTGCTTAATATCCTGAATTTTGTGCTGGGTGGATTCTTCACCACCCTTGCCTGGTTGCTGGCAACCGGCATCAGTATCGTGCTTATTTTCACCTTACCGCTAACCCGATCATGCTGGGAAATCACTAAACTCTCCCTGCTACCTTACGGCAATGAAGCTATCCATATCGATGAATTATATCCTGAAAGGAAAAATCCTCTTCTCAATGCTGGCGGGACACTGCTGAACCTCTTCTGGTTTATCTTTTTTGGCTGGTGGTTATGCCTGTCACACATCATCAGCGGCATTGTGCAATGCCTGACCATCATTGGTATTCCGGTAGGTATTGCCAACTTCAAGATTGCAGCTATTGCACTCTGGCCGATTGGACGGCGCGTAGTTTCAGTTGAAGAGGCTCAGGCTGCCAGAGAAGCCAACGCCCGTAGACGTTACCAATAGCCCTGGGGCAGGAGAATAATATTGTGCTGCTCACCATTTCACCCGGCATGCGCCGCCATATCTACAATAGCAGTTGGTTGTACAATATCCGTATTTTTCTGGCGCTGGCAGGTGCGGCTGCCATACCTTGGTGGCTGGGACAGTCAACCACGACTATTCCAGTAACATTGGGAGTTGTCGCCGCTGCACTAACCGATCTTGATGATCGTCTTTCTGGTCGTCTTGTGAATTTGCTGATCACGTTAAGCTGCTTTCTGATCGCTTCCGTCTCAATTGAACTGCTCTTTCCTTATCCGTGGTTGTTCGGTATCGGACTCACTCTCTCTACCTGCGCTTTTATTCTGCTAGGTGCCTTGGGGCAGCGTTATGCCACCATCGCCTTTGGCGCGCTGCTCATTGCCATTTACACCATGCTGGGCATTTCCCTTTATGATAATTGGTATCAACAGCCACTGATGCTGCTCGTTGGCGCACTGTGGTACAACTTGCTTACACTACTTGGTCATCTTATTTTCCCTATCCGACCATTGCAGGACAATCTGGCGCGTTGTTATCAACAATTGGCCTACTATCTGGAAGCAAAAGCCAATCTATTCGATCCTGATAGTGAAGATACTAACCAACCACTGATCGACGTTGCTCTGGCCAACAGTCAGTTGGTTTCAACGTTAAATCAGGCAAAGTCGTCACTACTTACCCGGCTACGGGGAGATCGTGGTCAACGAGGCACTCGCCGCACATTGCATTACTATTTTGTGGCGCAGGACATTCACGAACGAGCCAGCTCTTCACATGTGCAATATGAGCAATTGCGTGAAACGCTGCGCTACAGTGATGTGTTGTTTCGGTTCCAACGGCTGCTTTCCATGCAGGCTCGAGCCTGTCAGCAACTGGCTCAATCTATTTTGTTGCATCAGAAGTACCAGCATGACACCCGCATTGAAAAAGCATTCGTGTATCTTGGATCAACCCTTGATAATCTGGCTCAGCAAGGCGTCGATGCAGGTCAGATCAAGGCGCTGCGTTATCTTCTTAACAATCTGCGCGCTATTGACGCCCAGTTATCCACCATCGAATCCGAACAGACTATTGAACTGAACAATCATCAGGAAAACAGTCTATCTGATGATAAAATCACCGGCTGGAGTGATGTTCGCTTACGCATCAGCCGCCACCTGACACCAAAATCTGCCCTGTTTCGCCATGCCGTGCGCATGTCTGTACTGCTTTGCGCCGGTTATATATTTATTCAGACAACCGGGTTACAGCACGGTTACTGGATATTGCTGACCAGCCTGTTCGTGTGTCAGCCAAATTACAATGCGACCCGTCGCCGTCTTGCACTGCGCATTATTGGCACGCTTAGCGGAATTCTGCTCGGGCTCCCGATCCTTTACTTCGTCCCTTCAATTGAAGGGCAACTGGTGTTGATCGTCATCAGCGGCGTATTATTCTTCGCTTTTCGTAATGTGCAGTATGCTCATGCCACCATGTTTATCACTCTGCTGGTGTTGCTCTGTTTTAATCTTTTGGGTGAAGGATTTGAAGTCGCTGTACCACGCGTGGTGGATACATTACTGGGATGTGCGATCGCCTGGATGGCAGTGAATTTTATCTGGCCTGACTGGCGTTTCCGGGGATTACCAGCGGTGATTAATAAAACGCTAGATGCAAACTGCCGTTATCTGGATGCCATTATGGTGCAATACCATCAGGGTAAAGATAATGGCCTTATCTACCGTATTGCGCGCCGTGATGCGCATAACTGCGATGCGGAACTGGCTTCAGTTATATCCAATATGTCAGCAGAACCCCACGCCACCCGCGAAACAATGGAAGGCGTATTTCGTCTGATGTGCCTTAATCATACGCTATTAAGTTATATCTCTACGCTGGGTGCACACCGAGAAAAAATAGCAGCGCCAGAGATATTGCAACTTCTGGATGATGCAGTTTGTTATGTCGATGATGCTCTCCATCACAATGCAAGCGATCAGCCACGCGTTACACAGGAACTCAATGTGTTGGGATCTCGTATTCAATCCCTGTCACCTGACCCAGATAGCAAAGAGCCCTTGGTTCTCCAACAGATAGGCTTGCTTATTAGCTTGTTACCCGAATTAACGCAATTGAAAAATCAGATGTTTGAATCAAGCATCAATAACCGCCCCACTGCCTGAGTCGGTGGCATAATTGCACATTGACCAGATAATCTGATGAGCAAAGATGGGAGAACAGCTCGCAGCGCAGCAAATACAGCTATGTGAACGATTAACAGGGCTATTGATGTTAATGATTTGCGAACCATTGAATGCAGGATACTGCTTGCTCAAGATGAGTAAGCAGTATTTATCTTGCTGAATTATCTTGATAAATCTTTAATGTTTATGCGGTTGGCTAATACTTGGAGCGTTATGTTCGAACCACTCTATCAACTCATTACGCATACCGTGAGGCAACGCGGCTAAATGAATTCCACAGATAGCCCCAGCCAGAGCCAGCAAGATATTGACGCTGAGATGTTGGCTCACTGTCCGGAGTTTAAGGTAACTCAATTTAGCACCAAGCTCATGTAAATCCGCAATATTCTTGATACCCGCTTTCCATAATAGTCGTTCAAGATCATGATTGAGATTAGGCAAATCTTTTAAACGACAGCATTGACTCCTGGCTGTTTTATCCTGTCTGGCACCCTGTAGCGATCTCCGCGCCAACCCAAGCAATTTCTCATGATTATCCCAAAGTCTATCGTCTACCAGATAATAACTTAGCGGGACAGGCATGCCTCGTTTGGTATAGATAAGATTGGGCACATTGAGTGCCAGAAAATAGTTTTCAAGGTGTTTCGTCGCTCTAAGATAAAGCTCTCCCCCCGAGACCAACGCAAAAATAATCTGATCAGCGGCAATACTGTAGCCACCAAACTGAGAACGAGAGCTTATGTGTCCCAAAGGAGCAAAAACACATTTCGACTGTAAAATCCTTTTTTCGCATAGTTGTTTCATTACTTTACCCTTAGTAGTGAAAGATCTTCCCTGTTTGATTTAACGACTATGTAACAGGAATCATTAATTAAACACATGGAGGGCGGTAGCTTCAAATACAAAATAGAGTTGACTGAAATTGCATATGAATTATGCGAGGCGCTTTCAAAAAATTCGGGTTGATCTTTGTTCGCACAAAAGATACTGTACACCCATACAGTAACGCTGTGGGTAGAACACATTATGCGCACTCAATCCGTTAATTCTCGCAACTTCTGTCATTCCTCATTGCCAGGACATGAAGCACCGTCCAGCGCATCAAATGGCGGTATTATCAGTGAAATTGTCTACGCTCCGGATCAACCAGTGCTTGAACATCTTCTGATTCCTCTCTTACGGCAATTGGGAATGCAATCCCGCTGGTTACTATGGCTTTCTCCGCAGAAAAAAATCAGTCGTCACTGGTTACAACAGGCCGGGTTACCTCTGAATAAAACAATCCAGTTGCACCACCTCAGCCCAGTGAACACCGTTGATGCTATGGAAAAAGCACTGCTTACTGGAAATTACAGCGCCGTACTATGCTGGTTGTCAGAAGAATTGAGTAATGAGGAAAAGATACGACTGCAACATGCTGCACAGAGTGGAAACACCTATGGATTTATCATGCGTTCAGAGGATAAAACTATTGATAGACTATTTTCTACGCTAAAGATTCACTCAAGATTATATCATTAAGCAAATTCAGAATTTTCTCACCAGGAAAAACACTACATAAAGCGAATCCCCGCGCTATGCTTGATGTTAAGAACTGATTGGTCGGTTTTAAATATAATGACTTCGCCATATAAACAGCTACAATCAGCTATTATTTGTTAATAAGTATGTATGGACAGCTGGTATTTTTATGAGCTGCATCACATCATACTTGTAACTTTCACATCACGTTGTAGACTTTACTTCGCTGGAGTTGCTCTTCTGATAACACCACTTAATGGGATAAAAAATCACTTAATTGGTTGTGAATAGAAAACATAAGGGCAATGGCTCCAACGAGGGATTCTAACCAAAGGTTATTAGCCTTTAGCGCTAGTAACCGATTTGGATGATAATGAGGCGTAAAATGAAAAAAACAGCTATCGCTATTGCAGTGGCACTGGCTGGCTTTGCTACAGTAGCACAAGCCGCACCTAACGATAATACATGGTATGTAGGTGGTAAACTGGGCTGGTCCCAGTATCACGATGCTGGCATGAATGGCAACGGTTATCAAACGACTAACGATGCGCAGAAAGATCAACTGGGCACGGGTGTTTTTGCAGGCTATCAGGCTAACCCTTATTTAGGTTTTGAAATGGGTTACGACTGGTTGGGTCGTATGAAATATGTCGGTGCAAACCGTGGCAATTTCAAAGCTCAAGGTATTCAGTTGGCAGCGAAGTTGAGCTACCCAATAATGAGCGATCTAGACGTCTACACTCGTCTTGGGGGTTTTGTATGGCGTGCTGATAGCAGCGATGACGTGACTGGCAACAGCGGTCATGATACCGGTGTTTCCCCATTAGCGGCTATCGGCGTTGAGTACGCAATAACCCCAAACTGGGCAACCCGTTTGGATTACCAATGGATTAACAACATCGGCGACGCGTCCACTGTTGGCGGACGTCCTGATAACGGTATGTTAAGTGTCGGTGTTTCTTATCGCTTTGGTCAGGACACTGCCGCTCCAGCTCCGGCTCCAGCCCCCGCTGTTGAGCCAGCTCCGGCACCCGTTGTTAACACCAAACATTTTACACTGAGATCCGACGTTCTGTTCACCTTCGACAAAGCAGTGCTGAAACCGGAAGGGAAGCGTTCTCTTGACCAGTTGTACTCTCAACTGAGTTCAATGGATCCTAAAGATGGTTCTGTTGCTGTTCTGGGCTTCACTGACCGCCTAGGTTCTGATAAGTACAATCAGGTTCTGTCTACCAAACGTGCGCAGAGTGTTGTTGACTATCTGATTTCCAAAGGTATCCCGGCCAACAAGATTTCTGCCCGTGGTCTTGGTAAATCTAACCCGGTTACCGGTTCTACTTGTAATAACGTGAAACCACGTGCCGCGCTGATTAGCTGCCTGGCACCGGATCGTCGCGTAGAAATCGAAGTTAAAGGCATCAAAGACGTTGTAACTCAGCCTCAGGCTTAAGTTACACAACTCAGCGCATGCACATTGATAAATCTTTGCGTATGACGTGTTGAGTCACAGAAAACAGTCCCGGTTCGTTCCGGGGCTGTTTTTTTATGGTTGAGATCCAGCACAGTGACGACCTTCCCATGACTTGAAATACCGTTCAGGTCAGAAGGCAAAAAGCAGAATTTCACATCAGAGTCGGTAATCAGCAGTAAGCACTAGCTTTATTCAAAGCATCAATGTCTTCTGCTATCAGTTTTAATCTGGTGGCATCGGCCAATTCTTGTACTTGCTGCACCGATGTCGCGCTGACAATGGGAGCAGTTATCCCTGGTCGGGCAATCAACCAGGCCAACGCAACCTGAGTCGGTGTAGTCTGATGAGCATCAGCGATAGCATCCAGTTTGGACAGAATCCCCATGCCCCGGTCATTGAGATAATGCTCGACGACGCTCTGCCCACGCTTACTTTTTACCATATCTTCCGGTGAACGATACTTGCCAGACAAAAATCCACTAGCCAACGAATAATAGCCAATAACCCCCAGTCCATGCTCTTTTACCAGTGGCTCCAGCGTAGTTTCATAATGTTGGCGATCGTAGAGATTATATTCCGGTTGCAGGGTTTCATAACGCGCCAGATGATTTTCCTTACTGACACGGAGTGCCTGCTGTAACCTGTTTGCTTCATAGTTTGAAGCCCCGATAGCTCGTACCTTTCCTTCCTTAATCAGAGCATCAAAGGTGGACAGCGTTTCCTCAAGAGGCGTTTCGTTGTCATCGTCATGGGACTGATAGAGATCGATATAATCTGTCTGTAGTCGATGTAATGAATCCTCAACCGCCTGGCGAATATAGTGCGCTGATAACCCCTTTTTACCTTCGCCCATATCTTTACCCACTTTGGTGGCAATAATCACCTGATCTCGTTTACCGGTCTTTTTGAGCCAGTTACCTATAATGGTTTCTGACTCTCCCCCTTTATTACCCGCAGCCCAGATCGAATAAACGTCAGCAGTGTCAATAAAATTAAGTTTTTGATCCAACAAAGCATCAAGTATGCTGAACGATGCGGATTGATCGATAGTCCACCCAAAAACATTGCCACCAAATGTTAATAACGGAACCCGAATTCCTGATTGCCCAAGCTCACGTAATGATTCTGACGCCGACATAAATCATCTCCTTTATTAAAAAACCCACACCATTTCTCGCACTACACGGAAGAATCCATAGCATGCGTCATTTGCCTCTTGCATATCAATCGAACCGTACTTCCCATGAAAGTGATCCACAAAAACGTAAATGCTATGAGACCCGGGCTTCAGTTTAGGCTCTTTTCGAATATATAATTCGCATTCTGCGCGTTTAATCTTATTTTTAGCGCATGCGTTACATAAAATGACAACCGAAATCGGTCTGCATCATACTTGGAGCAAAAATGTCTCACATTGCGCAATTCGTTTTAGCATTAATTGTTATTGCTGGCTTATCACTACTGGTTTGCCGCGACCGCAAAAGCATTCGCATCAGATTTATTATTCAATTACTGATAATTGAAATATTGTTAGCCTATTTTTTCCTCTACTCCAATGTAGGGTTGGGATTTGTAAAAGGCTTTGCAGAGCTGTTTGATAAACTGCTCAGTTATGCAGCCCAAGGCACCAACTTTGTCTTTGGCAATATGAGTGATAAAGGTCTGGCCTTCTTCTTCCTGAAAGTACTCTGCCCAATCGTCTTTATCTCCGCCTTAATCGGTATTCTCCAATATATCAAGCTATTACCATTGATTATTCGTCTGATTGGTACCGTGCTTTCCAAGATTAATGGCATGGGAAAACTGGAGTCGTTTAACGCCGTCAGTTCCCTGATTCTGGGGCAGTCAGAGAACTTCATTGCCTATAAGGATATTCTGGGCAAGATGTCGGAAAAACGCATGTACACCATGGCAGCCACCGCGATGTCGACGGTTTCCATGTCGATTGTTGGTGCCTATATGTCCATGCTGGATGCCAAGTATGTGGTCACTGCGCTGGTGTTGAACATGTTCAGTACCTTCATCGTACTGTCATTGATCAATCCCTATCGCGTCGGTGAAGAACCAGAGCTTCATCTCGGCAATCTGCATGAAGGACAGAGTTTCTTCGAAATGCTGGGGGAATACATTCTGGCCGGTTTCAAAGTGGCGATCATTGTTGCAGCGATGCTGATTGGTTTTATTGCCTTGATTACCGCAATAAACGCCCTGTTCAGCGCTATTTTTGGACTGAGTTTTCAAGAGATTCTGGGGTATTTCTTCTATCCGTTTGCCTGGATAATGGGTATTCCCAAAGCAGAAGCGTTACAGGTCGGCGGCATCATGGCAACCAAACTGGTTTCCAATGAATTTGTCGCCATGATGGAACTGCAAAAGGTTTCCAGCCAGTTATCCCCGCGTAGCGTAGGCATTCTCTCTGTTTTTCTGGTGTCTTTTGCCAATTTTTCTTCTATTGGTATTGTCGCGGGGGCGATTAAAGGCCTGAATGAAGAACAGGGAAATGTCGTTTCCCGTTTTGGTTTGAAACTGGTTTATGGTTCGACACTGGTCAGTTTGCTTTCTGCTTCCATTGCCGGCCTGGTTTTATGACTCGTCGTTAATCTCAGTTGGACCTTTATGGAGAATCTCTGATTGTATGTGAATAATCAGAGATTTTCTTTCTCTACAATCTCTGACATATCTTCCATATTTCCTTCATTTTTATCCTCTGATAACTGTTTAAACTAGTACCCTATGCACATTCTTCTATGTAGTTACGCCAGCTCGTGTTTTATGGGGATCTCAACTCTTATATGAACGCCAAACGCGCCTTTCGCTTATTGACTCTGCTTGTTGTCGTTACTGCTGCTTTTTTTATCTGGCGTTATTTCCATCAACCACAAACTACAACAGCGCCGCCGACCGCCGCGATAAATGGAATAAGCGCAACGCCTTCGTCATCCAGCGGTAAGAGTGGTGGCGGACGACGCCGACAGATGCCACTACCACCGGTTCAGGTCGCACTCTCCCAGAAAGATTCCGTACCCTACTATCTTTCTGGATTGGGCACAGTGACTGCCGCCAATACCGTGACCGTGCGCAGCCGGGTTAGCGGACAGCTAATAGCACTGAATTTTAAGGAAGGGCAACAAGTAAAAGCCGGCGATCTGCTGGCTGAAGTTGATCCCAGGCCTTTTCAGGTAGAGCTGATTCAAGCTCAGGGACAGTTAGCCAAAGATCAGTCTATTGCAGCCAATGCACGACAGGATTTGGCACGTTATCAGCAGTTGGTGAAAACCAATCTGATCTCCCGTCAACAGCTCGACACGCAGGAAGCGGAGGTCAGGCAGTATGAGGCAACGGTCAAATCCGATCTGGGATCGGTCGCAAGTTCCCAGCTACAGTTGGACTATAGCCGTACGACTGCTCCTATCAGCGGTCGGGTTGGTTTAAAACAGATCGATGTCGGAAACTACGTCACCAGCAGTGATACCAATGGCATTGTCGTATTAACGCAAACGCAACCCATTGATGTGGTATTTACTCTGCCGGAAGGGGATATCCCCACCATACAGACCGCACAGAAATCCGGATCGGTACTGGTAGAAGCCTGGAATCGCACTAATCAGCAGAAACTATCGCAAGGGTATTTGCTCAGCATGGATAACCAGATTGATAGCACTACCGGCACGATTAAGTTGAAAGCGCGTTTTGCAAACAACGATGACGCGCTGTTTCCCAACCAGTTTGTCAACATCCGGATGAAAGTGGATACCTTGCAAAACGTGGTTATTGCACCATCGGCAGCCATCCAGATGGGCAATGAAGGCAGTTTTGTATGGGTGTTAAATGATAAAAATCAGGCCAGCAAACATCTGATCACCACAGGCATACAGTATGGTCAGCAAACTGTAGTGAAAACCGGCCTGAATGCGGGTGTTCGGGTGGTTACCGATGGTATCGACCGCCTGACAGAAGGTGCACATGTTGAAGTGCTGTCATCTTCTGACGTCAAACAAAACACCACCGCTGCTTCTGACAACAAACATCCGGCTAAAAGCGCGGAGAAATCTTGATGCAAGACACCACACCAATAAAGGGTGGTGGCCCATCACGGTTATTTATTCTGCGGCCAGTTGCTACCACGCTATTGATGATTTCTATTTTACTGGCAGGAATTATTGGCTACCGGGCCTTGCCGGTATCCGCCTTGCCGGAAGTGGACTATCCCACCATACAGGTTGTCACACTCTATCCAGGCGCCAGCCCGGACGTAATGACCTCATCGGTCACTGCGCCACTGGAACACCAGTTCGGCACCATGTCCGGGCTAAAACAGATGTCCAGCCAAAGCTCCGGCGGCGCATCAGTCATCACACTCCAGTTCCAGTTGGCACTCTCGCTGGATGTCGCCGAGCAAGATGTCCAGGCTGCCATCAACGCCGCCAGCAATCTACTACCGTCTGATCTGCCCTATCCACCCATCTACAGCAAGGTGAATCCGGCTGATCCGCCGATCATGACATTAGCCGTCACATCTAGCGCCATGCCAATGACGCAGGTGCAGGATATGGTTGAGACCCGTCTTGCCCAGAAAATCTCTCAGGTTGAAGGCGTCGGTCTGGTTTCGCTGGCAGGCGGTCAGCGCCCCTCTGTGCGGATAAAACTGAACCCCGGCGCATTGACAGCCTACGGGCTGACCGGCGAGTCAATACGTACCGCCATCACGGCAGCCAACGTTAATTCCCCCAAGGGGAGTTTTGATGGTCCCGCCCGGGCGGTAACACTTTCCGCCAACGATCAAATGCACTCGATTGAGGACTATCGACAACTGATCGTGTCCTTTAAAAATGGGGCGCCAGTTCGTCTACAGGATGTCGCCACCGTGGAACGGGCCGCTGAAAACACCCATCTTGCCGCGTGGGCAAACCAGCAGCAGGCCATTATTCTTAATATTCAACGCCAACCCGGCGCCAATGTCATCGCCACAGCTGATCACATCCGCAATTTATTGCCGGCGTTAAAAGCCAGCCTGCCCAAGTCAGTGAATATCACGCTATTAACTGATCGCACCACCAATATTCGGGCTTCGGTCGACGATGTGCAGTTTGAGCTGTTGCTGGCTATTGCGTTGGTAGTAATGGTGATTTATCTGTTCTTGCGCAACGCTGTCGCGACGCTGATCCCCAGTATTGCGGTTCCCTTGTCATTGGTTGGCACGTTTGCCGCCATGTATTTCCTGGGTTTTTCCATCAACAATCTGACACTGATGGCGCTCACCATTGCCACGGGTTTCGTGGTAGACGATGCGATTGTGGTGATTGAAAACATCTCACGCTATATCGAAAAAGGAGAAACACCGCTTAATGCCGCCCTGAAAGGTGCTGGTGAGATTGGTTTTACTATTATTTCACTCACCTTCTCACTGATTGCCGTCCTCATTCCATTGTTATTTATGGGTGATATCATCGGGCGTCTGTTTCGCGAGTTTGCCATTACGCTGGCCGTATCGATCCTCATCTCCGCCATTGTTTCTCTGACATTGACACCCATGATGTGCGCACGAATGCTCACCCCTCAGTCACTGCACCATCAGAACTGGCTTACTCAGGCCAGCGAGCGCTTTTTTAACCGTATTATCGCGGCTTATGGCCGCGCATTGACCAAAGTGCTCAATCATCCCTGGCTGATGCTAAGCGTGGCATTGAGTACGTTGGGGTTAACCATCGGACTCTATTTAATCATTCCCAAGGGGTTCTTCCCAATACAGGACAACGGCATTATCCAAGGCACCGTGCAAGCCGCCCAGTCCATTTCCTTCAGCAACATGGCTCAGAAGCAACAACAAGTGACCGCCATCATCATGAAGGATCCTGCTGTACAGAGTATTTCTTCCTTTGTTGGTGTTGACGGTACTAACCCGACGCTGAACAGCGGACGGCTGCAAATCAACCTTAAACCACTCAGTGAGCGACATGACCGTATTCCGGCCATTATCGCCCGACTACAGCAGCAAACAGCACAGCTTCCCGGCGTACAGCTGTATCTACAGCCGGTGCAAGATCTGACTATCGATACCCAGATCAGCCGGACACAATATCAGTTCACGTTGCAAGCCATGTCTCAGGAAGAACTGAGTACCTGGGTCCCAACCTTAATGAGTGAGCTACAGAAACTGCCGCAATTGAAAGATGTGAGCAGCGACTGGCAAGACCATGCTGCTGTCGCCTATGTCAATGTCAATCGTGACAGTGCCAGCCGTCTGGGTATCACCATGTCACAGATTGATAACGCCCTGTATGATGCATTCGGCCAACGCCTGATTTCCACTATCTACACTCAATCCAATCAGTACCGGGTCGTTTTGGAGAACAAGACCACCAATACCGGACTGAATGCCTTGCACGATATCCGGTTTATCAGCCCTGACGGCGACAGCATCCCGCTGGATACATTTGCAACCATTGAGGAGCGTCAGGGACCGTTGGCGATTAATCATATCGACCAATTTCCGTCCACCACCATTTCCTTCAATTTAGCGAATGGCTATGCCTTGGGTGATGCGGTGAAAGCCATCACCCAGACACAACAGCAGATGCATTTGCCCAGCACCATCACCACCCGTTTTCAGGGCAGCACACTGGCATTCCAATCTGCCTTGACCAGCACCGTGTGGCTGATCGTCGCGGCAGTAGTGGCGATGTATATCGTGCTCGGCGTGTTATATGAAAGTTTCATCCACCCGGTGACTATTCTGTCCACCCTGCCAACAGCCGGTGTCGGTGCGCTGTTGGCACTGATGATGTCTGGCAGCGATCTGGATATCATCGCCATCATCGGTATTATTCTGCTCATTGGGATCGTGAAGAAAAACGCGATCATGATGATCGACTTCGCACTGGCGGCCGAACGTGAACAAGGGATGTCGCCTTATCAGGCCATTTATCAGGCCTGTTTGCTGCGCTTCCGCCCTATTCTGATGACGACAATGGCGGCACTGCTGAGCGCGCTACCATTAATGATGAGTACCGGTGTTGGTGCCGAGCTGCGGCGTCCACTCGGCATCTGCATGGTGGGTGGGCTGCTTATGAGTCAAGTGCTAACACTATTTACCACCCCGGTAATCTATCTGCTGTTTGACCGTTTGGCTCACCGCTTCCGCCAGCCTCAGCTTCAGGAGGAGGAAGCACAGTGAAGTTTTTTGCGCTGTTCATCCACCGTCCCGTAGCGACAACCCTGCTGGCCTTGGCTATTACACTCTGCGGCATCATGGGCTTCCGGCTGCTGCCGGTTTCGCCCTTGCCGCAGGTTGATTTTCCGGTGATTTCAGTCTCTGCATCCCTGCCGGGAGCATCGCCAGAAACCATGGCTTCCTCGGTAGCGACGCCTCTGGAACACGCATTGGGCGCCATTTCTGGTCTCAATGAAATGACATCCATGAGCTCTCTGGGTAACACGCGCATTATTTTGCAATTTAATCTGAACCGCGATATCAATGGCGCGGCGCGCGATGTACAAGCCGCTATTAATGCGGCGCAGAACCTGCTCCCCAGCAGTCTTCCCAGCCGTCCGACTTACCGTAAGGTTAACCCCTCGGACGCGCCGATCATGATCCTGACGTTAACATCGGAAACCTATGGTCTGGGTCAGCTCTATGACTTTGCTTCGACACAGTTGGCGCAGCGTATTTCTCAGTTGGACGGGGTTGGCGATGTGACTATCGGCGGTAGCTCACTGCCTGCCGTGCGGGTCGCGCTCAATCCACTGGCGCTGTTTAACCAGGGCATCTCGCTGGATGACGTCAGGCTGGCCATTAGTCAGGCGAATGTACATCGACCGTTGGGGAATGTTGATAACGCCGTGCAGAACTGGCAGATCAAAACCAATGATGAGCTGAAAACAGCGGCAGTATACCGGCCATTGATTATTCATTATAACAACGGTTCCCCCGTTCGACTCAGCGATGTCGCCACGGTTAAGGACTCGGTCCAAAACACCCTGAATGCCGGGATGACCAATGGGAAACCCGCTATTCTGGTGATCATCCGTCGGTCGCCTGACGCCAATATCATTGCCACCGTCGACAGCATCCGCGCAGCATTGCCGGAATTTCAGGCCAGCCTGCCAGCGGCGATTTCACTCAAGATTGCGCAGGATCGTTCCCCGACCATCCGTGCGTCTCTGTCGGAAGTCGAACGTTCATTGGTGATTGCGGTTTTACTGGTGATTCTGGTGGTCTACCTGTTCCTGCGTTCCGGTCGCGCGACACTGATCCCGGCGATTGCCGTGCCGGTATCGTTGATAGGAACGTTTGCGGCCATGTATCTGTGTGGTTTCAGCCTGAATAACCTTTCGCTGATGGCGTTGACCATCGCCACCGGGTTTGTGGTGGATGACGCGATTGTGGTGCTGGAAAATATCTCCCGCCATATTGAGGCGGGAATGAAGCCCCTGGAGGCCTCGCTGCAAGGGGTACGTGAAGTCGGTTTCACCGTGGTGTCCATGAGTTGCTCCCTGATTGCCGTGTTCATTCCCCTTTTGCTGATGGATGGATTGCCAGGTCGGCTATTCCGGGAGTTTGCCGTCACGCTTTCCGTGGCTATCCTCATTTCGTTACTGGTTTCTGTGACGCTGACACCAATGATGTGTGCCCACTGGTTACATTCTCATCGTCGTCACAGTCAGCCACGCAAACAAGGATTCGGCCGATTACTACTGGCGCTGCAACAAGGCTATGGCCGATCGCTGATGTGGGTGCTGCACCATACTCGCTGGATCATGCTGCTATTGTTGGCGACCATCAGTCTCAGCGTCTGGCTGTATATCAGTATTCCGAAAACCTTTTTCCCCGAGCAGGATACTGGCCGGATAATGGGATTCGTGCAGGCTGATCAAAGCATTTCGTTTCAGGCCATGAAAACCAAGCTACAGGATTTCATGTCCATTATCAGGTCCGATCCGGCCGTGGATAACGTTACCGGCTTTACCGGTGGAACGCGAACCAACGGTGGCTATATGTTTATCAGCCTGAAACCCTTGTCCCAACGTAATGCCAGTGCCCAGCAGGTCATTGCCAGATTGCGGGTAAAACTCGCCAAGGAACCGGGTGCCAGCCTGTTCCTGGCCGCCGTACAGGATGTGCGTATCGGTGGCCGTGAGGCAAATGCCAGCTATCAGTATTCACTGCTCTCCGACGACTTAAACGCACTGCGAACCTGGGAACCTAAAATTCGCGCCGCATTCAGTAAACTGCCACAACTCGCGGACGTCAGTTCTGATCAGCAGGATAAAGGCGCAGAAATGGCGCTGGTTTATGACCGGGACACCATGGCACGTCTGGGCATCAGTGTTTCCAGTGCTAACGCTCTACTGAACAATGCGTTTGGCCAGCGTCAGATATCAACCATTTATCAGCCGATGAATCAGTACAAGGTGGTACTGACCGTTGATCCTGCCTATACACAGAATGTCAGCACACTGAAAAAAATGTTCATCATCAACAATGCAGGCAAACCTATCCCATTGTCCTACTTCGCGCACTGGCAACCGGCCAATACACCGCTGGCGGTCAATCATCAGGGATTGTCTGCCGCAGCAACCATCGCCTTTAACTTGCCGGAAGGCGCTACACTATCCGAAGCCACTACCGCCATTGAACATACGATGGTATCGCTAGGTGTCCCTTCCAGCATACGGGGACAGTTTGCCGGTACAGCGCTGGCCTTCCAGCAATCCCAACATTCACAGGTTGTGTTGATCATCGCAGCAATTGTCACGGTGTATATTGTGCTGGGAATTTTGTACGAAAACTATGTACATCCACTGACCATCCTCTCAACCCTACCTTCAGCTGGGGTTGGGGCACTGCTGGCCCTGGAAGCATTCAACAAGCCCTTCAGCCTGATTGCCTTGATAGGCATCATGCTGCTGATTGGTATTGTGAAGAAAAATGCCATCATGATGGTGGACTTCGCCCTGGTGGCGCAACGATCGGGTAATCTCAGCGCCAAAGATGCCATCTTTCAGGCATGTATGCTCCGTTTTCGCCCCATCATGATGACCACAATGGCGGCTCTGTTTGGTGCGCTGCCGCTGGTACTCAGCAGTGGCGATGGTTCGGAATTGCGCCAGCCGCTGGGGATAACTATCGTAGGCGGTCTGGTAATGAGCCAATTGCTAACGCTCTATACCACACCGGTGGTGTACCTGTTTTTTGACCGATTGCATCTGCGTCGACGGAAAGCACCGGTAATCAGCACAGTATCCTCGTGATCGAAAACATGTTGTAACTGGATAATCTCAAGGAGTACCCCGAAAGATGATGAATCAGCCCGCGTCCGTCCGCTGGCAACTATGGATTGTGGCTTTCGGTTTTTTTATGCAAACGCTGGATACCACCATCGTCAACACCGCGCTGCCGTCTATGGCCATCAGCCTGAATGAAAGCCCATTGCATATGCACTCGGTGATTGTGGCCTATGTACTGACTGTCGCAATTGTCTTACCGGCCAGCGGTTGGCTGGCAGATCGTATTGGCGTACGCAATATTTTCTTTTCAGCCATCATCCTTTTTACCTGTGGTTCGTTGTTATGCGCTCGTTCAGAAACCCTCAATGAGTTGCTGTTGTCACGAATGGTTCAAGGGATTGGCGGCGCTATGATGGTTCCCATCGGGCGCCTGACCGTCATGAAAATAGTGCCGCGCGATCAATACATGGCAGCCATGACGTTCGTGACATTGCCGGGGCAAATCGGTCCGCTGATGGGGCCGACATTAGGCGGCATACTGGTGGAATATGCCAGTTGGCACTGGATTTTTCTGATCAATCTACCGATAGGCATTATCGGCGCTATTGCCACGCTGATGCTGATGCCCAATTACACTATGCAGACCCGACGTTTCGATATACACGGTTTTCTCTGCCTGGTCATTGGGATGGCCACACTAACCCTGGCACTGGACGGCCAGAAAAGCCTGGATATGTCATCCTTACTGCTGATCGGTCTGGTGATCACCGGCAGTCTGTCTTTATTTGGTTATTGGCTGCACGCACGGAACAATAAGCATGCCTTGTTCACTCTGCAACTCTTTCAGACCAACAGCTTTACCATCGGTATACTGGGCGGTTGGGTAGCTCGCATCGGTAGTGGTATGTTGCCTTTCATGACGCCAGTATTTCTACAATTGGGGCTGGGATACTCTCCGTTTCATGCGGGATTGATGATGATTCCGATGGTGCTCGGGAATATGGGCATAAAACGGCTGGTGGTGAACATCGTCAATCGTTTTGGTTATCGCACCATACTGATCTCATCTACACTGTCACTGGCGCTAGCCACTTTTCTGTTCGCCCTGGTCGCCTTGATGAACTGGCGCTGGCTAATGCCTCTGGTGCTGTTTATCGTGGGGATGACCAACGGTATTCGTTTCTCCACCATGAATACCCTGACACTGAAAGACTTGCCTGATGAACTCGCCAGCAGCGGTAATAGTTTGCTTTCAATGTCAATGCAACTGTCCACCAGTATAGGCGTCAGCATAGCCGGCCTGTTGCTGGGCGTCTTTGCCCACCAGCATCTGGTACCGGGTGCGCCGGAAAACCATATTGTTTTTCTTTATACCTATCTGAGCATGATGGCCGTCATGATTCTTCCGACGTTGATTTTTAGCCAGGCGCCGGGCGACAACATCAAGCAGGCTACATTGCCGCGCCGTTAGTGAGGTCATCATGAAATTCGGTATCACCGTAAAACTCTTTCTGGCCATTTTCGCCACCTGCATGCTGGTGGTGATCACCATGCACTTGGGTATACGCCTCAGCTTCGAGCACGGGTTTATCGACTACATTAAAAATGAAAACGAACAACGAATATTACAGCTACGGGAAACGCTGGAAGACCAATATCAGCAATATGGCAATTGGGGTTTCTTGCGTAACAGAGACCAGGGAATGTTCAGAATGAGACGGCCCATGGTGCAAAACGGGGAGGAAAGCCTGCAAAGCTGGCATACCCGATTATGGGTATTTGACCAGCAGAAAAACAAACTGATTGGTTCACCAATGACACCCCCTGAAGACAGCCAATGGCAACCACTCACCATTAAAAACCAAACTATTGGCTGGATTGTGGCAGCACCGCTGGAGAGGCTGACACGTAACGCCGATATCAGTTTTGATCATCAACAACAGCGTACCAGCTGGCTTATCGTCGGCTTATCCACCTTATTGGCAATCATCGTCACCTGGTTGATGTCTCGGGGTTTACTGGCCCCAGTGAAACGCCTGGTCAATGGTATTCATCAGTTGGCCGCAGGTAATTTCAGCGCCCGTGTCATGGTCACCAGTCGTGATGAACTTGGCATGCTGGCGCAGGATTTCAACCATCTTGCCGCCGCGCTGGAAAAAAATGAGCAGTCACGCCGGGACTTTATGGCCGATGTATCCCATGAATTGCGAACGCCGTTAGCCATCCTGCAAGGCGAATTAGAAGCGTTACAAGATGGCATCCGTCAACCCAGCGCTGATTCATTCCGTTCATTGCAGGCGGAAGTCGCAGTACTGACCAAACTGGTAGATGATGTGCACCAATTGTCACTCTCTGATCTGGGGACGTTGTCCTACCGTAAAAAACCGATCGATATGGTGAAATTACTTCAGGTATCAGTCGCGTCCTTTACCGATCGGCTACAGCATAAACGGATAACGCTGGTGACACATTTCCCGTCTGAAGCATGGATATTTGGTGACCCACACCGGCTAAGTCAGCTATTTAATAACTTATTGGAAAATAGTCTGCGCTACACCGATAATGGCGGTCAACTCCACGTAGACGCGGAAATCACC
Organism: Prodigiosinella aquatilis; assembly: GCA_030388725.1. Lineage (NCBI taxonomy): Bacteria > Pseudomonadati > Pseudomonadota > Gammaproteobacteria > Enterobacterales > Pectobacteriaceae > Prodigiosinella > Prodigiosinella aquatilis. The sequence continues at coordinate 3,451,007 of CP128857.1, forward strand.
CGGGAACAGTTGCTGATTCGTTGGCAAGACAGCAGCCCCGGCGTCACCGATGAACAGCTGTCACTCATTTTTGAACGGTTTTACCGAGCCGACAGTTCCCGTAATCGTGCCAGTGGTGGTTCCGGCCTTGGTTTGGCTATCTGCGCCAATATCGTTGAGGCCCATGGCGGACACCTGTATGCTGAACATTCTCCACTGGGAGGCCTGCTAATGACAATTAAGCTTCCTTTACACGCAGCCATGTAGAAACACTATGACAACTACCGAGTTTTCAAGTACCGAAACGCTGCCTGTCTTAATCGTTGAAGACGAGCCCAAACTGGGACAATTGCTGGTCGATTACCTTCAGGCCGCGGGTTACCAAACACACTGGTTCACCAATGGTAATGACGTACAACCCTGGGTAAAACAGCATTCTGCTTCGCTGATACTGCTTGATCTGATGCTGCCCGGCTGTGACGGTTTGAGCATTTGCCGCGACATCCGGCAATTTTCCAATATCCCGATTATTATGGTCACCGCCCGAACGGAGGAGATAGACCGACTGCTGGGACTGGAGATCGGCGCAGATGACTACATCTGTAAACCTTTCAGCCCACGAGAAGTGGTCGTGCGAGTCAAAACACTGCTGCGCCGTTGCCGCTGGCAAAACGAACCGCTTCCAGAAGGAGAGAAGCCTCACTTACTGATTGATAAGCGCCGCCATCAGGCCAGTTATCTCGGACGCCATCTGGATCTCACCCCGGCGGAGTTCCGTCTGCTGGAAACGCTCTCTGCCGAACCGGGTAAAGTGTTCTCCCGCGAACAACTTCTGGATAACCTTTATGATGACTACCGGGTGGTAACTGACCGGACCATTGACAGCCACATCAAGAATCTACGGCGTAAGCTGGAACAACTCGATCAGGAAACCTCTTTCATTCGCACGGTATACGGCATCGGTTATCGTTGGGAAGCCGCCGTCGGCCAGGAGACGTAATGTCCGATACACGCCGTGCAGATAAAAAAATCACTCAATCATCTGTACGTAATATCAGCGACATGCACCAGTTTCTCTTTATGCTGTCAAATAAATTGCTCAATTCATTTAAAAATTTACGGTTTTATCTTTCTCCACAACGGTTAGCATTGCCACATCGGCAATAACAATTGAAGTGGGGAAAATCATGTCAGGTTTAGTCAACGGTCAGTGGGTTAATGGTGAGATCGCGGCAGAAGAGATCAAAAATGGCGCGTTCCATCGTCAGACAACGACGTTTCGGGAAACTGACATCACCCCACAGGCAGGACGCTATCAATTGTTTGTTTCCTATCTTTGCCCGTGGGCATCCCGTACCCTGATTTTCCGTAAGTTGAAAGCGCTGGAATCAGTGATTAGCCTCTCCGTCGCCGAACCCCGTATTGGTGAGCAAGGCTGGGAATTCAATACGCCACAAGATGTCGGAGATCAGATAGCGCCCATCCATTATCTGCATCAACTGTATACCGCCAGTGATGCGCGTTACACCGGTAAAGTTTCCGTGCCTGTGTTATGGGATCGTCAGGAAGGACGTATCGTCAACAATGAATCGGCAGACATTATTCGTATCCTGAACAGCGCCTTTGATGGATTGACCGGCAACTCACTGGATTTTCACCCTCCGGCGTTGCGAGAAGACATTGATGCCTGGAATTCGTTGATTTACGACAACATCAATAACGGCGTCTATAAAACCGGCTTTGCCAAAACACAGCACCACTACGATCAAGCCGTCGTGGCGCTGTTTGACACGTTGAATAAGGTAGAAACCCAGTTGGCGACGCATCGCTATATTACTGGCAATACACTGACCGAAGCTGACTGGCGGTTATTCGTGACGTTGGTACGGTTTGATACCGCCTACCATGGCGCGTTCAAATGTAACATTCGCCGGCTTGAAGACTACCCGCATTTGTCAAACTATCTGCGCGAACTGTATCAGTGGCCGGGTGTCCGCGACACCGTCAATCTTGAGCATATCAAAATTGGGTATTACAGCATTCTGTGGCTTAATCCCACCGGGATAGTGCCACAGGGACCACACATTGATCTTGAACGCCCCCACAATCGTGCCGGAGTGGGACGTTAAGCTGCCGTTTTCACGATCCCCCCTGCATGGCGTGGATTTATCCGCTTGTCAGCCGACTTTCTGTGTACCATCTGCTGATTTTTTACCGCATAAGCGTTAGAATCGCCGCCTTTACTGCTCCCGTCCGGGGGCAGCCTGACTTGTGATCAGACTTGAGAGACATCATGTTTAAACCGGAATTACTTTCTCCGGCCGGTACGCTGAAAAATATGCGTTACGCCTTTGCTTACGGCGCAGATGCTATTTATGCCGGTCAACCCCGTTACAGCCTGCGTGTTCGTAATAACGAATTCAACCATCAGACGTTGGCCGAGGCGATCAATGAAGCCCACCTGCTGGGTAAGAAATTCTATGTAGTGGTGAACATCGCCCCTCACAACGCCAAGATCAAAACCTTTCTGCGAGATTTGCAGCCAGTAATTGAAATGAACCCGGATGCGCTGATCATGTCTGATCCGGGACTTATCATGATGGTACGGGAAAACTTCCCACACATGCCGATTCATCTTTCCGTACAGGCCAATGCGGTAAACTGGGCGACGGTGAAATTCTGGCAGCAGATGGGACTTAGCCGCGTGATTTTGTCTCGTGAACTATCGCTGGAAGAAATTGCTGAAATACGTACCCAGGTTCCAGACATGGAGCTGGAAATTTTCGTCCATGGCGCGCTTTGCATGGCCTATTCCGGACGTTGCCTGCTTTCCGGTTATATCAACAAACGCGATCCGAATCAGGGAACCTGTACCAATGCCTGCCGTTGGGAATACAAGGTACAGGAAGGCAAAGAGGACGATGCCGGTAATATCGTGCATATCCACCAACCGATCGCTGTAACCAATGTGGAGCCGACATTGGGCATTGGTGCACCAACCGATAAAGTCTTCATGTTGGAAGAGAGCCAACGTCCTGGTGAATACATGAGTGCCTTTGAAGACGAGCATGGCACTTACATCATGAATTCCCGCGATTTACGTGCGATTCAGCATGTGGAGCGCTTAACCCAGATGCAGGTTCACTCCCTGAAAATCGAAGGGCGCACCAAATCCTTCTACTACTGCGCCCGTACCGCACAAGTCTACCGCCGCGCCATTGATGACGCCGCCGCCGGAAAACCTTTTGATCCCACCCTTCTACAAACCTTGGAAGGGCTGGCACACCGCGGTTACACCGAAGGTTTCCTTCGTCGCCATGTCCATGAGGATTATCAGAACTACGACTATGGTTACTCGGTCTCGGACCAACAGCAGTTCGTTGGTGAATTCACGGGTGAACGCCGTAACGGGTTGGCTGAAGTGGCAGTGAAAAATAAGTTTACCTGCGGTGACAGTGTGGAAATGATGACGCCGGGCGGCAATATACAATTTACCGTGGAAGCGATGCAGAATGCCAAAGGTCAGGCTATTGATGTCGCACCTGGTAATGGTCATATCGTTTATCTGCCCGTACCGGAAGATATCTCGCTGGAATATGCTCTGTTGCTGCGCAATCTGCCAGGAACAACCACCCGCAATCCGCATGCGAAATAACAAACATAAAGTGTAAACGGCATGACTTTTAACATTTATTAGAATCAGATCACATCAATTGGCCTGACGACTGGTTACTATTGCGGCGCTGAGAAAATACAGAACGAAAAATAAGCGTAGTAAATACTACTAGGAACCACCTCCTTGGCCAGCTCAATCTCCCTTGAGCTGGCTTTTCTTTTTCGACTTATCGCCACATCTACGTTTCAGCACTGACCAATGACAACCGCATTTGACCAAACCGACCTACCGGATTTTCATCGATAGAAATCGAAAGCGCGTTCTTCAACTACTCACGCTTCAAACGTTGGCTATTAGCCAGATAAAGGGCTACCACCAATATCAGAATCGACGCGGCATAAACCAGGGTATAGGAAGGATTGTCATGATCGACAATAATCAAGCGCACAATAGCGGTGATACCGATGTAAAGAAAATAACGTAGCGGAAAATGGTATCCCGACTGAAAATACTTCACGATCAACGCAATAAATTCAAAGTACAGAAAATAGACTACCAAACTGTCAATCAGCATGTAGGAAGAGTCTTTCTCATTGCTGATCATTAACGCTGTCGCCAGATGGAGAGTTTCCTTACCGAGGAACACCACCAGAATAACAGCCAATAACAGCAATCCCACGCTGAGTATCATCTGCAATCCTTGGGCAATCATCACCACACGTGTTGAACCCACCATTCATCTACTCCTTACCCAAACTGCGCCAAATAATATGGACGATTATCGTCTGCCTACCGCAACTTAAATTGTTGGCACATCAGTGTAACGATAATTTGACAAAGATCACAAAAATAGTGGGTGTCATCAACGCTGTCTAGATCTTTTTTTAGTATCTATCTGATTTTATTACACCTTAAATACCATAGGTTACCACCAGCGGTGGAAATGGTGTACTGGACCAATTCCCTTCCCAACCTCCAGTGAATCCGCCTGCTCCAGCGCCCCTTGCAGATAGGCTTTGGCGGCCATGACGGTGGCTGACCAGTCGTTATAACGCGGACGTAGCGCCGCCAGTGCTGCCGACAAAGTACAGCCAGTACCGTGAGTATGACGGGTATGGATGCGGGGCGCGGTGAAACGCACCGGCTCACTTTGTACCGAGAATAACCAGTCCGGACTCTCCTCATCACTCAGGTGACCCCCCTTCATCAGTACCGCCGGACATCCCATCGCTAACAGTGCTTCCCCCTGCTGACGCATTTCCTGCTCATTGGCTGCGGGAGAACACGCCAGCAAAGCCGCCGCTTCCGGTAAATTGGGAGTGATCAGTGAGACCTGTGGTAACAACATCTGCCGAATGGCGTCGACCGCGTCAGCCGCCAGTAATGGATCACCGCTTTTCGCCAGCATTACCGTATCCAGCACCACATACGGCACGACATAGCGCCGCAGACGCTCGGCCACCACCTCGACAATATCAGTCTGAGCCAGCATACCTATTTTGGCGCTATCAATGCGTACATCGCTCAATACAGAATCCAGCTGAGCAGCGACAAAATCAGGATCAATCCGGTAAACCGACTGCACACCACACGTATTCTGTGCCACCAGTGCGGTGATCACACTGGTGCCGTAAGCTTCCAGTGCGGAGAACGTTTTCAAATCGGCCTGAATACCGGCACCACCGCTGGGGTCCGTACCGGCGATGGTCAGTGCGTTGATGCGTCTCATGCCAGATCCTCCGCACGCAGGTGATATAAGTGGTCAAGAAACGCCGGGATAAAACTTCCCGGCCCTTGTACCTGTACTGATGCTCGTCCTCCAGCCAGTGCCATCACATGACACGCCGTCGCCACATGCGGCAGACGGTCGCCAGCCAGCGCACAAAAGGCCGCAACCACCGCAGATAGCGCACAACCGGTTCCTACAACCCGTGTCATTATTTTATCCCCGCCGGGAATCGCCCAGTCACGGTCACCGTCCGTCACGTAATCCACTTCGCCCGTCACCGCGACAACGGTAGCAATACGACGCGCCAGCTCACGCGCGGCAGGCAATGCCGTTAATGAATCGTTGGCGCTGTCCACACCGCGCCCCTGAATGTTTAGCCCGGATAACGCCATGATTTCTGAAGCATTTCCCCGAATAGCGGCCGGTTTGAGTTGCAGTAGTTCACGGGCAAATTCAGTACGAAAAGTCAGCCCGCCAACCGCCACCGGATCGAACACCCACGGTGTTCCGGCCTGATTGGCACTGTTCACCGCAGCCAGCATAGCATCCGCGCGATCGCGCTCCAGCGTACCTACATTGATGAGCAACGCATCGGCCACCGCGCTGAATTGCGCCGCTTCACCGGGATCAACCACCATCGCGGGCGAGGCGCCCAGCGCCAATAAGACGTTGGCTGTAAAACTTTGTACTACATCATTGGTCAGGCAGTGGACTAACGGCGCCCGATGGTGGAATTGAGTCAGGGAATCTGCGGCAACAGCGGCAGACAAAAGCACAGGTCGAGCGTTCATAAATCTCCCAACCAGCATGTCAAGAAGGCGGTAACCGATGAGATACCGTGACTTCCCTACGCTGGCATTATCCAGTTCAGGTTATACGGGTAAATTCTCAGCCACCGCAGTTAATGCAAAGGCACCCCGAGTCAGCAACGTATTATTGAAAGTGAAAAGATAAAGGTCAATAGTTGTCTACACCACCGGCTATAACACTAAAATCCTTATAAATCAAAAAATAACAATCATAATTATTTTTTATCATTACCAATGGTGCTAGATGTTATAGCGTTAAATCTGGCATTGTGCCGGGAAATCATCAAACGGACGGCATATCCGTCGGCCATCGTCGGTCCGATGGTATACCGCTTCTACGTTGTACCCGTCCGGATCACGGACAAACGCGGCGTAATAGTTGGGATGATACTGGGTACGCAAACCAGGCTGGCCATTGTCGACGCCACCCGCCGCTATCGCTGCGGCAAAAAAGGCATCTACATGCTCCTGGGACGCGACGCTGAAGGCGAAATGCACTCGTGGGCGAGTGAGAACCTCGCCGTGGAAAATCCAGAATTCACCACCAGGATCAGATGAACAACCGTACCCCGTCAGCACACCGAAGCTAACGGCAAATTTCATATTCTTGACCAGCTCGTACCCTAATGGCCGCAACGCCTGTCCATAAAACCGCCGACTACGGCTCAGATCCGACACCGGAATACTCAAATGATCCAGCATGTTTCCCCCCTGACGACGCAATCCAATGATTTTCCCTCACTCACTGCAAATAACGACAGGTTGAGCGGAATAACCAACATAGTCGTGTTCCCAACGGGAAAGTATGATCCAGATCTATAAGATAACGCTTAGTTATTCAGTAAAAGTGACTTTTTATTAACTGCGCCCACCAGCGTAGACGACAGTAGTAAGAGAACGCGAGGAACTGTCTGGCGATAGTGATACTGGGCTATATTCGGCTATTTATCAGACGATTACCCAATTAAGGGATACCGTCTGGCTCAAGGTGGGATACCGCATTCAGGCGGAGATATCATGAAGTTGCATAATCAAATTCAGGCAGAATGATCGTTCAAATATCACACCGAAGCAGCGATAAACTCCCGTAACCATTGATGCCCGGGATCGCGATGTAAACGTTCATGCCAAAGCATAAACATCTCGAAACCGGGTACCTCAAGTGGCGGTTCAACAACCTGTAGCAGCGAGTTATTCCTCACCAGACGTGAAGGTAACATCGCCACAAGATCAGTATTCGCCAACACTGACAGAACAAACAGGAAGTGAGGTACAGAGAGCACAACCCGGCGCGTCAGACCCATCGTCGAGAGCATATTATCTGTAATACCCTGAAATCCGCCGCCATCCGGCGATACGATCACATGGTCAAGCGCACAGAATTGCTCAAGCGAAGGCCGTTTTTCCAGACGCGGATGGTTAGCTCGGCTGACCAACACATAACGTTCCGCAAACAGCACACGACGGCGCAAACCGGAGGGTGCGCCCCCACTGGAGTGAAAGGCCAGCGCAATCTCTCCCTGCTCTGCTTGCCTGGCAATACGTGACGGTACCGTTTCAACAATGGCCAACCGGGTGCCAGGTGCCGCTGAACGTAATCCGCTCAATGCAGGCTGTAGAATTGTCGATTCGCTGTAATCAGAGGCGGCCACACACCATGTCTGTGTGGCCATTGCGGGATCAAAGGGCGCGGACGGTAATATGGCGTGCTCAAGGGACTCCAGCGCTTGCCGCAGGGGTTGGCGTAATTCATCCGCTCTGGCGGTTGGCTTCATCCCCCGTGGACCCGGTAACAACAAGGGATCCCCAAAGATATCTCTCAATTTGGCAAGTTGAACACTGACCGATGGCTGGGAGAGATTCAAACGCAACGCCGCCCGGGTCACATTATGTTCCTCAAGCAATGCATCAAGAGTCAGTAACAGGTTGAGATCCAGCCTTCTGATATTAGTCATGGCAATACCTGGTATGTTTTAAATTCATTTCTATGATACCTGATAGCGATTTACTCTGCGCACATCACACCATGGAGATACCACTATGAATATTTTTATTGTTTATGCCCATCCTGAATCTCACTCTTTAAATGGCTCGCTAAAAGACTTTACGGTCAAACATCTCGAAGATGCTGGACATACTGTCCAGGTATCGGATTTGTATGCCATGAAATGGAAAGCGGTGCTTGATGCCGACGATCGTACTGACAGACAAGAAGACGCCCCTTTTAATCCTTCACTCGATTCTAAACACGCATTCGAACAAGGAACACAGAGCCAGGACATCGCACGCGAGCAAGAGAAATTACGTTGGGCGGATATGGTTATTCTGCAATTTCCCCTGTGGTGGTTCTCCATGCCAGCGATTCTCAAAGGATGGGTAGACCGTGTCTACGCATATGGTTTTGCCTATGGCGTTGGAGAACATTCAGATACCCGTTGGGGCAATCGTTATGGAGAAGGTGTAATGACAGGGAAACGGGCCATGTTGGTTGTTACTACTGGTGGATGGGAATCCCATTACAGCCAACGGGGTATCAATGGCCCGATGGAAGATCTCTTGTTTCCCATCCAGCATGGAATATTGTACTACCCTGGTTTTGACGTTCTTCCCCCCTTTATGGTCTACCGTACCAGCCGTATGGACGCCGATCGGTTTTCACAGACCTGTAATGAACTCAGTGTGCGTCTGGATAACCTGGAGAGTGCAACACCCATCCCTTTCCGAGCACAAAATGCAGGGGAGTACACTATTCCGGAGCTCACGCTAAAAACAGAGATTGCGCCGGGTCAATCTGGCTTTTTGGCACACAGAGAGTGACGATAGCACCGCTATAGTGACGCGCTATGTAAGCTCCATTATGGCGGGCATCAACCAGTGTCGGTCAATAATATCCAACCCTGGATCTCTGGCGAAATGGTGGAAAAATCGACCACATGCGGCAGAGATCTCCTTACCTGAAATAGCTCGTTCTAGGCTGCAAAAATAATGCACATAGGTGCAAAGTAGTCACTGAATCGTCATAAAGCCTCTATATAGTCCTTTCTGTCTAAAACCAGAAAAGGGATAAGCCAAGTGATACCTGAAGCGGTTAACCGTGTAGAACCTTCATGGTGGTGCAAGTTACGGCACATGCTTGCAATCGCTCGCCACGAGCCGGCTAATTTAATTGGTATCGGGCTGATATTGCTGTTTGCCTGGATTATTCTGGCGCCGGTATTGTCCATTTTGTTCGACGCCGTCGTGGTACAAAACGGTGATAGTGTGCGCGTACATGCTACCGAAGGCGCTTTTACCTATTACTATCTGCTGCGTACCCTGGTGTCGCGGATGTCTGACCTACTACTCTGGACACCGCTGATCAATACCCTCTCAGTGGCGATAAGTAGCGTATCAGGTGCACTGCTTATCGGCGTAACCTTAGCCTGGTTGGTCAACCGTACCGATATGGCCGGGCGGAAGTGGTTCGCTACCGCGCTGATTGTGCCATTCATGTTGCCATCCTGGACTTTTGCCCTGGCCTGGACCACGATCTTTAAAAACCACACGGTGGGCGGTCAACCTGGCTGGCTGGAAGTGATCGGCATTCATACGCCGAACTGGCTGGCTTATGGCTATTTCCCGATTGTAGTGATTATGATGATCCACTACTCGCCGCTGGTTATCCTGATTGTGGGTAACGCGCTAAAGCGAATGGACGTGCAGTTAGAAGATTGCGCGCGAGTCCTCGGCGCGTCGCGCAAGGTCATCGCGTTTCGTATTATTGCCCCCTTGGTTCGTCCGGCCCTGTTGTCAGCTGCGCTGCTGATCTTTGCCGACTGTATTGGCGAGTTCGCCATTCCCTATATTCTCGGTTTACCGGTACATTTTGAGACGCTGTCCACCGGTTTGTACCGCGCACTGGGATCGCGCCAGAATGGTGTTGCCGCAGTGATCGCCGCAGTCATTATGCTGATGGGCATGATCACCCTGCTGCTGGATATGCGGATGTTGCGTGAAGCCAGACGTTTTGTGACGGTGGGAGGCAAAAGTGGAATGGATCGCCGTCGCCATCTCGGCCGGTGGGGTTTCGCCGCTTTCGGCATAGCCCTCACATTTGTGCTGTTGGGGGTTGCCATTCCGATCCTCACCCTGTTTTTTTCCACCATCATGAAATTACCCGGACGCTTTACCGCCGATAACTTCACCTTTGATTTCTGGATTGGTCATAACCTGGATACGGTCGCCCTGCATAACGGGATTCTGCTCACACCTGATTTCTGGCACGCGGTATGGAATACCATCATTATTGTCGGCTCCGCCTCACTCGCTGCCGGCGTATTGGGCCTATTGGTCGGCTATGCGGTGATGCGCTGCTCCATCCGCTGGGTCGGGGGATTTTTACGTCAGATTACTTTCCTGCCCTATCTGGTTCCCGGCATTGCGTTTGCCGCGGCCTTCCTGTCTCTGTTTGCAGTGGCTCACGGGCCGATACCCGCCCTGTACGGTACACCCATGCTGCTGGTCATTGCGCTCATTGCGGAGAAAATGCCATATGCCAGCCGTTCGGGTATCGCAGCGATGACACAACTGGGCAGAGAGCCGGAAGAGGCGGCTCGCGTCGCTGGCGCCGGTTGGTTTACTCGTATCGGGCGAATTGTGATCCCTATCCAGGCGGCACCGCTGACAACCGGCATTTTGCTGCCGTTTATTTCTGGTATTAAGGGCGTCAGCCTGTTCATCATTCTGGCGATACCCGCCACTGACGTCCTCACCACTTATTCCCTGCGTTTGATTGATTACAACTACCAGCAAGCGGCCAACGCGGTGGTGTTGATGATCGCGCTGATTTCATGGACCGGCACAATATTGATCCAGAAGATTTCTGGTACCGGTCTGGCTGAAGGTCTGGAGAATTGATATGCCTGCGATTACCTTAACCAACCTGATAAAAATCTACCCCGGTGGTCAGAAACCTGCGGTGGACAACCTCAGCCTGACGGTCAAAGATGGCGAGTTCATGTGTCTGCTTGGTCCATCCGGCTGCGGTAAAACGACCATTCTGCGTATGATTGCTGGCATTGAATCCGCCAGCGGCGGCGAAATTGCGATTGGCGATAAGGTGATGGATTCCGTTGCCCGGGCAACGTTTATTCCACCGGAGCAGCGCCGCGTCGGCCTGGTCTTTCAGAGCTACGCCCTGTGGCCACATATGACAGTTGCGCAAAACGTTGATTTTGGGCTGCGCTTACAGAAAGTACCGACCACAAAGCGTATCGCCCGCTGCCAGGATGTTATGGAAAAGCTGCGCATCGCCGAATACGCCAGCCGCTACCCGACTCAGCTTTCCGGCGGTCAGCAACAGCGTGTCGCGCTGGCCCGCATGTTGGCGGTTAATCCCGGAGTACTGCTGCTCGACGAACCGTTATCCAATCTCGATGCCACCCTGCGTCTGGAGATGCGTGCCGAGTTACGACGCTTACACGAAACCTTTGCCACGACCATCGTCTTTGTCAGCCACGATCAATGGGAAGCGATGACCCTCGCCACCACCATCGCGGTCATGAGTGCCGGACATTTACAGCAGGTCGGGACGCCAGACGAGATTTACGCCAAACCCGCGAACCGCTTTGTCGCCGAGTTTATCGGCACGCCCAAACTGAACATGATCTCGCTCAATCAGCCATCCAGTGTGCTGGCGAGCCACATCCAACAGCGTTTTTCCCTACAGGACGAAATGCATGTCTGCGGCATTCGTCCCGAAGAGATCATGCTATCCGAACAGCCACAGACCGATAGCGTGCCAATGATCATCGACAACATCATGCCAACCGGCGGCAGTTGGGTGATTGAACTGGTAAGGGGCGGCGATCACCTGTTCCACTCCACACAACTGCGTCCACGTTGGCAGGCGAATCAGCAAGTGCACTGTCAGTTGCCTGCCGCCTCGCTACACTTTTTCAACCAGCAGGGGCAACGTCAGGAACGCTTTGTAAGCTAACAACAGGCCAGCAAAAACGACCTACTGAAAGCCGAAAAAAACTATCCATTCAAGGCCAACAAAAACTCGCAACCAAAGGAAATATCATGAACCGCAAATTGATAACGAGCCTGGTCATACTCGCGACGTGCGCTACTGCTACCGCCAGTGCTCATGCAGCGGAGTCTTTCGATCTGCAATCATTGATCGCCGCAGCGAAAAAAGAAGCCCCTATCACCGTCTACGCCTCAACCGGCAAGATCGTTCAACAGGCGAAGGAATTTAGCCAGCAATACGGCGTTAAAGCAGTTGGTATTAAGGCTAATGCACCACAAATTATCGAAATTCTCAGCCGAGAAGCGCTGGCGCACAATGTCAAATCTGATGTCGCAATCATAGAAGACGCTCCCGCTGGCATAGAGCAGCTTCTGGACAAAGGTTATGTCAAAAGTTGGGTGCCAGGAGACATGAAAACCGTTATTCCAGCGCACTATCAAGATCCGCTGACGGTGGTATTGGCACCGAATGTTTTTGCCTATAATACGGTGCATCACAGCAGTTGCCCGATCACTAACATCTGGCAACTGACCGAACCAAAGTGGCGTGGCAAAGTGGCGATGCAGGATCCAACCGGTAAGCCAGCCTACACCGACTGGTTCAGTCAAATGGCCACCAATTACGATCAAACGGTACGCGATGCCTATCGACAAGAGTTTGGCAAGCCGCTGAAAACGGAAGAGAAATCGGCAATGGCGGCATTCGTTAAAGCGCTGGCGGCGAACGGCCCACTGCTGACCCATTCCGACACCGATGCGGCAGAAGCCATTGGTGCGCCAGATGGCAAAGACGATTTCGTCGGTCTGGTTTCTACCGCGAAATTCCGTGAAAACAAACAAGGCATGAAACTGGGTCTCTGCCACGGCATGAAGCCATTTATCGGTTGGAATTACCCAAGTCTCGGCGTCATTACTACCGGTAGCCACAGTCCGAACACCGCTAAACTGTTTATGCATTACCTGATGACCGCCAAGGGCATCGCACCGCAAGGCGTTGACGGCAAGATGTCTACCAACCAGACGGTAAAACTGCCGGCAGATGAAGCCTCCGGCATCGAAAAATATCGCGATGAATTGATGGTATACAAAACCTCAACAGCGAAAATAGACTGGCAGAGCCGCCAGGATTGGCAAGACCTTTGGAATCTGAATTACCGGAAATAGAACTATCAACGGGAGAGCGCCTGCTACTGCGCTCTTCATTGTTTTCGTACTGGGAGCAAACTTTTGACTCTAATTAACCTGGAGCGGCGTGAAGCTGCTTTAAAACGTATTATTCTCGACGCTGGCAATACCGCACTCCGGCACTTTCGTGCTCGTCAACCGGGGAGTTCTCGCTTAAAGGCCATCAGGACTTCCTGACCGAAGCCGATACCCTGGTAGAACAACAGATCCGACAAGCCATTGCCGATGCGTTTCCTGAAGATGCCCTGCTGGGCGAGGAAACCGGCAGCAGCGCCAATGACGCATCCAGCCTGTGGGTGGTCGATCCTATTGACGGCACCGCCAATTTCGCGCGCGGCATCGAACACTTTTGCGTCGCTATCGCCTTCATTGCTCAAGGCGTCACTGAACTGGGAGCGATTTACAACCCGGCGACTCAGGAACTGTATATGGCGCGTCGCGGCCACTACGCGCAGAAAAACGGTCAGGCGTTGCATACCGCCAAAACAGATGACGTACGCAACGCCACATTCGAACTTGGTTGGTCTCCGCGGTCTACCCAGCGACGTTATCTGGATGTCATGGCGGCGATACTGCGTCAGGGAGCAAATGTACGTCGCGGGGCATCTGGTGCGCTGGCGCTGGCCTGGGTCGCCGAAGGCCGCACTGATGGTTACGCCGAATTACATATGAACGCCTGGGATTGTCTGGCGGGTTTATTGCTGGTACGGGAAGCTGGCGGCAGTACCGGATATTCCCCCATCAGCACCGCTGAGATATTCAACGGCCAGCCGGTTTTAGCCGCCACACCCGGTGTGGCACATGCATTGGCCCGCGCGACAGGGATCCCTGTCGCCACGACAGAGGCTCCTCCCGCCGAAGAGCCGGCCGACGACGAAACAAAAGCACCGCGCTACGCCCGACCCGCTATCAGCTTGATAGAATCCGACTTTCCCGGCTGGGGCATGGACATTTACATCGGGGGTTCCGCTGGAGCGACCGATCTGGCACTGCTGGAACAGCACAACATCAGAACCATCATCAACTGCGCGGTCAACCTCGATATCGACTGGGTTTCCTCTCCAGAACCGAATATGTCCTCCCACTTGATCAATCACGGTTCAGGCCCCATTCGCTACTACAAACTCGGCCTCGTCGACGGTTCAGGCAACGCGGCGACCATGCTGCATGCTGGCTATCACCTGATGCGTTCCGCTCTGCTACAGCAAATCCCCGACAAGCCGTCTTACCGTAACCGGGAGCCGGGCAATATTCTGGTCAACTGCCGCGGCGGTCGCAGTCGCTCTGTCGCACTCGTCGCCTTATTTATGCATCTGGAATGTCCGGAACGCTATCCGACGTTAGCATCGGCTATCGCCCATATCCGGGATAAACGCCAGTTGCATCCGGATGAGTGGCACGAAACACCGAAACCGATACTAATTTCTCTGGCGCAGCAAGCTATTGAGATGGAACAGGTATTAAAGGCCGCGGGTTTGGACATTGGGCAACCAGACGTTAAGTAACCAGTTGTTAAGAGGTAAAGAGATGTCTGCTTTGTCAGGTAAAAGTATGGCCAGTGCGGCGGAAGTAGCACGTCTGGCAGGGGTTTCTCGTTCGGCGGTTTCGCGCACGTTTACCTCCGGCAGCAGCGTATCAGCCGAAACACGCCGTAAAGTTCTGGCCGCCGCCGAAGCGCTTAACTACCACGTTAATCATCTGGCGCGCAGCTTGTCCAAAGAAGCCTGTCGTCCGGTATGCATTCTCGGGGGCAATCTCAGCGCCCCCTACCAGGCAAGTCTGCTCGATCAGATCACCCGCCGTCTACATCAGGCACAGCGTGCGGTCATGGTGATCAACACTGACGGCGGTGAAGAGAGTTCCGATGCCGCATTGCGCCAGACGCTCAATTATCGCGCCGCCGCCACCATCGTACTGTCAGGCACACCGCAGGCTTCACTGGTTGAAACTTGCCTGCAAAGCGGTCAGCAGGTGATTCTGATTAACCGCATGGGGCAATTCGCCGGTGCCGACAACATCGAAATCGATTACACCTCGACCATGACCGATGCTTATCACATGCTCTCACGAGCCGGTTGTCAGCACATCACGATGATTTCTTCTTCCGTCCGATCACCCAGTATGGTGATCCGGGAAACCAAGTTTCTCGAAGCCGCCAGTCATGCCGGAGGAGCGTGCCAGTTAGTCCGTTCGGGGCCGGCCAGTTATGACACCGGCGCGACTGCGGCACGGGAACTGCTGGCGGGTCGCCATCGTCCGGATGGAGTATTTTGCGTCACGGATCTGGTTGCCTGCGGCTTTATCGACGTGGCGCGCCACGAGTTTGGCTTGCGTATTCCCGAGGATATCTGCGTTATCGGTTTTGATAACATCGAACAGGCTGGCTGGGTCGGCTATCAGCTGACAACCTTTGCCCAACCTCTGACCGATATGGCGAACGCCATCATAGAGTTATTACTTTCCCCATCGTCTCCCGGCGTGCCGGGCAAGCGTCTGTTTCAGGCACCGCCGGTATGGCGCAAGACCGTACGGTCGTGTTGACTATCGATGCTTATTATGTATCCCGGTCGCCCTGCCCTCTGTACTTTAGCGATCGATATAGCGCAGGCCACTTCCACCATAACGCAACACTATTTTTCGCTATCTTGGCCCTTGATCACGGGAAGGCAACCTGCCGCTTCTTGCACCAGCCAGGTTTGAAAACGTGTGCGTTTTTCATCCTGCTCAAGCGGTCCTGGTGATAACAGATAGTAAGCCGAACCATCCCGTACAAACCCATACGGCGCGTGCAATTGTCCATTCTCAAGTTCGTCCTGCACCATCAGAAAGGAAGCCATCGCCATGCCCAGGCCTGAGACGGCAGCCTGAATGCACAGATAGAAGTGCTCATAGTCCATCCGAATACTGCCTTTGGTTGAAACCTTCGCCAAGCGTTGCCACGTCGACCAGGCTTTCGGCCGCGAGCCAGAATGCAGTAAGCGCACGTCCTCCAGAGTATCCATGCGGCCTCGCCTATCTCGGCTCACCGGCCCTACCCATTCGTCGCAAACCCTCACGGCATGAATTTCCTGATCCCAATGAAAATCGTCGCGCCGTAATGCGAGGTCCACCCCACTGCGTGAGAAGTCAATCGGACCGCCCGCCGCAACCAGATGAAGATTGATATCAGGATGAGCCTGGTGAAAAGCAGGTAACCGAGGGATCAACCACTTCATGGCAATCGTGGGCTCACAAGACAGTGTCAGCACCTCATCCGGTGCTGTTTGCTGTAGTCGGTACACCGCACCGTCGAGTTGCTCGAAGACCGACTGAGTGACCGCATGCAGAGAACGGCCAGCCGCGTTCAGAAAGATCGCCCGGTTGCGCCGCTCGAACAGTTCTATCCCCAAGGCCTCTTCCAGCAGTCGGACCTGCCGGCTGACAGCACCGTGTGTCACATGCAAAGACTCGGCAGCTTTGACGAAACTGCCGGTTTGGGCTGCCGCTTCAAAGAAGCGAAATGAAGCAAGAGAGGGGAGTTTCATATACACGATGAAATTTATCAGATTTGCTTCACGATAAATCGCTTTTTTGAATCGCGCAAGCATTCAATAATCGGACCATCTCGACAAGATAAATAACGTAAAAACATATAGCTAAGGAAACATTATGGAGAATATATTATCGCTGATGATGTTATCAAAGCAGTTAGTTATGTATCCAACTGCTCATAACGATGCCATCAATCTGTGCGAAATCGTCGTCAAATAGGATTTCGCAATTCTACCCGACCACCCTCGACAACCAGGAACAACAAGAGCCCATCCGTTCCCCCAATAAGGCAGCCATCACCAACGATGAAAGAACCCTACATGGCATACATAACACCCATGCTGGCGGACACCCCTACCCGGCAGGGTTATCGGGACGTTCTCTTTATTACTTTCAACAAGCGCTGAAAGCGCTGGCGGGCTGTCGACCTGCTTTGTTCACTGGAGTTTGATTGATGAATGAATTGATCGCCGTTGCCACCATCACCATTCTGGCCGTCATCAGCCCCGGCCCAGATTTCGCGATGGTTACCCGCAACAGCTATGCCTTCGGCTCGCGTACCGGACTGCTCTCAGCCCTGGGCATTGCCTGCGGTGTACAGGTCCATGTGATGTACACCGTGTTTGGTATTGCCGTGCTGATAGCTGGCTCCCCCGTCCTTTTCATGACCATGAAAATCCTGGGCACGTCGTACCTTATCTATCTGGGATATAAGTCGCTAACCAACAAGGCCGTACTGACACTTGAGGAGGCCGCTGGCACTGTTCCATCACCGTTTGCAGCCTTTCGTATGGGCTTTCTCACCAATGCGCTCAACCCAAAAACCATGCTTTTCGTGGTGGCCACCTATAGCCAGGTCGTCCAGCCAGGTAGCCCTTTGAGTCATAACTTCGCCTACGGCCTGTTTATGTCGGTAGCTCACTGGGTCTGGTTCAGCATCGTTGCGCTATTCTTTGCCGCACCCACCATGCGTCGGCGGCTACTCAAGCGGCAAGGTGTGGTCGACAAGAGCATCGGCATCGTGCTGATCGTGCTGGGTGCATCCCTGGCTTTCACCAAGGTCGTCACCTGAGCGAATGTCACACCTCAAGGCCACACAATATTACAAGATAGGATAGTTTTCAGGCTGACCCTCGGTGTTGATTTCAACTGATTAATATCAGATTGAGGTATACCATAACATCCAAAGCGGACCTATGGCCGGGTTTAAACGGCCATGTAAAAAGCGTCATTTAAACGGCATCCTATCCTGCTCACATCGACCTCCAGACAGAGGTCAACATCAACCGTAAAACCTCGTGCGGTAAGTTCCCTTGCGGATGATCATGAAGAGAGAAATGACTGACCATGTTCGCGAGAGTATTGATAAGCTGCTACAATTTACGGCTAGCGAATTAAAGAACAAGAAAGGCCACTGATTGAGTGCTGAAGAGGTAATCGATCCTGGCGAGCCCTATACCGATATGAAAAGGGCGCAGCGCCGAAGTTGAAACCGCCGGGATTTCTTTTCAATAGAAATAGCTGACAAAATTCCCTCCCTTTTAAATTGTCACCCCTGATTATTTACATGTTATTAATCAGAAGTATATTTATAAATAGAGTTGTAATGAAACGCTCAGATCCCGGTCGCAGAATATGTACCATAGGGCCATCAAACAGCGGTAAATCCACACTGGCTAATGCCATCTCGGAAAAATCAATCTAAAAGTCACACATTTTAACCCGCTTTTTAACTTCTCTGATTAAGATTGTAGAACAATACATTGCGATGAATAAATGGCCGACACACTGGTTAAACGTCGTATAGGAAATAGTGATACAAAATGTGGTTCTACACTATTTCTGCTTTTCAGATACTTTCACAGTGTATTCCTTAGGCCATTTTTCCCTATATATTCAATAGAGATCATAGCAAAAATTGTTTTTTCTTATGCCTGAAATGGCACACAACAAAATAAATACCTTTTCATTATTTGTAGCACATTTCTACATTTCACCTCCATAGTATAGAAACCGAACGGAATATATCCGTTTTGCAAAAAAAACAAATGCAAACACACAACTCGTCACAGCTGAATATTCAGCATGGGAAATAATAAAGAGGAAATACTTATGAAAATAAACAACAGGAAAATAATCATACTTTCAGCGCTTGCGCTTATGGGTTTGCAAGTTCCGTTGGTACAGGCAGCCATTGTGCCCAGCGGGGTCACACTAGCCAGTAAACAGGAACTGGTCCGCAGCAACGGCGCCGAACCTGCGACGCTGGATCCGCAGCTCGCCGAAAGTAACGAATCCTTCAATATCATTCTGGATTGTTTCAGCGGACTGGTCAGTATTGACGCAGCTGGCAAAATCCACCCGGATCTTGCTGCAAAATGGGAAAACCAGAATAACACGGTCTGGACATTTCATTTACGCCCTGGCATCGTCTGGTCCAATGGGAAACCCATCACGGCCCAGGATGTGGTGTTTAGTTGGCAGCGACTGGTGGATCCCAAAACCGCGTCGCCCTACGCTTCTTTTGCCTCGAATGCCCATATTGAAAACGCGCAGGCCATTGCCGATGGCAAAATGCCCGTCAGCCAGCTTGGTGTAAAAGCTCTGGATGACCATACCGTCCAGGTAACGCTTTCCCAACCCGTTTCTTATTTTCTCCAGTTCGTGGGCCATATATCGTTGTTCCCGGTCAACAAAGCTGTTGTCGAGAAATTCGGCGACAAATGGACGCAGCCAGGCAATATCGTCACCAGCGGTGCGTATACCCCTGTTCAGTGGGTGGTAAACGAAAAAGTTGTGGCCCAGCGCAATCCTAAATACTGGGATAATAAAGCAACCGTAATCAACAAAGTCACTTACCTGCCCATCGCAGACCAGGCGGCCATGGTTAACCGCTACCGGGCTGGCGAAATCGATATTACCGATACTATTCCAACAATTCAGTACCGGCAGCTCAAAGCCGAACTCGGCGGACAGATTCATAATACTGATTTGCTCGGCATCTATTATTACAAGTTCAATACGGCTAAAGCCCCGTTCAACGATGTTCGTGTCCGCCAGGCGCTTAATCTTGCCCTGAATAAAAGCATTATCGCTGATAAAGTAGTGGGACAAGGGCAAAAACCGGCTGACACACTGATGCCATTAAAAATTGGTGGAATGACGTTCACCCCACCGGCATATGCCGCCTGGTCTCAGAGTAAACGTAACGCTGAGGCGAAAAAATTACTGGCTGAGGCCGGTTTCACCCCGGCACATCCCCTGAAACTGAATCTGCTTTATAACACCTCTCAGGATCATCAACGTATTGCTATTGCGGCGACATCCATGTGGAAAAAGAATCTGGGGGCCGATGTCACTATGAAAAATCAGGAATGGAAAACCATGCTTGAAACCATGCGTCAGGGGAATTTCGATCTGGTGCGTTATACCTGGCTTGCCGACTACAACGAACCCTCTACATTCTTTAATACCTTCCGCACCGGGGATACGCAGAACACCACTAAGTACAGTAATCGTCATTTTGATGCCGCCATTCAGACAGCCAGTGAAACGACCGATGCCGGAAAAATCAAGCAAGAATACCAAACAGCCAGCGACATTCTGAGCAAGGATGTTCCCGCCATTCCGGTCTATTACTATGTCCAGAACCAGTTGGTGAAACCCTTTATCGGTGGATTTGTTGTTTCGCCTCTCGGATTTTATCTGACTCGCAATATCTATATTAAACAACATTGATTGTCAGGGCGGTGTTTAACCGCCCTTTTGTCCACCATCCATCGATGGGGCATAGCACACACCCAAAGCACAAATGCTCGGATGAGAGGGAATCTAGCCAAGCTAACACGTTATATCCAAAAGGTTATCAATAAGTTCATCGAATCTGATTGATTGGCAATCCAACAAGATTTATAGTTTCCGAATGGAAACTATAAATCTTGAAAACTCACTATCTCTTCTGCAATGTGAACTGGTCGCCCGTCGCCACCGTTTCACGCCAGAAGCGGTAACATGGGCACAATATGATGTACTGGAAGTCCTGCGCGTCGACGGTGCTTTGCGACCGTCGATCATTAGCGAGCGCTTAGGTGTTTCCCGCACCCAACTGTCAAAGGCACTGCGCGTGCTCAAAGATCTCGAATTAATCGAGCAATCGTCCGACGATACCGACCGCCGTGCGCAGGAAACCAGACTTAGCGCCAAGGGCAAAGCCTTCATGGAAAGAGCAGCGCTCCAACGATGCGATGCGGCGCGGCTGGTAGCGTTGGTCATGACGGCGGGAGAACAAGCGATGTTCGCCGAACTCTGCTGCAAAGCCGTTAAGGGATTGCAGGCAGAGGCATCTGAAAATGCCTGATTTGCCGATGCGAATTATCCGCGCTCGAACGAACAATCTGAAGAATGTAACCCTCGAGATCCCAAAGCATAAGATTGTCGTTTTCACAGGGGTTTCCGGCTGTGGGAAATCGTCGCTTCTGTTCGATACCATAGCCGCTGAGTCGCAACACCAATTGGCCGAAACTTATTCGACCTTCGTTCGCAACCGGCTAAAGCCTCAGGGACACCCGGAAGCGGACCGTCTCGAAAATCTACCGGCATCGATTGTCGTTGATCAGCGTCGGCTAGGTGGCAACGCTCGCTCCACAGTCGGAACCGTGACGGAGATTTACGCTCTCCTGCGTCTGCTTTTCTCGCGCATTGGCAAGCCTCATATCGGAGAATCCAGCCTCTTCTCATTCAATAATCCCAATGGTATGTGTCCGGAGTGTCAGGGATTAGGAACGATCAGGATGATCGACGAGAAAGCGCTGTTCGACCGGGAGCGTTCACTTAACGAAGGAGCTATCCGTTTCCCAGGATTCGAGCCGTCTTCATGGCGTTGGAAACGCTACGCTTTGTCAGGCTTCTTCGATACAGCAAAGCCTCTTGGTACGTATAGCGAGATAGAGTGGCGACGTCTGACCATTGAGGAAGGTACGCCCGTAACTCACCCCAAGCCAGGCTGGCCGAAAAGCACGGTCTATGAAGGTGTTTTGCCTCGGCTGCGCCGCTCATTTCTGGAACGCGAAGAGGCGGATCTTAGCACCGTTGAACTGGAAGCACTGGCACGTGTGACGACAAGCGGGCCATGTCCGGTTTGCGGAGGCGGCCGTCTCAATCCTCAAGTGCTTTCCTGCCAGATCGCTGGCCACAACATTGCGGAATGTGCTGAGATGGAGGCAAGCGAACTGCTCGATTTTGTTCGTGGAATAAAAGAGAAGGAGATGCTCCCAGTCGTATCATCCATGGTAGAAAAACTCGAAAGCATGATCGATATAGGGCTCGACTATCTCAGTTTGAATCGGGGAACATCCGGTCTGTCCGGCGGCGAATCCCAACGGATCAAGATGATCCGTCATCTTGGCAGCAGTCTTGCGGATATTGCCTATGTATTCGATGAGCCGAGTGTTGGTCTGCACGCCCGCGATGTTCGCCATCTCGGTGAGTTGCTTATCCGCTTGAGGGACAAGGGGAACAGCATTCTTCTGGTCGAACACGACCCCGATATCATCGCCATCGCCGATCATGTAATCGACATGGGGCCTCAGGCAGGACAAAGCGGTGGAGAGGTTGTCTATCAGGGATCGGTGGCGAACCTGAAATTAGCTGATACGGAGACAGGTCGAGCCTTTCGCAAGCTGCGGCACTTCAGCAAAAAGCCTCGCACTCCGTCCGGGTGGATCAGCATCCATAATCAATCGATGTTCAATGTACATAACGTGTCCGTCGAAATCCCGCTTGGGGTAATGACGGTGGTCGCGGGTGTTGCGGGGTCCGGAAAATCGACACTTGTTAACCGGATATTGCCCCGGCTTCGTTCTGATGTCGTCGTTATTGATCAGACTGAGCTTCGCGGCTCTTTTCGTTCAACACCAGCCAGTTACCTTGGTATTCTCGACGACATTCGTCACTATTTCGCGCGGCGGAGCGGCAAGCATGTTGGACTGTTCAGCACGAATTCTGCCGGAGCCTGCCCTCTCTGCAAAGGACGCGGTGTCATCCGTACCGATCTCGCATTCCTCGATGCGGTTGAGGCGGTTTGCGAAGTCTGTGACGGTTCCGGTTATAGCGCGGAAGCGCGCTCAGCCCGAGTTGTGGGCCACTCCATAGCCGAGATAATGAACATGTGCGCACCAGAAGTACGACATCTGTTCGAGGGCGAAACTACAATCTCAGATGCACTTGCGCGCATGGAGCAGGTAGGGCTCGGCTATGTGCAGATCGGCCAGCGGCTTTCTACCTTGTCAGGTGGCGAAAGACAGAGATTGAAACTGGCGGCAGAACTCGGCCGAACCGGAGGAATATATCTGTTCGATGAACCTACATCCGGTCTTCACATGGCAGACGTGGAACGCCTGATACAGTTGTTCGGTTCGCTAGCGGATCAAGGAGTGACCCTCATCGTTGTCGAACACAATCTCGATATAATTGCCGCTGCTGACCATGTGATTGAGATGGGTCCCGGTGCAGGAAAGCATGGGGGAAAGATCGTCTATCAAGGAAGTCCCTTCGGAATGGTAAAGGACAATCAGTCAGTAACTGGAGCGTTTCTGTCAGAGTATTTGTCAGATAGCATCGCTACTCATCAGGGCTAAATATTGGCAGGACTACAATATAATATAACCAACTTGTTCGCACCTTCCCTGGCACAAATCCAGTGACCACCTCACTTCCCTCTGTGCAACCATCGCGACGGTCATGTTGTAAGGGGGTAGCAATTTTGCCAATACGCTGGCCTTTCGTTCAGGGGAAATTCGTTTCATCTGTCACTCCATCGCCCTCTGGATCCATTTTTAGAAGGGGGTGACAACTATCCTTGTATGTAATAACAATGTGGTGGTTAGCTACCAGCACATGAGGCGGAGTGAGTCAGTAACTATCCTTAAGGCTACGACCTTCGGTGTCAGCTAAAACCCTCCGCTTCACCTTTCACGCCAGCATTAACATTGAACGGTTGCCAAGAGCGATGACTCTGCATGTACAAGGGTAATAGGCGTGATGGTTCTGTGAAAGGAGAAACGGCTATGTTTCAGTTAGGTGTTGACGTCAGCAAGAAAACCCTGGATTTGTGTCTGCTGTGTGATGGCGTAAAAGGCAAGGTGAAAACGCGCAAGCTTAAAAACGATTTTAATGCGGTCATTGCTGTAATTAGTTGGCTCTGCAAACAGAACGTCGGGTTGAAAAATGTTCATATCATTATGGAAGCCACGGGCGTTTATCACGAATCATTAGCATATGGCCTTCACAAGGCCGGTGCGATGATATCGCTTGCCAATCCATACCGCAGTAGAGAATTTGCCCGTGGTATGGGGATCCTGACGAAAAATGACAGGGTTGATGCTTATATGCTTGCCTGTTACGGCGCGCTTAAAGCACCTGAAGCGTGGAGCCCGCCGCCGGACAACATCCTCCATCTCAGTGCGCTTTTGCATCGTCGCGATGCTCTTGTCGCAGACAGTATCCGCGAAAAAAACAGGCTGGAAAATGCAAGGGCAACTGATACCCCCGCTGTTATTACTGCATCTATAGAAAACATGCTCCGAAGTTTAGGTGCAGAACTGAAGCACCTGGACGCTCTCATACAAAGTCATCTCGATCAGGATCCTGAATTAAAAAAGAATTTTGACCTGCTGACATCAATAAAATCCGTAGGTTTTCTGTTGGGTCTGAATATGCTGGTTATCCTGGGTAGCCATCACTTCGAAACAGCGCAACAGGTCGCTGCCTTTCTCGGTGTAGTGCCTGTTGAAAAGAACTCAGGTACTTCAGTCAGAGGACGGGGACGGTTGTCAAAAATCGGGCCGCCGGAGATCCGTGCAAAACTCTATCTGGCTTCGTTGTGCGGCATGAGATTTAACCCGGCGATGAAGGCAATGTATGAGCGATTATGCCAGCGTGGTAAGGCAAAAATGTGTGCCATTGGTGCCCTGATGCGAAAACTTGTTCACTGGTGCTATGGTGTACTGAAAACACAAAAACCGTTCGATGCAGAATACCGCTTTTCTGATGAGCACGATGCATGCAAAGTGACATGATGCGATGGTTCCATGTGGCACTGGATTCATTAACGTAAATCAGTGGTAGCCGATTAGATAGGTGCCTACGATAAATCAAAAGATAGCGCAGGCAGTTTGCTGACGGTCCCTCAGTGCACAGGGTGCGATTCACCAAAAGTTGAATCTATTTTTTCTTGACTTAACACGGTAGCTGACACTGAGGGTGGCAGGCGGCTTAGCTTGTTTGCTAGCTAACCACCTGCTGAGGGTCGTTTTCAGCCCTTGGTGAGCGACCGCTTTGCTTTGAAAGCCTTCGCTCGTAGGCTCTGCTCAGGGTAAGAGCAACTCCTCCTGAAGCGCCTCGACTGGAATTGCGTAGTGGTTACACATTCCCTTTTCGATGAGACGCACGATGGCAGCCTTGATTGCTGAAGTAATCTCGAAAGGATGTGCGTATCGACCCTTGCGGCGTTCTATCATGAAGTCAAGCCCGAGGTCATCCTTTCGGACAATAACGTCAAGCTGCATAAAGCGCATGTACGCACCATTCGCTTTTGTGGCGAGTACTACCGTATTCGGATCAAATGGAGGTTTTGAGCCATAGCTCGCCTCAGTAAGGAAGTCTCGATAAGGCCATACCTTGGGATCGACAGGTTTGCTTGTATTTCCAGCGAAATGCTCGGTTACACCATCTTGGTCGTACATGATTCGGGCTGCCTCAACCTTTCTTGTCAGGGTATGGGTCTCATCCCAGACAAACAACGGGATCGTGAGGAAACCCTGCTTTGCCCATTCATCAAAGGTGGGCACTTTGCGAGTTCGGCTTCTGGACTGTGATCCTTGCTGAGCTATTTGTAAGGCTGCTTGATTGCGGTTGTGCTGCTTGCGGTGACGCTCAAGGGCGTCATCAAAGCCGAAAGATCCCCCATCCATTACTTCACTCTCCCTTTTTAGGATTTTCAGTTGTTGCTGATATTCCTCAAAAAGATGACCGTCCTGGATCACCACACAAGTGTCTCGCCCCATCCCAATGCCTTGGTTAGTGAAGTTTGCACTTCCGATGACCACGATATCAGGCGAGACGAGATAGAGCTTCCAGTGGATGCTAGTGTTGCCCCAAAAATCCACCCAAAGCCGCCGGCGGAGCAGCGTTCGAGCGTCGTCAATAAATGTCGGAGAGGTAAACGCGTTGATCGTACCCACAATCACTTCGACATCATTCTCAGCGGCGATAGATTTCAGGAGTCTAACGGTGCCGGAGGCAAATGCGGAGACGATTGTGATGCTTCGTCCGCATTGTTTAAGTAAGAATTTCTCAAGATCATTTTCGGTATGAAGCCGTTCCATTTTCTTCCCTAATACTGTGCTCAGCGCCGTATTATCCTGCTCGGCAAAAATTGAAAATCCGTCCCGCCAAAACCTGCACCTTTTAGCGTTTTTCTTTGGGTACCCATATGACAGCGATGCGTAGCCTAGTATTCGGTCTAAGTGTCGTGCCATTGTAGTCCCTCCTGAATTTAGTCTTACCGCACAATGGAGTTCTCTGGTTAAAATACAACCAACGGAGGCTCATCATGAAGAAAGCGCGTTTCACTGAAACTCAGATCCTACGTGTTCTGAAAGAGGTTGAAGGTGGTCGGCATGTGAAGGATGTGTGCCGAGAAAACGGTGTGTCGGAAGCCAGCTATTACAATTGGAAAGCCAAATATGGTGGCATGGAATCCTCTGATATCAAACGAATGAAAGAGCTGGAAGAGGAAAATCGCCGGTTAAAGCAAATGTACGCATCCCTTAGTTTAGATCATGAAATTCTTAAGGATGTTGTATCAAAAAAACTTTAACGGTGCCTGAGAAGCGTGAGCTGGTGCGTTACGTCATGACGGAACATCAGGCCAGCGAACGACGCGGGTGCCGGATTATCGGTATTAGTCGAAGCCTGTTGCATTATTGCCCGAACACGGCGCGGGATCTGCCCGTGGTCGAGGCATTACAAAAACTTGCACATCAGCATCCGGCCTATGGTTTTGGCCTTATGTTCAATAAGTTACGTCAAGCAGGATTATCGTGGAATGCAAAACGGGTTTACCGGATCTACCGATTATTAAAACTGAACCTTCGGTGTAAAGGAAAAAAACGCTTACCTAACAGGCATCCACAGCCGTTGGTTATTCCGCATAAAATGAACCACTGTTGGTCAGTTGATTTTATGAGTGATGCCTTGATCGACGGGCGGCGATTCAGGTTATTTAACGTCGTCGATGATTTTAATCGGGAAGCGCTGGCAATCGAGGTTGATTTGAATATACCAGCTCATCGCGTTGTACGCATCCTGGAGCGGTTAAGTGCTGAAAGAGGCTATCCGGCATTTATACGCAGCGATAACGGGCCAGAACTTACAGCCGCTGCTTTAGCTGAATGGGCAGAGTTGCACGGCGTGATACTCGATTTTATTCAGCCAGGCAGGCCAATGCAGAACGGATTTATTGAGCGATTTAACAAAACGCTACGAACAGAAATACTCGATATGTATCTGTTCAGAACACTGTCAGAAGTCCGTGTGCTAACAGAAGACTGGCGCGCAGAATATAACGAAGAACGTCCGCATAGCTCACTGGGTGATATGCCACCCGTTATCTATGCGAGGCAAAAACTGGCCGGAGATCCTCATTGGCGGTGGTACTAAAAACCGGAGGGACTACACCATGACGGCTGTAGCAACAAAAGTCGCCAGAGTGGCGCATGCAATTGTAAAGCAGAATATTGATTACAAAGGGTATTATGAAATAAGCCATGGGACGTGATTCAACGGGCCGTAAGGCGCATCGCGACCATTAGATAATGCTCAACGCCCATGGTTTCCCAAAATGCTGTGTTAAGTCCTGTCGGGCCATTCGGACCCTTGTATGTCATGGTAAGCATATTTATAAGCCGAAAGGAGATGAGCGATATCGGATACAAAATGACCCATCGTCTTTGTATTAGATGGCAGGATCCTTGCGTGCAAAAACTGTTGATTCAAACGGTAGTCCGTTATCGACTCTGATTTGCTCAGGCAGTCCTCGTTCTTCTTTCAGCCGCTCAAGTACACGGATAACTCTGTCTGCAGGCAATGAGGTATCGACTTCAATCGCCAGACATTCACGGGTTCCTTCGTCAATAATATTCAGCGTTCTGAATCGCTTACCGCAATAAAGTGCATCATGCATAAAGTCCAGTGCCCACTGAATATCCGGCTGATTCACAACAGATAACGGCTTATTTTCACGTTTTGACAACGTTTTTTTAATTCTGCGTTTAAGGTTCAGGCCTAACCGACAATAGACGCGATATACACGTTTATGATTGAAGATAACTCCCTTAAATCTGAGACGGTAATAGCATTTCCAGAAACCCGCCTGAGGAGAGTTAGCCAAAACGGTCTGAATGGCATCAATCACCGCCTTACCTTTTTCCCGCCAGTCAGTGCTACGTCGATAAAAAGATGCCCGGGATAATGAGGTCAGTTTACAGGCTGTAATAACCGACAGCCCTGAGGCCGTTAACAGTTCGGCACAGGATTTTTTCTCGGTTATTACCAACCCTTTTTTGCGAAAAGCTCCTTCATGGCATGATTTTCCAGGCTGACTTCAGCAAATAGCTTTTTTAATCGGGCATTTTCATCTTCAAGTTCTTTTAATCTTTTAACATCATTGGCTTCCATACCACCGTACGTAGATTTCCAATTGTAATAAGTTGCATTACTCATTCCGTTCTGACGGCAGATTTCTTCAACTTTAAGACCAGAATCAGTCAGTTTTAGGATGTTAACGATCTGGGTTTCAGTAAAACGTGCTTTTTTCATGCGGACCTCTGCAAATGTTAAAGCAGAAAATCTAATTATAGATGTCTCATTTTAGGGGGAGTGGACAATAATGAAAATGAAGCAACTTTTTACTTTACTAGCATTATAAACGGACTTTCTAGGGTGACCGACTGCATTGCAGAGGTTCTAAGTATTAGTAAGTCAGGGAAATATCTGATTATGGAAAAATTATGTACACAGTTAGATCCCGCCCTAAAATCAGGCGCTCAGGTGCCAGTTGAGATAGACGATCCGCATGCAAGAAACTATGATATGACGTCTGACAAACAAACCATTAAGTGTATTGACTATGGTACTTGGGATACAACGAAAGAAATTTCTGGAATGCTAAAACCCGTACCATTTCAATCAGAGGAGAGCACTTCTGAAATGAGAAAAAACATAGACGACTTAAATAATATTTTGGATTAGATTGCAATCTACCCAGTAAATTATTCCCATTTCTGTTATTGCGATTTAAAAGGTTGGCATGAGTGAAGTTCGGACCCTCAAATTTAATAAAAACACAGGGAATCTACTTGATGATATATAAGAAAGATGAACTATATATGATTGGAATATGCGGGCGTGCTACTTTGAGTAAATGAGTATAATCATGAAAACCAAATCTGAAACATTTAACAATAAGGCCCAGTAAACTGGGCCGGAAAAGAACATTATTTAATGTGTTTAAAATAATTACAACGACTTCTGCTTTCAAATGGTTAAATGACATACGGCCTTTCGGCTTCACGATCAAACAAATTTTTAAAAAAATCAAAGTTGATATTTCTATCAATTCCAACCTTAATCGAGGAAGTGTTCTTGTAATAGAAGTCAAAATGATATCTTGGATGAACTCGACCATTTTCATTCGCTTCATCATCATCGAATCTAAAATACCCATGATCTTCAGTTATCAAAGTCGTGAATATATCACAATAATTTACAGCCTCCCTGAAGTCAGCATTATAATTCACCATGATATTTTCTAAAATATCCTCATGCGAATATCCATAATCACGGCAAGCTTCAACACAACTTCTCATTATAGAAATAAAAAGAGAAGTTACTGGCATGTTACATTCATCATAATTGAAACTAATATTTCCCCCATAGTCGATTATTTGAAACGGCAGAAACATAGTATAATAGCCAAATTCTTTTTTAATTAAAATGCGAGTAGTATTACCTGTAAATATTGCAAACTGCGAATCAGCTTCGTTTTCTATGCGGCAATGTCCGCAACTGCTGACTGTCTCTATAAAAGTCAGCACATTAAGAAAATTGTCATACGAATCTCTTACCGGCACAAAGCCAGCAAGATGATAATTAGGTATATTAGCGAATAAATAAACACTCATAGTTTTTTATTCCTAATATATTCAGCCTCAATTATTGATAGTAAATATTCTTCTGAATAATCATCTATTCCTTCTAACATTGAAGATACCGTGCTGATAATTTTAGCAACCAATCGAGGCGTGGCTTTCCGTGACTCGCAGTAACGTTTAACAGATTTCTCAATAGAAATCCCCTCAGCTAGAATAAACAGATCTTTCTGTTTTTCAATTTCTTCAGCTGTTGGTATTCTGACGTTTAATTCGTTATCTGATATCAACTTTTCTAAACCTGTTGATACAGCATTAAATACTTTTGAATCTGTATCATTGCTAAGTAATAAATGGCTTTCTAAAAATGACCTAGCCATCATTGTGTAAAGAGCATTTCTGAAACCAGGATAACATTGTAATTGTTTTGCAAAACAAATAACGAAAGGAAATTCCAATCCTTTAGCATTATTAATATTCGATATAAATAGCTTGTCAGTTAGTCTGTTTTTTGTCTCAAAAGATACGTTGGAGTCCCAGCCGTATTGTTTTTTTATTTTAAATCTTAGTGTTGATATCTCATCGTAAATATAATTAGCCTTATCTATAAAAATAACAGCAATGTCGCCTTGCTCGGTTGTAGGATATCTATCTCTGATGCTTTGAATCATTGAAATAATTTCATCAGAGATGTCAGTGTCACCTTCTAATAAATGCATTGAAGTACTTGGGTAGTTATTTGGAATATCTTCAAATCGTCGTAAGGGATCACGTGTCAGATGTGCTCTTCCATCATTATCATTATAATTATAACCACAGGCATCCCATTCCTCGGGCTTCAACCATCTCAACACAGGTTTTTCAAACAATCCCATACCTAATGCATGGGAGAACATTAAATTTTTAGGATCAGTTCTATAGCACTTTTTTAACACCATATTGGCTGTACTGACGCCATCATCAATCGGCCTGAATATATTCTGAAACACATCACCTGCGATAAAGACCTTTTTGGCGGTTACCATTTCACATAATTGTAAAAAACTAGCAGGGAAATCCTGACTTTCATCTATGAAGACATAATCAAATGCTTTATCACTCACATCTTGTTTCGATAAAAATTCAACTGCTTTTTGACTGTGATAATCTAAAGATCCTGAGCCATAAGTACCAAATGGTATGTTGTAAAAATGACAAATATACCGATACATTCCTGAGTATGGATCCTTTCCACTCCCCCAAGACTGGAAACAGAAAAGTTTCGTATTCCACTCAATTTGCCGTTCAACCCTCATGAAATCGAAAAATTCAGGAATTCTGCTTTTCATGGTGGATGCTAGAATTTTGTTAAAACAAGTAAATGCTATTCTTGATTCTGAATCATTTGCAAAAATCTCTTTGACTTTATGTAGTAATAACTCAGTTTTCCCTGAACCAGCTAAACCTTGGATTACGTATTTTTTCTCAGCACCTGTTTTAAATACAAAACTAGTTTGATCTGTATCGAAGAGAATTATTTTAGATTTGACACTATCAAGTAGGTTATCTGTTTCTAACTTTATCTTAGACACATCATTAATGCTACCAACAATTAATGATGTAATAAGATCAACACGTCTCGCTAGCACTTTATCAACTAGGTATGAAGATAAATCTAAATTTTCAGGTTCAACTATCTGGAAATATTTTTCCCAGTCTCTTTTTCTTCCTATTTTTTCCCTATACTTGAATTTTTCGGCTAGGAATGACACATCCTCCAAAAAATCATCAAGGTAATAATTAAATTTATCTTCATCATGCCCTGCGTTTATTAAACATGGTTTCATTCCACTGGAGAAAATAGCTAAGGCATCATTGTATTCATATGATGCATCTTCTTTTGATAAAGGCTTGCACAAAACATAAGTCTGCTTTTTATACCTTTCAGCAAAATCATCGATTAGTTCTTTTATATTTACTCGTTCTGCTAAAGCTAATCCGTCATGTGTATAGAAACAATAGTCAGACATTTCACTACCTCAATTATTTCTTCGATTATATTAAATAAGCACAAAAATGATCTTTCATGCGAGTTTATCTTTGGAACATTCTAGTTCTAGATGTTTTATCACAACCAAGGATTTTTTTGAACGATAGTAGCTATCAAATCTTGCTATCAGCAATTGTTTAAGAAATACCCAAAAAATATAACTTATTGATTTTTAAATTGATTTAATGATAGAGACGGAGCTTGGCATAAAATTGATAATAGGCAGTTAGACTACATAAAGCACTTGTTTTGACCTGCCCCGTTGATATGCATACTGTCCGCTTCACGCCCTGAGACATTCGACAAGCTTTTTATGCCTTCAGTAAGGGCGATTTTCGCGCTTCAAGAGCCAGCAAATATTTGGCTTCGTCGTACTGGGTTCTGGTCTTCCAGCAGCGGTAAATGATCCTTATCCACTTGAATGCCAGAGCCCGGATCGCTGACTGATGAGATTTTCCTTTTTCTCGCAACCCCTGATAATACAGCCGGGCCCAGTATGATGAGTTAACCGTCTTGGCAGCCCATTCGATAAATGTTTGCCTGACGAACTTGGCACACTGCCATCGCCAGTGAACCCAGGATTTCTGGCCACTTCGTTCTGTCACCGGTGCAATACCTGCGTAGTTTTGAATTTCTTCAGCGCTGTTAAACCGGTCACGGTTATCACCAAGCGCAGCAAGCATCCGTGGGCCCATGCACGGCCCCATACCCGGAAGTGATTTGAACAACCCTGAATCTGGCAATGTGTCAAACAGCCTTTCGATTCGTTCGTCATAGGTTTTGATGATTTCACTCACAACTTTAATTTGTGTCGCCAGTGCTGTTGCCATCAGAGCATTAGCCTCTATAACACTCTGATCTGTAGTCAATGGGGTAGCGTTATCAATACTCGCAATGCGCTGCCCGGTAAGGACCATTGCGCGACCACCTTTGGCATTCAGAAAGTTGCGGACCGTGTCGCGTCTGGCACGCTTCAGTTGCTGCAGACTAGGCCACCGTATAATCAGTTCACACAACAGCAAGCTGCCCCGGTGTGAGAACCACTCCAGCGGCTGAGGATAATACTGCTTAAGCGTGTTGATGAGCCTGTTCACAAAGCGACGTTTGTCTTCGACCAGCAGTCGACGCTACTCAACTAACTGCTGAAGTAACCGAATATCCGCATTGTCATGTTCTATGGCTTTTATCTTTTGGGGATAACGTAGCATTAGCTCTAAAGCTAACTCAGCATCCTGTGGATCATCCTTCGCACCACTTGGCCATAAGGTTTGCCGATAACGGGCCAGCGATAGCGCGTGCACGGGAAAGACCGTGACAAAAGGGTACTTCTGGAGAGCGTACACCACCGGGCCTTTCTTCAACTCAAGGGCGATGGCGATCCTGCCTTTCACCTTTTGGTGCAACCCGATGAGCCAGGTATCAAGCGCTTCCGGCGTGTGTTCAATTATATGGAATGTGCGCTCACCGTTTTTACACTGAACGCAGACATCGTGCTTTTTATCCGCCCAGTCAAGACCAACATGAGCAGCAAACTGATCTATCGCAGTCATAACCAACTCCTTTTTATCGGGGATTGGTATGCATTCCACGTTCTTCGAAAGAAATATAGTCAGCAGTTTATCTGCATGCCCTGAGTATTCGTTAGCGAACGTGGAGCACCTACTGGCTCGAAAGAAA
This sequence comes from Prodigiosinella aquatilis, assembly GCA_030388725.1. Taxonomy (NCBI): domain Bacteria; kingdom Pseudomonadati; phylum Pseudomonadota; class Gammaproteobacteria; order Enterobacterales; family Pectobacteriaceae; genus Prodigiosinella; species Prodigiosinella aquatilis. Next base: position 3,484,782 of record CP128857.1, read on the forward strand.
AGCGGCAATCATCAAGTCACATGATTCTGGCACAATATTCGTAACCAGTAAGCGCATACCCTGAATCACTAAGGAGTGTAACTCTCAGGGTTCGAATGACTATATTTGGCACTGAGTTGCCCGCAAGAGTTCCATCAGGCGGCTATGAGCGAGGTGCGGAAGTTAGTGTAAACTGTGAGTTAGCATACCAAAGCCATCTATATTGACCTCTGACATGTATATTGAATCAGTGGCGATTCACATTTCACAACAGAGAGAACAAAATGATCCCTGAATTATCAACACACAAGACGTATTCCGATCTTTGGAAGAAAGAGTCAGACTCGTTAGACAAATCTGATGTATATAAAAAACTGGCCGCGTTTACCCCTGATGGTAACGTGTTGGAATTCGGCTGTGGCGCGGGTCAAAGCACCGGCCATCTGCTTAAGTCCCACGCCGTTCTGTCACTCGAAAACAATAAGTATTTGATTCAGATGGCAACCGATTATCTGCTCGGTTTGGGATTCAGCCCCAACATTCGCAAATGCGATTTTTATGCTTTGGGTGACGATGACAAGCAGGCTATACGCGACTTCGAACCAAAAGTAATAACTGGCTGGTTTATTGGTGGTAGCGGTGAAGATCAAATTCTGCGTATTCCCAACCAACCAAACCCAACTGAACTTATGAAGTCTTATCGTGAAAAGATAGAAGATATCATTGTGTCTCGAGATGTTTGCATAGAGTCAGTTGAGTACATTCAGTTAGGTATGCGCGGTTTTGGTCTTGTCAACTCGGACAAGGAACGTGACTTCACTGATACAAAGGAAAACTTCGATCAATTTGTATTTAGTCAGGCTGGTTTTGAAGTTATCGCTGTTGACTCGTTCGTATGGGAAGTTGATAAAAGCGTTTTCCCCTATGCAAACGCGAAAAACCCCAATTTTAACGAGGGCAAACCAGCTCAAACCATTCCTTTAATCACCTCTATCCTAGCTAAGCGTATTAGCAAGTAACTCATAAAAAAACCGGTCAACATGGCCGGTTTTCATTAACACTGACCTGCTCCCCATTGATTAACACAGACAAATATAAGCAACGTCTGCTTGTGGCACAGGCTGTGTGAAAACTCGGTTTTTGCAGTATCTGAGTACTATCCTCAGTCAGGGATGCAAGATATTCCTGATATTGACTGTATTCGCTGTGATTTGTATGTAGAGGCAGAACGAGGCTTTTGTGGCTTGATATGGAGTGCTAATGGCTTGTTATTAGGGGCTAAAGCGGCCACTCCCGCTAGTTGCATTGTTCTCGCAGCTTAATGGCCAATCCTTCGGTACCCCAGATGGACATCATCCTTTTCAGGTTATAAGCCAGCACATGCAGACTGATTTCGGTGCTGACGTTTTTAAACCGTTGCGTCAGGAAGTGAGTCGCTCCCATCCACATTTTAATTGTCCCGAACGGATGCTCTACCGTTTGCTTTCGCACGACAGCTGTTTGTGGTGAGGCGTTAAGCCTGGCTTGCATGTCTTCCATTTCTGCTTCATGAACCCAGCGCCTTATACGTCTCGGATCGCGTTTTGATGTGGTGCACCTTGACCGCTGACTGCAATCGCGACAAGCAATATTGTTAAAGTACATTTGCTGCTCTAAACCATCCTCAACCACCGTAAATCGGTTCTGAAGCTCGCTACCCATCGGACAAATATAGATATCTTTTTCCTGGTCATATTTGAACAATGAACGATTGAAAAGACCTTTGCGGTCAGAGCCAGAGGTATCGCCTTTTGGTACTAAGGCTACGGCACCTAAATCCTGCGTTGCTTTAATATCACCCCGGCTGTAATAACCTTTATCAGCCAGTACGGTAATCTCCGCTTTGCCAACAGCGTCCTGCGCTAATTTTGTCACCGCTGTTAGCTGCCCACGGTCTGGTGTATTCGTTACTTCATGCGCAACAATCAGGTGATATTTAGCATCAACGGCAGTCTGAACGTTATAGCTAACCTGGCGGTTAACATTGTTTATCTTCATTAGCCGGGAATCAGGATCTGTCAGTGACAACTGCTTATCAGGGTGCTGCACAACGGCCTGTTGGATTTGCTTGAGTTCTTTCAAACGCTTTTGCAGCCATGCCAGTTTTGCAGCGGTTAAACCTGCATTTTTTTCGGGCTCCGCAGCCTTGTCAGCTTCATCGAGCTTATTCAAGTAAAGAGCGATACTTTGCTCAACCCTTTCGATGTGGCCTTTTGTTGATGCGCGGCGCGATAAATTTAACACAATCTGCGCGATAAATAGCGGCGCGTAACATTTCAATAATTGAAAACAAATTACATTTTTACTTTGTTGGCACCGTCGGCCAGTCGATATTCGGCGCTGTAGCGGTATTGATGCGACTCAGCAGTACGACGTAGGTTTTCCAGTCGGTCAAGGCCGTTTTTTCTTCGTCGGTTGCCAGAGCCAGATCCACTGCATAGGTTAATTCATTGATACGGTCATTGGCGGTGCGGCGGAGTGTTGCCAGTTGCTGCTGTGCGACAGTGACGGCGGCGGCGTGTTGGGCGTCGGTGTCAGTTACCCACGCGCTGCCATCCCATTTATCATACGGTGTTGCCGGCACCATCAGTGTCACATCATCTGGTAAATTACCGAGGGCGGTGACTGTTTGCGCCTGGCCAGTTTGCGTGCCGTATACCGTCTGTCCACGATAATCGGGCACCTGTTCCCATGCGCTACCGTCTGTCGTGCGGCGTAGCGCCTGACCGGCTTCGGGTGATGTGGGTTCATCGGCGTAGCTGTCGGCGGGAATACCGACGCCCTGCATCAGGTATTCATCACTGGCCCCGCAATATTCGCGGGTCTGTGGGTCAACATGGTAAACCGTTATCCAGCCCGCGTTTACGGCCAGCCCGGTATTATTAAGGTGTGTTTGTGCCTGAATTGAATCACTCATTATGCAGCCCTCACAATGTAGTTAAATGCCACGTTGCGTGGTCTATTTTCTGTTGATGTATTTATACCTGGAATATTGTTATCAAACGTCATGACGAATCCTCCATAATCCGCGCCTCCCTCTGCTGGGGGTATTGTGCTGTCAACATGATTCATTCCCAAAACACCGAGGCCGCCGAATTGAGCCCCTATCGTTTGCGCATGTACCCCGGGTACACTGCCTGTCATTTGCTGCATCGCATGGGATTGTTGAGATAATAGTGTGCGTCCATTATCAACCGCCCGACCATCATCCCAACCGCGAATAAACTCGCCGCGCAGGTCGGGCAAGGTGCCGGACGGATACGTCATGGCCAGCATTGGATATAACGCTGTATTGAATGTCTGACCGTTGCATTTTAGCCAGCCAGTTGGCGCGGTGGCCTGCGGCCAGGGTAGCGGGATTCCCACCAGTTCGCGGATACCCAGTTTTAACGCCAGTTCCGATGTGACGCTAGCCGATAGACTGGTTGTTGCAGCGGTAACAAAGGCCGTGGTGGCAATCCGTGTGCTGTTTGTCGCTTGTGCCGGGGTCGGTGCTGTCGGTGTTCCGGTCAATGCTGGGCTGTTAATCGGGGCGTATTGCGGATGTGGATTTGCTGCAGCGACATGTTGACTGATCGTGCTCCCTGTCTGTTCCTGTTGTTGTTTCAGATACACCGTCCGGTTAGCCAACTGATTGGCCTGCCGGTTAGAAATCCCCCCGGCCCACCCATGACGGGATCCGAAGTTTCGAGCTGATAGATGCCATCTACCCACTCTGTCTTTTCTGTTAACTCGGCCATCAGGCGCTCCCGTAGTTGTAGCTGTTATCGTGATTTGCACTGTTGTTGTAGCGAATCGGTGCTGCGGTATATTCGATGCTGGCCAGTTTGCAGCGTGCTGGAGCAATCATGTTGAGCGTGTTGCGAAGCTGCTGTGCCTGGTCGTTCGTAATGGGCTGACTCATTAGCACGCGATAAATTGGCCACGCTGATTTATCGCCGTGAACCATAATCCCGTTGTAATTGCGCTGACCGTCATAATTCAGCCGGCCAATGTGTTCAATCAACTCAACATCGCCGAATCCGAGGCTGCGAAAAACCTGGCGTATCGCCCAGGGTGTGCCTTTGTAGCGATGCAGTTCGATAGCGGTCTTGATCATCGCACGTCGTGCATCATCTGATTCAGCCAGTTCCCAGCCATCGCCCTTCAGCGAGAACTGTTCGGCCAGTGCATCCAGCGCACTCTCATTAACGATATCGACCAGATACACCATCAGCGCATCAAGATTCAGGTCATCAAATCGTCTTGTGAGCTTGGCCAGCGCCGACAAGCTGACGTCAGACGCAATGACCGGCGGTAGTTGCATATCAGTCATCAGACACCCCGCTGACGTTAATCGTGATGCTTGTACAATTGGCCCATTGATGCTCTTCTACGGCCAACGAGGCGACAGGTGACGCAACAACAACGTCATACACCCCGGTTACAGACAGGGCTGCGATCAACTGGCTGAGTACGACATCGTTATCCAGTGTTGCGCCTTTCGTTGTTGCCCAGGCCGTCACCGCGCTTTCTGCTGCCGTTTTCACTGTGTCGGCCAGCTCACCCCGACGGATAACCAGCTCTGCGCGGATTTCGTAATTAACAGCAGCCGGTGCGGAGACAGTAACCGTGTCGGTGAGCGGTCTGACTTTTTCGTCAGAACAAATGCTGTCAACCAGCGCGAGTACCGCGTCAGACGGCACACCATCTGACATCAGTGGATACAACGCCACGGTGCCAGGCTCCGGCGAAACCACGGCTATATCGACAATGTCAGGGTGCGCACTCATTGCGTGATAACGATAGGCCAGCCTTGAACCTGCGGTGCTGAACGCTTCAGGCGCGAGCTGTATGCGCTCACGCAGATGATAATCTGACTCGTCATCCGACCCATCACTGCTGGCTGTCAGGTTTTTGACCGTGAAATCCACATCATCAACTTCATCAAGCAGCGTGCTGATCTGCGCCGGTTGCCAGCCATTGCCGACGGTTCCAGCGTCCGTGCATGTCGCTGATACAGTGACGGAGAGCTGACCAGCCTTCAGCATCACGTCAGTGTCTGTAGCAAATATCACGCTGTCGGACGCGCTGACGCGAGTCCCAGCAGGAATAAGCACATCTGTTAGCAGCGCTGTTTCAACAGTAAATTGCAGTTGTTTGATAATGGCCGGGCTAGCCGACAGGCGGTATGTGCCAACCAGTTCGCCGAGGTAATCAAGCATTGGTGCATCGGCATACCGCACAAGGTTCTGCTTGGCAGCATTCTGAATGGCGCTGCGCAACAACATTTCTCTATATGCGATAATGTCCAGCAATAGCCTTTCAGCCTGGGCCGGGTAGAGTGTTTTACCGCTGTCCGCTTCATACTTCGCAATCATCTCGGCAGTGATTGCGTCTGCATCGCGTTCGATGAAAACCGGTTCTGTCGTTACCGCCATACAATCTCCGTTTCAGTGTCAGTACCTGTCGTGGTTTGCCACTGCACGCGCAACGTCAGGTGTTCACCATCCACCGTCGGTTTGACGGCCAACAGCTTGCAACGCGGCTCCCACCGTTTGATAGCTTCGACGGATTCGCGGACAACATGCGGAATAGCGCGGTCAATTGGGTAATCAATATAAAGATGGAGATTGTTGCCGAACTCTGGGCGATGTGGATCACTGCCGCGTGGTGTGCGCAGAATAATGCTGATGGCCTGGGCAATATCGTCAGCTCCCTCGACCAGTTCGCCGGGGTTTTTGAGCTTCGGTTGCCAAAAAACAGAGTTCGTATTCATGGGGGCAGTATCGCCCCCGGAGAGAAAGCCGGATATTAAACGACTTTAATGAGAATGGTGGTTTGAGTTGCCGCCGGTATCCATGATGCTACCTGTGGCATCGATATTGCCGTCTACGCTGACGTTCCCCTGAATAACCGCCGCAGCACCGCTGCCGCCGGAACCGGCCAGCCCGCCCTGGTATGTCAGTCTCCCTTTCACCAGCATATTTCCTGTCACTTCGGTTTCGGTTGCATCGAGTGTGACTTTCTGCGTTCTGACCGTTACATCAGCGGCACACTCAATCACGATATGCTCAATGCCGCCGCTAATCGTGAGCGTGTGCGTCTGCCTGTCATAGTAGAAAGCCCCGCCGTCGGCGTGCGTCGTGCCACGCACATCAGGATTATTGACTGGCGGCGTATCGACGCTTGAATAGACTGAGCCGAGAATCACGCCGTCTTCGCCATGTTCATCCAGTAGCACTTTAACCTGCTCGCCAACATCCGGGAGCCAGTAGTCTTTATTGTTTCGCGTATTGCGCTGCACCACATCCAGCCAGCCGGTACGCATGTTATCAAGCTCAGGCAGACGGACACGGGCGCGAACGGTAGCCGGGTCAACAGCGCTAACAGTACCGGTATGCAGGGTCATTTTTGCTCCTTCACCGTGGTGGAGGTCGTACCGTCAGGGTGATACACGGTCAGTGTCGTGGTCTTTTTCTTCTTCTTCGTGCCTTTTGTCAATGGGCCTCTCACGATCTCCATTTCAGTGACGTAACCGTTGCTGCGCGTCATGGTGTGACGCACAGCATTCAGCAGCCAGTCCCCGGAAAATTTGCCAAACCCGGTCAGCGTGACTTTATTGCCTGCTACCAGTCCGGCCATGCCCATGAGCGTAATCTGACCTTGTTCCTGATATTCGTTGTGTGCATTCAGCGCAGCGGTGGCTTTCCGCTCCGCCGTATCACTGCTACTGGCTCGCCCATTGACTTTCAGCGTGTCGGCGCTCGTGGTGTCAGCGTGCGTCGCCGTCTTGGCTGTTTGGGTACTCTGCGACACAGAACCGTCTGCCTCATACACTACCAGCTTCTTATCGCTGGCTTTCTGATGCTTCAGTTTTGCGGATTTGTACACCCGGTTTATCGTGTCACGCAGTGAATAACTGCTGATATCCGTTCTGGCCAGCGTCATTGCGCTGGGTAGACTACGCAGCGTATCCAGATGTGAGAAAATCAGCTGTGTCGCGGTCACTTTGACTGCGTAGCCGTACTCTTTGCCGAGCCGCTTGAGGAACGCGACGTCTGTTTCATTATTCTGCGTCACACGATCTAACTTGATTGGCTCAATGCTGCCGACTAACTTTAACTTGTGCTTTTTGGCGATGCGGCTGGCAATCGCGCCGAGCGTTGTGTTTTCAAATCCCCGGTTGGATTTTGTGCGCAACGCTGTATTCACCGACGTCGCTACCCCCTTTATTGAGATCGTGGATGGCGGGCCACGGCTTTCAATCTCATCAATCGAAAAGGTGCCGCAATCCAGCAGCGGTTCACCGAGATAGCCCATCTTCAGGATCACCGTATCGCCTTTACCCGGATACCACTGGTTTTCCCATTTCCCGTCCGTGTCCTCCAGCTCGATTTCCACCGTGTCCGATTCGCCTTTGATGTTGTCGGTATAGGTCATGCGCAGCACATAGGGCGCAATATCCTGAGTGATGTTCTTTTTCAGATACACAAGGCTGAACATCGGCGTCAGAACATCCTGAGCGACAACCGGCTGCTGCGGTGTGGTCGTCAGCGTAGCCACGGCGGCGTATCCTCCACATTGTTGATCTCAATCGGTTCGATAACGGGGATGGTCAGCACGATGCCAGACGGCAATACCGGCGTGATGGCAACGTGAGGGTTGGCGGCGACAATCCGGTCATATCCGAGAGGGTCACCATAATAATGGTTGGCGATGGTATCCCAGCGCTCACCAGTTTTGGTGATGTGTTCAATAAACATCGGTCAGATCCTCCGGGTGGAAATTGCTGCGGCCATTTTGCTGACGGCAGGTGACGACTGGCTCATCATGCTGGTCGCTGCCCCCAGTTGCGTGCTGACTTCGTTCATCGCCGCCTCGATGTTCCCGCTGCCAACGCCGAGCAAAGATGACCGTGCATTGTTGACGAATGACAGCGCTTGGCTGGACGAACGGACGGCACGAGCAGCATCGGGGAACGCACTGGTGACAGACGACAGCGCAGGAATGGCGTTTGTTAGTGGCGTCGCCACGCCGCCCAATTGAGTCATCAGCCCCGGCACGCGAGACAGAGCCACAGTTGGATTCGTAGCCATCTTTTGCACCAGACGAACGGTGCTGGTTGCAGTCTGTAGTGCCGACTGGGCATTACGCGCATAACCGACGGCAGAGCGAACCATTGATGCCATGCCAGAGGGTGCCGCCGCAGTAGACTTTGCTACTGCTTTTGTATTCGGCACTGTTTGCGCGATAGCGGGGGCGGTGAGCGGCTTTTTCGGATCGCCGACGTACTCACGCAGCGTCACCTGTGCATTCAGGGCCAGCACATTGCCTGAGCGGTCAGTCTGTTCGCTGGTTGCCTGGACGTCGGTTACCACAAACCAGCCACGATAGTCTCCGTTGCCGAACACCAGCGCCTGAGCGTTATGAGTGTGCATCAGATTGCGCAAGCGGGCCAGTTCAGTTTCCGGGGTGCAGTACAGCCAATTAAACACCAGGCTGATACTGATTTCGTCCAGCTTCTCACCGATGAATTGCAGGCGGGGTTTGCCTTGAATCAACGCATGTTCGGCATAGTCCACACCGAACTGGGCCTCGAACCCGTCCCAGTAGGTGATCAGCTCAAACTCAATATCGCCCAGCACGGCAAACATCAGGCGTACCCCCGGCGTTGTTGTTCTGTGACGATGCGCTGCAACATTTTTTCCAGTTCGTGCATTGACAGATTGAGGGCTTTTGCAATATCAGGCGGGCTGCCATTTTGCGTCTGGCCGTTGATATTGATTGTTGGTGAGTATGACACATGGAGGCCAGGCGCTAATTCTGTACCTGTAGCGGTATTGCCCCGGCGCAGGCTGGCCGGGTTGAATGACTGACCGACTCCGGGGATTTTCGGCACCTCAGGTGTTAGTTCTGTAGCCAGACGCTGACCCGCCGCTGCCGCCAACGGGGTGCTACGACTGATACCAATCGCGGCACCCTGGGCGATATTGTCACCAAACCCCATAAAAACACGCGAGGGAGAATGAATACCTAATTTTTCAGCAAACCAGCCTTTGATGTTGTCGCCCAGTTCGCCGACGCTGGCCTTGGCTTCCTCCCATTTATTGCGTATACCGTTCACAAACCCGCTGATGATATTGCTGCCGAACTCACTGAACTTAGCCGGTATGTCAACGCCAAAATATTTCATCACCCCGGCAAAGACTCTGTAAAACAAGCCGAGGGGTGACCAGTCCAGAATTAACCGCGTCACACCGCTGATGCCGCCTGAAAACGCAGTCTTAATATCCGCCCAGCGCTGTTTAAACCAATTGCTGATAGGTTCCCAGTAGCGATAAATCAAATAGGCCGCAATAGCGATCCCCGTGATTAACAGGCCAATGGGGTTTAACATCAATGCACGTCCCATCAGGATAATGGAACGCCCAACTAACATAATTCCTCTCAGTAATGAAGTGCCTAAAATTCTGCCTAGATTTGCGGCCCCTTTAGCAATATTGCCGAACAACGTGATCCACCGACGAGCTCGTCCTCCAACCCCAAACGATTCACGGAGTAATAGCCATTTGGAGCGCAGCAGCACCGCACCTTTCCAGAGGTCAACGACAGGAGATAACAACAAATTCAGTGCCAGTTTGGTTCCAATAGATGCCGTCTTAAATGCCAGTAATCCGGCGGCGGCTGTCACCACACCGTTGACGATTTCCGGGTTGGCGGCGATCCATTTTGCTGTGCTATCCAGCAGCGGAATAATGGTTTCACCCAATGACAGCAGCGCTGGCTTTAATGACTCTCCGATTCCTATCGCCGCTTCATTCATTCTAATTTTTGTTTGTCGCCACCTGGCTTCTAACGTGTCATTTTGTTTTGCTGCGTCTTTATCTAATGTTTGCTGAGCATCTGGACTATTCATTTCCTGCTTATTTGACTGGTATTTTCCCCAGTTCTGACGCATCGAAATCAAATGCTGGGCGGTCTGAATATCAGTAAACACTTCCGCCATCCCGAACGATTCAAACAGCTTTTGCTGAGTTTCTTTATCCCCAATCGCACCCGCTTTTTCCCATTGCGCGGCAAATGCCTTGCCCTTGCTATCAATAAATTGATTGGCAATCATAAGTGATGCTTCGTACTGGGAAAAACCCTGCTGGTTGTACTTCAGCATGGACTCTTTATAGTTAATGCCCGCCTTCTCATACTTCTGAATAGTGTCGCTGCGGTTCATCGCTGCCAGCCAGTTAGTCATATTGGTCACCGCCTCGTCGGCTGAGCCAGATCCCTTAGCGACTTCCAGACTGGCAACAATCTGGCTAATGGCTTCTTTACCTACAATCCCTTTAGCAGCAAACGACTTCGCCAGTCCTGGCAGCGCTTTTGCCATATCCTTCAATTCAAAAGAACCCAGTTTTGCACCGGTCGCTGCCATTGCGAATGCCCGTTCCATTTCTTTGGGATCAGTAATTTGTAACGCAGAACTGAAGGCGTACGTCATCTTTGCAAGCTCGGTCATATTCCCTTTAGTCGCGGTGGCTGTTTTCCCCAGCATTCCAGCAAACGTTGATGCTTGTTCTGGATTCATCCCATCGGCAACCAACTGCCCGACGCCACCCAGCAGCGCTTCCTGTGTCTGATTGACTCTCAGTGCCGCCTGTCGAATAACCGTCCCAATAGCTTGTTCTTGCGATTTATCCAGATCCCCCGTCACTGCAATATCCCTCAATCCAGACTCAAAACTGGCGTATTGCGTCACTGAGCTGATAATGGGAGCGGCTACTGTTCTGGCTACCGCGTAGGTTTCCGCCCCTTTGGCATAGAGTGACATCCGGTTGGCCCGTGCCGCGTCACTGATGGCAGAAGCTGAAGCGAGGCGATTTTGCTGGCGCTGAAGCTGCTCCATTGTGCGACCGACACGCTGTAAATCACTATTCATGCGCTGGCTGGCACGAGAGCCAATTTGTCCGTAGCGCTCCATTGCCCGTGTCAGCCCGTTTTGCCGTTCTTGTAAACGGCGGGTGGTTTCACCAATCGAGTCCAGCGTATGGCGGGTACCGGAAATAGCCGAGCGAAAGGCCCCCGAAATTGCCCCGCCGATAATGATACCTATTGAGAACTCAGTGGCCACCGTCTACACTCCAATTATTCAGTTGATACGGGATGACAGATATGGGAAACGCGCTGACGGTATGTAAAGGGCTGCTGATAATGGTAGTCGGCAGTATCTATCTTTATCTGCTGACGAAACTGGTTATCTATACGGTTAACAGCAGCAGCGATGCATTGGTCTGGGTATTGATGATTGGCGGCGGTACCGTGTTATTGTCGATTGCCCTGGTGTTGGCCTCATTTATCCTGCAACCCGCCGTTTATTTGTTAGCTGCGCTGTTCGCTGGCGTTGGCGCACTACTTAGTCGCTATCGCCGTTCTCACGCTTAATCTGAATGCTGGCGATGTCCAGCCAGTCTTCCAACTCATCCACCGGCAATGCGTCCAGCTCACTCGGTTGCCACCGCCACCACCGGGCCAGCATCGACTGCGCTTCCATCAGTACCCTGGGATTGTGCAACCACCCCTGTAATGGCCTGAAATCGTTTCTGTAGTGCCAGATAGTCCCCCAAATCCATCCCATCCAAATCTTCCGGCACCAAACCCGACGAGCGGGACAGCAGCAAATCGTCCCAGTCTTCTGGCTGTTTACTGATGCGCTGAACGGCCTTCAGGTCTTTGACCAGCAGGCGGCGTAACGTCAGGGTTTCAATGGGAACACCGGCAGCGGTGGAATACGGTACGGATAGCTGAAATGTTTCTTGAAATGTGTCAGACATGATGTGCTCCTCTTTATAGGTGGGTTCAGGAGCAGTATGAATATGGAGGAGGAAAGCAGATAGTAAACGGGATTAAAGAAGAAAGGGGCCGCAGCCCCTTACCGTCACGACTACCCCCCCAATATTGATGCGGTAGTCCGTCAACTGGTCAACGCCGCCAACGCGGAAGATATTCGCCAGGTAATCGAGTTCCAGCAGTTCTTCGCCGTCCAATACCTGCTTAATGTACGTGCAGGTAAACGAGCTGGAGAACTCAGCGTTCTCATGCGGTTTGAATGTCCCTAACGGATTTTTTTTAAACATGATGGTCAGGTATGTGACCAGTGCCACTTCATCGATACGACCTTGCGAGCTGTAACGCTCAACGTTAGAACGGCACTGTAACGACAGCGAGCTATACGGATTGGCGGCAGACAGCATCGCGTCACGGTAGAACGAGTTCCACTTGATTTCGCCCTCCAGCTTATCAAACCCGGATGGCAGTTCCACTTTACCTACCATGCCCAATGCTTTGTGCTCTTGCATGGTCATAGTGACATCCGGCAATTTCACTTCTTCGGCACGGCCCAGCAGGTTCGTGCCGTTCAGGTAAATGTTCGCATTGGTGATGCGGTTAACTTCAATCTTGGCCATTAGCTGTCACTCCCGGAAGTTAAATTAGCCAGGTATTCTGAGGTGATCTCCGTCTCGAACGTCAGGCGTTCGAGCGGGGGCGGCGGTGTGAACTTATAGCTGAGTAGCAGATGCCCGGATGACAGCTCGGTTTCTTCGTTCCGGGTCGAGTCATACCAGCATTTGAATCCCAGCAATGCGCCGTCGCCAATCAGCTTACGTCCATAGGCATTGACCGATTCGGTCAGTGAGTCGATAAGTGCCTGGGTGATCGGCATATCGATATATTGCAGGCTGAAATACCGTATCGACTCATTGATCACATCTGCTGTCCTGCGCACGTTCTCAAAGTTCTTCATGTGCGTGACGGTTGGCCACGCTGCTGACCGGTTACCCCACAGGCGTAACCCTGTACCGTAGGAATTGAACACGGTAGTAATGCCTTGCTCGTTCAGCAGGTTCACTTCACAGCTCGGGTCATCAATCATCGCTGACAACTGGCGTTCAACGCCGGTAATACCCTGGATTTCCTGGTTAGAACTGCTCCACCAGAATCCTTTTTCCAGGTCAACTTTGGCACGCAAACCAGCCGCCCGCTGGCTCAGTGGCTCCAGCCGTTCGGCATTAGTCGCTGAGTCGTACACTTTGACGTGCGGATAAAACAGTCTGACACGCGCAGAACTGGTGTTGAAATTGATGGTGCCAGTGGGGCCGCGACCAGTGACCACCTGCTCATAGGTCGTGCCAATCGGCGCATCCACATATGCCATCGCACCCAGCTTCTCAGCCAGCGCTTGCAGCTCGACGCGGATACTGTTCTGTGTGCAGTACACCGGGGCGATCAGAATCTTGGCGAAGAATCCAAACTGGTTATAGGTATCGTGCAGCAACTTCATGCCGGTGCGATTTCCCGTTGCGTTGACGGCACCGATGATGTCGGCGGCGGTCACTTTTGTCGGGTCGGCGTAGTCGTAACTCGCCAGCACCGTATCACCGAGCGCTTTATTCAGCCGTGTAATGACGCCCGTCTGTTGATCCAGCGTGTAATCCGTATCGAGTACATACAGTGCCGAACCGGCGTCTTTCTTCAGCTCAAGACTGGCCACGACGGGATTAGCCAGGGTTACAGAACCGTTGCTGTCGAACGTTACCGGCTCATTGTCCACATGCGTTTTATGCACTGCCGGGTCGAGCACGTTGATAACCAACACCGTGCCTGCCGCATGGTCATAAATGGCATCCAGCGCCTGGGGTATCGTGAACCCTGTCAACTGACCGCCGAATTTCGCCGCAGCGGTATCAGACGTGCACAGCGTGACGGTATTGACCGGCCCCATCGGCGCAGTGCCAATCAGCCCAATCACGGCTGACTTCACGGCTTTGACGACGCGAGCGCCGGTTTCGACCTCTGTGGTTTCGACACCGTGAAGATAGTTAGCTGCCATTGTTCACCTCGTTTTTCTTGTCTGCTGTCTGCCGGGTTTTCGCCGGAGTAACGACAGGTTGGTCATCAATGGGTGTCAGGTGCTGCAAGGCGACCAGCGTTTTCACGTAGTCGTTATCCGGCGGCAGCGAGACGTCTTTGCCTGGCCACAGCAGCACTTCAGTACCGTCGGCCAGCGTGACGCCTGATGCCGGACCGGTGTAGCGATAGTTTTTCATTCTTCCTGTTCCTCTGTTTCAATTCCGGCCAACAGCGGCCCATCAGGCAGTTCTGTATCCTCAAGCTGGACAGCCACGGTCGCAAAATCGAGGGCGTACTGCCATAGACCGGCGACGTTGCCGATAAACACATCCCGCACAAGCCAGATTTTCCGGTTACAGCCGGGCGGCGTGTAACCGCATAGCACACGCCGCAATACATCGAGCACGGCTACTGCGCCCTGACGACCATTGAGCTGTCGGAATACCACGGTGGCGTTAAACGTCACGGTTTGGGCCTGCAACATCGCGCCGATGTCTTCTGGCTTGCCGAACTTTGACCCGGCGTAGCTCACAAGAACCGCCCCGGTAGGGTGATTCAGGCGGTAGTCCGCCGGTTTCTCCGGGAAATACTCAATGTGCAACGTGGGCAGTTTTTCGCGCAGCCGGGATACCACGGCATCCACAATCGGTGAAACGTCCATCAGAATTTATCCAGTACGCCGTTACGTCCACCAAACGTCGGCTGACGCCCACGCACCCTGAATTCCCCACGCTCCGGCGCATCCGTACCGGTTGACTGCAACCCGAGCGTCAGCTTTGCATCACGTATCTGCTCAAGCTGTTTCAGTGCCGTTTTACAATCGTCTTTCACCAGGTCTGGTATGGAGCCTTCCGGGCGACGGGCATACAGGCGATAACGAGTCAGCGTCACCGCAATGTCGCGCAGCACGGTCGGAATTTCGGCCAGCGGCAAGGTGTATCGTCCTCGCAGGTGGGCGTCGATCAGCTCATCTGCGTAGCGAATGCAACTGCCAACTACCATGATGTTAACCGGTGGTGGCGCATCAAATTCCACCGTTTCATTGGTCAACTGAATCAGCGTCGCTTCCGGCACCAGTTCAAGTAAATCCGCCCCCGTACAGTACATGTCACACCCCACGCAGGATACGTATGATGTCGCCCTCGGCGGTCGCCGCATCCAGTGCGATGCCGTTCGATACACCGGCAGGCGTTTCACCCGCTGCGGCGACCTGCGGGATAGCGCGGGCGCTGGCGTCGGACTGGACAGCCTGGCCGCGTGCGATAGCCGCCCCCGCTTCAACGGCAATAATCCCCAGCACGTTGACCGGTATTGCCGTATCTGCGTCACCGTCCACCTCAGCAACACCGAGAGCAATCGCCCCGGCCGCACAAGGGGTATTATCTGCCCCGACAAACCGCTGCGCAGTCAGCGCGGCGGTGGCCACGATGGTGGTGGTCAAAATAGGTTGCTGTGTTGCACTCATGACGCCCCCGTTATTTCAGGATATTGGTAATCAGATACCCGGCATCACCGCCGACTACTGCGACTTTGTAGATATCGGTGTAACGGCAGTAATTCACTTTGCCGCCCGTGCCAGGGTATTTATCGACCACCGGCATACCACGGCGGCGGAAGGTGTAGCCAAACGAGGGTTCGTTTTCATCAGCACTTTCCGCACCGTCAGCAACAGGTGCGACGTAATGCAGCATCAGTGAGTCACCCCAGATATCAGACTGGTCTTTCCCGACAGCCGGGGAACTGACGGCCCCCCCAACCAGCACTTTCGGAATATTGAAAATGTCAGCCAGAATCTGCTCGGTGATACGCTTGCGCTCATTGGCACCAATCTGCGCCTGAATGGCCGGGTGATAGCGCAGCGCAGACATGACACTGGCCCCTAACGTCATTACATTTGGTCGCATACCGATCGCGTTTCTGACCGCATCAATACCCGCCTCAATCATCTCAACCGGCTTACCGCCTCCGTCTTTCCAGCGCTCCGCCGCAATTAACGCTTTTTTTGACTTGTCGAGGTAGATTTTCGAGTCTTGCGCCAGGCGTGCCGCATAAAGCTCGCGCTTTAAGTCGATACCGTTCGTTGCCCGACGGGTCGCTTTCGCTTCTTCGTTGAACAGCGATTCCGCCTGTTCACGGTAGTCAACCGGTGCTGCCAGGTCGTGCTCGTTCAGCACGATATCCATCGAGCTGGATTTCTCGCGCAGCAGCACGTTACTTTCCGCCCCGATAGCTCGCTCGGTGTCGTACTCGACGAACGCGCCTTTCCCGAACAGTGGCACGATAATGCCTTCCTTCTCAGCCAGAACGACCGGGAACAGGTTTTCGCCAATATACGCAGCATTGCGATACCCGCGTGCGACGGATGTCAGCACCGGGTCAACGATGCGTTTGCCTCTCAAATAGTCAGACATAGTTCTTTCCTTAATTACAGGCAGCGGGCGACAGCAGCGTCGTAGCTGATGCCTTCAGCTTTAGCGAGTGCCTTAGCTTTGTTGTGCAGGGCAAGACGGGCCGGGTCGGCTTCGGCGAACTCGGCTTCGACGGGTACGTCATTGTTGCTTTGTACCCGCGCTTTCGTTGCGCTCTCACCAAAAAGCAGCACAGGCGCAGCGCCACTCAGCAGGTCTTTGAACGCTGTCGCCAGCGGACGGGTCACGTCGCCTTCAGAAAACTCCACCGGATTGTCACCCGTTGAAACCGCATCCAGCAGCGCAACAACCACCGACTGTGCAGCCGGTGCCAGCGTGCCGTCCGCCACCAGGGTTTCTGCAAACGCCACATTAGTGGTGTGAACCGTTTCCTGACGACGCTGCGCATCGGCTTTCGCCTGCGCTTCCGCGTCGGCTTTCAGCCGGGCGTTCTCTGCCTGCATCGCTTTAATTTCTTCTTCTGTCACCGTCGAATCCTCGTTGTGTGATGGTAAATTTGGCGGCTCACTAAACGCCGCCGGGGGTACTTTCGCGTCGTCACGGCTAGCTTCATCGCGCAGGGCATCCAGTTGCCAGGGCGGCAACACCGTGTCTGCGTCTTCCAGCCCGAACTTGCTGATGATGAAATCGCGCAAACGGCTGAACAGGCTGGCACTGGTCATCAGCCCCCAGTCTGCAAATTCCACAACACCTTCTTCTTGTTCGCCAAACGCCGCAGATCGCAGCCCTTTGATGGACGGCGGCTGTGCGCCAAGAAACCCGACGTGACGCAAATACAGCACGCCAGGCTTAGGGTTGTTCGGGCTGTCGGGGAGATAGAACGACGCGGAGATTTTTTTATAGCGCCCGGCTGTGACCAGTTCGGCGAACTGGGGGTCAACCTGCGCCGGTTCGGCCAGCAGGTCACTGCCCGTTGCTGACAGTGACGCGACCCAGCCATAGGCGGGGTCATCCGTCTTGGGATGGCCAACCACAATCGGCGCTTCATGCACCGCCGGGTCATAGGCCGCAGCACACGCAACCAAATCAGCAGGCGTAAACGGCAACGTCGTGCCGTGCATGTCGGTATGGGTGCCAGATTTGAAGATGTGTAAAGGCATAACACTGTCCTGTTTTCGTTAAACAGGGTCAGTGTCATCGATGGTGAGAAAAACGGATTTTAATGGCGTTTAGAAAACACCGCCGCATGGCGAGGTGAGAGGTGGGCAGAAAGCCAGCCTGTAAAGGCTTTATAAAGGATTTTCAGCCCACTACGCCCGCACGCAGCACATCTGCGTACCGGCAATGCGAAAAATCAACTATGAGCCGCTGATTCAAGGTGCCGCTGTATCGTATCGAGAACCGAGCGGACTGTCTCAGGTTGCAGCTCACCGTCGGCATCAATCGGCAGGTACGGACGGGCGGGTAACTCGACCGACTCATTACGGCCAGTCTTGCCGCCGAACTGATGGATAGCAGCATAGACAACATTGGTGCCGATAGTCGCATGACTGGAATCATAGTCTGTCGATACTGACGCAGCCAGCCTGCCCGTTTCTCTCAGCGTCTGGCCACTGCGGTCTTCTGCGGCCAGTGATACCACCCACTTCGGTCGCCCCTCATCGCCAAAATTCAGTGCAGTTTCCGTCTGCAACGTGCCGGCAATTTTACGCATCGCCGGGGTCATCTCGGTTGCCGCCATCTCCAGCGCACGCAACCCGCGCCGCAGCTCGCGGTCATTGATAGTGACAGAGACAGTACTCATTGTGTTAACTCCTGTTTTGCCAGCCCTGACAACGGGCCACGATACCGTGCCAGGTCAGGCCGGTAAGCCGCACCCGGCGCATATGACCAGCCGACATCCGTTGACACCTCATGACCGCCGCTTTTGAAAGTAGCGACCTGCTGCATTTCACCGGTTTTTTCGCTGACCAGTTTTAACGACCAGCCCATCATGTTGGCAGACTCAATAACCTTCAGGCCACGAGCCCGGATATGATCACGACTCAGCGCAATCACGCTACAGCGACAGCGCCACCCGTTCGGCGGATAGAACGCCTGCCAGAACGGGTCATCGAACCGGAAAACCTTGCCATGCAGTTGCAGGTGGCTTTTGCGGGTATGACTGTCGTTGATGCCGGTATACATCCAGAACGGACGGTCATCGACGTTTTCCATCTGCTCGGCCCAGCGGCCTGCACTATAGAGCACCGACATATTGGTACGGAAGATGGTATCGAGCCGCCACGGGCTACCCTGCTGAATAGTGACCGGTTCACCGGTGACCGGGTCGGTCGTGTCTCGCGGCCCCCACCAACCTTTGCGCTGCAAAACAGGCTCCAGCTCCTTGCGGAACCAGTTGCCGGTCTTGCCCTCGTCCAGTGCCTGTTGTAAGGCGGCGCGGATATCTTCAAGGATATCCAGCCGGGTGACTTTGGCCACGGTGAACGCCCTGGCGTGGGCCTCCTGCCAGACCTCTTCCCAGTCCCAGCTAATCGCAAACCCTTTTTTACGCAGATACTGCATTGCACGCTTCGGCGGCAGGGTCATGCAGTACGCCAGGTCAGCCGCTGTTGCGCTCATGCAGACGCCCCCATATGTTAGCCACGAACAGGATCCGGGCCAGACGTTCTTGCAGGTCATCACTGCCCATCTGCGGATACAGCTCTGTCAGATCACCGAGCAAATCAACCGGACGAACGCCCGCCTGAACCCGCTCAAACAGCGGGGCCAGCACAGGCTCCAGCGTCGTAGTCAACTTGCCCCCGTTCATCAAAATATCCAGTGCCTCATCCAGCGTATCCTGCACGTTCAGGTCAGCGGCCACGGCTTCGGCAAATTCGGGGCGGAGTGCCCCGGCCACCCCGGCAGCAGGCGTTTCGTCGATGTCGCCTTCCTGAAGCTGGTATTGCCGCTTCCAGTATTGCGCGGTGAACTTCGCCCCGGCCCGGCTCAGCTTCTCGTCTCGCGTGGCGAGCACATCATCAACGGATTCCTGTTCCCACAACTGGTAAACCGGGCTGTCAACGTTGCCGAAATTCAGCTCAACCACCCAGCGGATCATCTGGTTGATGGCACCTGTTACGATATCAGCATCACCGTCGCGGATATCCGCCGTCACCTCCAGCCCGGCCTGGGCGCTGGCTTTATTGCTACTGGCTTCGGTCGTCTGGTTCTGCCCCAGCAGCGCCATCGCAATTTCACTGCGTGATTCCCGAATCAGGTTCTGAAAAATCTCGCTGGAATCAGATTTGCCCGCCGCTTCTTTGATGTCCACTGACGAGTCATCCGGGATAGCCGCTACGGCGTCTTCAATCATCGCTTCCAGTGAGTCAAGCAAGGTGTTGATTTCACTTTGCGCCGTGCCTCGTGGATGTTTGCCGATGACCCACGGCGACCCATATTTCTCCGCGAACCGCACCCAGAAACGCCAGCCGCCCTTCTTGAACGCCACGGGCCAGAAACACATGCTCAGGTCAGGGAAACCGTAGGGGTTGTCATAGCTGGCGTCCTGCCGGGGCAGCAAGAATTTGTACTGCGGTACGGCTTCACCGTTCAGCCCGGCATCCCGCGCCCGGAAACGTAACTGGTTGGATGAATCGAACATGAACCATTCCGGCGGCTTGCCGACAACATCCGCAATAGACCAGGATTTCGCACTGCGTTGCCACATCAATTCGCACGGCTGGTAGCCGTAGAGAACGGCGTCAGTCATCTCGCCGATAATGCGCGAGACATCCAAATCAGCGAGCATATCGCGCACAAAATTAAATACCCGCACCTGGGCTGTGCCGCGCTCCATCCCGCGCTCCAGCGACTTGACAGCTGCTTTACGCCTGCGGATACAGCCACCCACGAGCGGATCAGTGCGTAACTCGCGATAGATTTTGATATCACGCCCTTGCGCCTTCAGGATTGGGTCGGGGTTCGGCAGATACATGCCGAATGCAGCGAAATCCATTGACCGCTCACGCCCGGCAATCTGCGCTGTCAGCGACTGGCTCGGCTCGGCAAAATTGACAAATTCAGTGGGGGACACCCAGATGCCTCGTGCCATTAGTAATTCTCCAGTAAACGGGTGGACGAACGGCGGCGGCGGGAGCTTGCCTTCACCGGCCCTTTGTTAATTTCACGGCTGGCAAAATACGCCAGCGCCAGCGAGATAGCCGAGTCCCCGTGGCGTTTGCCACTGTCCGACTTCGCTTTTGACCGCTGTTCCGGTACGCGGGGAACGCCGTTAACCACCTGAACGGCCCGCAGGTCATCCAGCGTGTCTTCATCTTTCGGCAAATCAATCAGGTTGCCATCCTCCAGCGCCGCCTTGACCGGCGGCATATGTTCCCGGTACCAGCTCTCGGTAGGCATGACCTGCTTCACCCGGCTGGAGCCGTAGCGCTGCATTGCATACTCCGCCAGATAGGAGCCATTACCTCGGGCATCAAGTGCCGCACCCATCAGGTTTGGTAGACCGTCCATCAGGTACCAGGTGATTTGTTCCTGCTGCTTGAACGGCACATTACGCAGCTCCATCACGAACGGTACGCGGCGTACCAGGTTCTTCTCCTGCAACAGTGGATAGTCCACCGACAGGTCACCGCTGCGGCCAAAGTCCCGCCCTAAAAACGAGCGGGCATCAGCGGGGAGCGCCTCCAGCAGCGGCTTCAGATTCTCATCCAGCCAGTCCTGCGTTTCACTGAAGCGCTCTGCATCGGGCTTCAGCTCGTAGCCCTCCGGGCAGGTCAGCCGCAGCACCGGCGTATCGGGTGACATACGGGACTCAATCAGAGCGCGGGACAGCCAGGCACCGCCGCCGTTGGCCGGGATACAGTCAAGCTCTTCGGATGCGCCGGTGCCGTAGAACTTGTACACCGACGCCATCCACGCCTGTTCAGCGTCCTGCGTCCATTCCTTCCCGGTTCGCAGGCAGACACGGTGAAACAAACCCTGCGCAACGGCTTCTTTGAAGGCAATTCGCTGTACGCTGCCCCCCTGACGCCCGGCACGGATATCGGTGATCTCAATGTTAAATTCATTTTTATCACCATCGTGGGTGGAGATAACGCGCACCTTGCCGCCCCAGATAAGCATCGCCATCGCAGCTTTAAGCAGCTCTTTCAGATTTTCATGGAACGCGGCTTCATCAATGACAATAACGCCCTGGCGGCCACGAAGATTAGACGGGCGACTGGAGAGCGCGACGATACGAAAACTGGAGTCAGGAAACGTGATGGTGTAGGTCTTGATGTGCTTATCGTCTTCGTCCTCTTCCCAGAACCCTTCTTCAATTTCACTGGCGGCATAGTTGAACACCCGCGCCCACATTGCACACGCCTGGATATATTCGATGGTCATATCCTGGTTGTAACCGATGTAATATACATTCATCCCGCCCGCTGCGATGGACGATGCCGCAATCAGCACGTTATCGGACGCTTCTGCCCACGTGATACCGGTACGGCGGCTTTTCTCCATAAACTTGACCGGAGATGGATCAGCAACCCAGCGCTGCTGATAAGGCAGCAGAACAGGTGGCGCGTCATTACCGGAAGTGTCAGGTATTACCGGCGCAAGCTGACTCATGTGGCAATCCCCAGAATTTCACGTCGCAGCGCCTGCACAGCATCAGCAGACAGGCCGCCCTTGCGGGCAATCTTCTCGGCGTTACCCGCCGCCAGCCGGGCGCGGTCACGGACTTCGCTCTGAAATTTCTTCAGGTTGACGGAGGCGCGGGACAGCGTGGCCACGTTTTTGGCGACTTTGGATAACAGCGCCACGCGCTCTTTGGGGTCGACTTCGCCTTCTTCCGCTTCCTGCAGCTGGACGATGCTCTCGAACAGCTCGGTCTGGATCAGGGCGATGACGGCTTCCGAACGCGCATCCTGATCGTCAGCCGCACCTTCGGTCAGCATACGGGCCGCTTCGGTGGCCGCACGGATAGCGCCGTAGCGGCGCTCAATCTTCTGCCCATAGCGATGGATAGCCGATTTGCTGATGACGTACCCCTGCTCACGCAGCAGGGATTCCAGTTCGGAATAGCCGCTGAAGCCGGATTCATTCAGCGCCCGCTCAAGCCAGCGCCGCACGTTTTCCGGCAGCTTATCTATCGTGCTGCGTCTGGCCATCATTCACTCCAGTACTTTTCCGGGCGGGCAATGCCGGGGCCGCATTCAACGGTATATTCCACCAGGTCAACACCGAGGCGGGTCAGATCGGCAAACCAGTCGCCAGAAGGCTTCTTCTCCAGATCAACCATCTTGCGGTCAGCCAGATAGTCAAGCTCCCGACGCAGCTCAAGATGCGTGGTGTCCGGGTAGATGGCGCGGGACACATCCAGCAGCAGCGTTTCGCTGGCGGTATACGGGCGGGTTTTGTTCAGAGCAACCAGCAGACTCCAGCGCAGGGATTCCCGGCGCACGCGGGTGATATCAACCATGGTGACCTCCTGTATGGCGGTACTGCTGTACCAGTTCCAGTTTGTTGTAGAGCGCGTCTAACTTGGCTTCGATGACCGTCTGGCCCCGGATGTAATCCTCGCGGCGGACGTAGTTCAGCGGTAAATCCGCCTTAAACCGCATAAATTCTTTTTCCAGTTCGCCCCAGTTTGAGGCTGACTGTTGCAGCGACTGCTCAAGCGAGGCAAATCGCGCCGCCTGACGCTCCTCCGCCTTGCTAAATAGCCACTTGGCCATACCGCCGACAAAACTCATAAAAGTGATGAGAAAGCCCACCACCGTCCAGAATTCAACCTGCAACGTCATTTCTGTAATCTCCTTCTCGTTCGTCCAGCAGACCGTTTATTTGACTGCGCCAGACGCGGCACTGCTTCGCGTTGTCGATGATGTTGGCGAGGACGTCACGCTGGGAGACGCCTGAGTCGCGTAGCCAGGCGTCAGGGGATTCAGGAGGCCGGGGCGCTGTGCCAGTACCGGGGATAGCGGCGGTAGCGCTGCCTGCATGACCGCTGTCGACGGATGCGTCGGCATATCCGAGTGCGGCGTTGTACTGGCGCACGAAACCGCGAGTAAACACGCACTCAATGGGATGGTTCTTGCCTTTTTCATCAATCCAGCGCTGTGTGACATCATCAATTTTCTCTTTAAGTTGTTGATTCTGGTTTTCAAGCTGTGCCATCTGCTCAAGGTAACTGGCCTCGGCCTGGTGACCTGCGGCAACTTGTGCCTGATAGCGCTCCGACCAGGCCCGCAGAGCAGCGTTTTCCAGCTCCACCTGCTCCCTCTGGTATGTGTCAAACTTCGATTGCAACTGATTGAGCGAGACATTCCCGTCGCGCTCTGCACTATCGTGTCCCTCGCGGTAGCCCCAGCGGTAAAGGCCATACAGAACACCAGCAATAGCAAGGGCCAGCAGCATGCCGCGCCACGGTAGTTTTTTTATCAGACTAGTCCACACAGCTGCCGCCTCCCCATGTCAGATAACGTGGAGCCAGTTCCAGCAGGATACGTTGCGGATAATGGCGGTTCTCACGCCAGGTGGCTGAATTACGCCCGGCGTTGACAGTGGCGACCTGGCTGAACCAACGCTGACGATCCAGCCCGCGTTGTGCGGCCAGCTTCTGGTCGCGCTGTACCCAGCCCAATCCGCCGTTATAGCCGGACAACGCCATCGCCATCCGCTCGCAACTATCAGCAACATTGATGCGCTGCCATAGCCAGCGGTCATAGCTGGTCAGCGCCCGAATGGCCCATGCGGGGTTAAACGGCTGATTAGCTGCCAGATCAGGAATAGCATTGCTGATCCACTCAGAGGTTGACGGCATAAACTGCGCCAGACCGCGTGCGCCGACGGGCGACACCGCTCGCGGGTTCCAGCCGGATTCCTGATGCAGTTGGGCAGCAAAGTCAGCAACCGGGGCATTCAGCCCCCAGTCGAGGCGGGCATTACGTATCACGTCGTTGCGATATTGCTGTGCGGCAGCGGGCGGCTGCGCGGCATGAGCTTGGCTGAAAAAGCCCCCCCAGAACAGCAGTAACAGCAATACTCCAACTGAGATCAGCGTAACCCGTACATCATGCCGAGCTGTCTTGCGCTTGCCGTGGTTATCCATCGCATATCCGCAAACTATCAGCAGAATGATTAATAAAATTCTTTGCGGCCAGCCCATGATTACAGCCCCATCGCAACAGCGAGGCACACAGCCGCCACAATGATCGCCCGGCGAATCAGCGCGGCGGCAAACACCATGTGATAGCCGGTTTTGACCGGATACAGGCCAACATCCATCAAAGATGGCTCATGCTTCAGGTACTGGCCCAATGCCGCTTTGGGAAATAGCGAGCGGTCAAGCCAGTAACCGAGCACAGCGGCCAGCGTAATCAGGGCGATTTTGTAGATAACGACGGGGAGCTGTTGCGGTGATACCAGTGCAATCACGGCCAGCAGCAGAACGGCAGTAATCTGCCAGCCGAACAGGCGTTCCAGACGTTTGATGCGGAATTTTTTAGTGAAGTTCATAGCTGTCTCCTTGTGTAGTGGAGACAGCATGACGGATTGTGTTACGTGGGGATTTTAAACAGCGTTAATAGCAACAAGAGGAAGGCAAACACCAGTATGGTGGAGAAAACCAGCTCCACGACGGGAGCAGGTCATTGTCGATTTTAGCGCGTTAGGGAGAAACATGAATCACAATATGCACGCATTGAGTTTTAAATTGGCGAACTGCCTTTCACCAACGGTTCATACGGGAATTCACAAATTACTTAGTGAATGTCTTCAATATTCGGATGGGATTGCCGTATTTCAAATGCAATTACCTCCAATGCTTGCTGCCACTCTTCAGCGTCCGCTGACACCTCCAGATAGCTGCTATTTCGCTGGGCATGTCCACTCAGTTGTATCATCCGGCTTGAATACAGCCAAACAGCCAGGGCGTGGTGACTTATTATCTGGCGTGGGTGGTAGGGTCACTGTTTTTTTCGGTTTAGGTGGTGCTTGTCTAATGCCTTTTGAACAACTCACTGCGCTTTCATAATATAAGTCATATTGACGCTTAATTTGTTTTAAGGCGGCGCTAATTTTTTGCGGTTCATTTGAGGATAAATCGTCAAGCGAGCTAACTTGCTCTGACCACCAACTCTGGGCATATGCACCCGTCATCCTACAGGAACCATAAGCCGGGAACATATCGCCTTCCATGACAAACTGCTTACCCTCATTTTCCAGCTGTCTGAATAATCGGCCGTAGTTAGGGAAATCATCAGGCTGCCAGTCTGTTTTCTGCTTAACTTCCTGCACTGTATCCCATACTTTTTTCAGATACGTTACGCCAATATCAATACGCTCTTTGTCATTTAACTTTGCGAAATCATACGGCTTATACGTTAATTGGTCGGCATAGAGATAGAACCAATAGTCGCTATCTAAACCCTGTACAACTCTGTTTAGAGCAACGGATTTACAAACATTTTTTGGCACCCTGATAGCCGTGCCTTCTTTATTGATTTCAATGAAGCAGTTATGCCCGGTGGCAACATATTCAGCAGGAATGGTGGCATTATCAGGAATGTGAAACTTGATGGTTAAAAACCGGTTACGCTCAACAGCCTTTTCCTGGAATTGTTCAGCGTATTTATCAAGACCGGGGAGTAACTGGCGGATAGCGGGTAACAATCGATTGATATCAGTATCATCGGTTGTTATTGAGAATGTGGGTGCTGGAGCCTTTTTCTGTTCGGTTTTGGTACTGTTTTCTTGTTCATCGCCGCATCCAGCCAGTATCAGTACCATAGGAATGGCAAATTTAAATTTGCGCATAGTCAATATCCTTATCTAAATCATGAATTTCTACGGCGTAAAATCACGTCTATCGCATCAATAATTGATTGATTTTCATTGATGATTATTGATTCTATCTTTCTAATCTTATCCATTTTCTTAACAAAAAAAGATAAAAAAAACGCCCATCCAATCAAAACAAAAAAGACTTTATCACCCAGAATAAAGATTGGCGGTTCTTTATTGAGCAACAAATAGCCATTTAATAAAGCAGAAAAGAAGGCCGAAAGCATAAGAGCAAGGCTAATCATTGTCGGGCCATTAAGATAACAGCGACGCTTTGCATCATTCTTTTTCACAGTGAGGTTCTTGCGCATTACGCGCAAAGTATGATCATCCATTTCATGGAGTTCAAGAGGACGCTGGGGAGCAGGATTGATGTTGACAACCGAACCAACGTGAATAGAACCAGGATTACTCCCGCCTACAGTTATCGTTATTTGTCTTTCCTGTCCGTCATCAAAAGGCAATCCTTTCAAACTATCAGCAATCTGTGCACTGAGAGCTGAAAGCTCTTTTTCTCGGCTATCCATTTTTTCCCTTCGATATTAATTGTTAACCACCAGTTTTAGAATGCTGTCAATTTTCACGTCATCAACCGAGCGTTCTTTTATTAAAAAATTATAGATTCTGGACGATTGCAAAATGAGTTCGTCAGATGTCCAACGCCGTCCAGCAGATTTTGCAATCAAATCTAATTTTTGGACAATTTTTATTAGCAACTCTGTATCTATATCCGCGCCATGAGCTGATTTCGTTTCTTGATGCTGACCAGTAATAACATAGGCAACATCCAATCCTTTTTGAGACCAACGATGCATTGCATCAATGCCTGGCGATGATTCGTCTTGCTCCCAGCGAATCTGTGTCTTGCGTGATGCACCTGCGAGTTCCGCAAACTCCGCCTGACTAAACCCTAAGCGCTCACGCTCACCTTTTAGTCGTTTCCCTTGTGACATTTTTGTCCCTCCATAGCTTTACATGTGACATTTTTGGGACTAATATTAATCATAAATCAATCAATCATCATTCAATAATCATTGACCACTTAGGAGGCCAGACCATGCAAAAGACTCCAGACCAGGTTAAGCAGCAACTGCATCAGCGCGGTGTCACGGTCACACAGTGGGCGGCGCAAAACGGTTATCCACGGCAAGCCGTCTATCGCGTACTGAATGGCTTTGTAAAAGCCAAGTACGGCAAGTCCCATGAGATTGCTGTAGCGCTCGGTCTAAAGCCTGCTGCCTGACCAACCTTTCATTATAGGAAACAGATTATCACATATTCGAAAACGGTGAACAGCATGAAACCAAGCACATTGCGAGCCGGTCAGCGCGTGTTAATTACTCCGCTAACACCATCAGGTAACACGCTGAACGGGACGTTTATCCGCCGTGTTAAACGACAACCGGGCCACCCGGCACACAGCATTATCCGTGTTGACGAATTCGTAGGATTAAGAGGGACCGACGACCTGGGCGATACGCCGTATTCCGACTATGACGCCGCACGTCGATTTTTGATTCTGGAGGCATAACCATGAGCAAACTGAACGTTTCCAGCGCTGGCACCCGCATTCTCAAGGTGTTTAAAGCCCTGAAAGGACATACGTTAACAGGGCTGTCAAACAGCGAGTTAGCCGCTGCGTTAGACGACTCGCCAGCCAACATTAACCGTGCACTGAATACGCTGATCGAGGAAGGATTAGCGCAAAAACTGGACAACGGACGTTTTGCCCTCTCCATGCAGACACTGCAAATAGCCCACGCGCACGCGAATGAAATCGCCCGGGCGCAGGACAGAATCAATGAAATGAGTCAACGACTCATTGCTGGCAGCCGCTAATAAGGATCAAGAACGATGGCACGCACAAAACAAGAACCGTCTCAATTAGTGGAGGACGCTCCGTTATCGGGCGAACTAAATGTAAAACTGAATGCAATGACCGAGCACCGTATGCAGGTTATGCAGCAATTTGGTGATGGCCTGCCGTATGAACGTGATCGCATCGTTCACGAAGCGCGTTTTTATATGGCGCAATCAGCCGAGGCCATGCTGGAAGCAGGTAAACGTCTGGTTATTCTCAAAGAAAATGAACCACATGGTGATTTTACAGAGATTGTAGAAAGCCAGCTAGGATTGGCACAGCGCACAGCACGTATGATGATGCAGGCTGCTCTCAAATACTTATCCCCAGCACTAGAGCCAAAACGGCAAGCGCTTGCCGTTTTAGGTAAAACAAAATTATTCGAGCTAATGACAGAGGATGATGATGAACTCGCTGCATTAGCTGATGGCGGCACTATAGCGGGTGCAACACTCGACGATATCGACCGTATGACCAGCCGGGAACTGAAAGCCGCTCTGCGCGAAACCCGTGAAACCAACGCTGCACAGCAGCGCGTGCTGGCCGATAAAAACGAAAAAATTGACACACTTTCAACAAAGCTGGAAAAGAAATCCCGTCTCCAGCCACCCAAGCCTGACGAGGAAGTCAAGCGCTTGCGTACCGAGGTTGCAGGCGTTGCTACCGATGCCGAATCGGCGATTACCGTTCGCCTTTCCAATGCATTTGAAACGCTGGTCGCCTATTGCGCTGAAAACTTCATTGATGTCCCCAAAGACTTTATGGCGGGGCTGCTCTGCGAGCTGGAAACGCAGGTGCGCTCTCTGCGTGCAACGTTTGACCTTCCCGATTCGCCCACAGGAACTGACAGACCTGCCTTTCTGGATGAACCCGAGCCGCAGATACAAAAACCGGACTGGATGGATAGCGAGGACGCATAAATGAGTGCTGCCATGACCGAAAAACTGGTGGCCATTGCCCGCGCCGCCCGCGAGGCGGGGCACGGTGGACGTGGCGCTATTTATGACTCTGCCTGTGTGGAACTGGGCATGTCCCGCGCCACGCTGTTACGCAAGCTGAAGGAGGTCACAGTGACGGATAAACGCAAAAAGCGCACTGATGCAGGGCAAAGCACGCTGACGCGTGACGATGCCGCCGTGATATCCGCCACACTGATGGAAGCCACCCGTAAGAACGGCAAGCGGCTGTATTCCATCGCGGATGCCGTTGAAGCTCTGCGGGCCAACGGCATGATTACGGCAGGCCGCCTGGATGAATCCACCGGTGAGTTTATCCCGTTATCTGAAACTGCTATCAGCCGCGCTCTGCGCGGCTATGGATTGCACCCTGACCAGTTAAGCCAACCCGCCCCGGTCACTGAGCTGGCCAGCCGCCACCCCAATCATGTGTGGCAAATCGACGCGTCGCTCTGCACGTTGTACTACCTCAGCAACGGCCATAACGGCTTGCAAGTGATGGACAGCGCCAAATTTTACAAAAACAAGCCGGGTAATGTGGCTCGTATCGCCAGTGATCGGGTATGGAGTTATGAAATCACCGACCATACGTCTGGCTGGATCTATGTCGAGTATGTGATGGGTGCAGAATCCGGCGAGAACCTGTGTTCTGTGCTGATTAACGCCATGCAAGAGCGCAGCGGTGCCGATGTGCTGCATGGCGTGCCGAAAATCCTCTACCTCGACCCCGGATCGGCCAACACCGCAGGTATGACAAAGAACCTGTGCCGTGCGCTGGGCATTGATTTGATGGCGCACAAGGCCCACGCAGCCCGTTCGACAGGCAGTGTTGAAAAGGCCAGGGATATTATCGAGAGGAAGTTAGAGCCGGGGTTGAAGTTCCAGCCCATATTTAGCCTTGACGAGCTGAATACCCTGGCAAAGAACTGGCGGGGGCATTTTAACGCCACAGCAAAACACAGCCGCCACGGTAAAACCCGCACCGACGTCTGGCTGAAAATCACCGCAGAGCAACTGGTAAAAGCGCCATCCGTCGAAGTCTGCCGCGAGCTTGCCGTGGCGACACCGGAGGAACGCAAAGTCACGCCGAAGCTGCGCGTGTCGTTCAGGGGCATTGAATACGATGTGTCTACCGTACCCGGCGTAATGATCGGTGAAAAAATGCTGATCACACGCAACCCCTGGCGCACTGACGCTGCACAAGTCGTGCTGACTGGTGAAGATGGTCGCGAGACGTTTTTCCTGGTTGATGAGGTCACCAAGAACGAATTCGGTTTCGCTGATTCTGCTGCCGTTATTGGCGAACGCTACAAAGCCCAGGCTGACACGCCCGCCCAGACCGCAGCCAGGGCGCTGGAACAGTTGGTGACAGGTACAGATAACGCCACCGACGCGGTAGCAGCACGCAAGGCGAAGGCGCTGCCGTTCGGTGGAAAACTTGACCCGTATAAACACATCGACGACGCCACGCTGCCAACATTTATGCCGCGTCGCGGTCAGGCATCAGAGGTACGCGGGCCGCGTATTGAGCAACGCCCGCTTACCCACGTTGAAGCGGCTAAAGCCCTGCGCGAGAAGTTCTCTGCCAGCGGCCATAACTGGACGCCGGAACACTACCGCCAGTTGGTGGCGCAGTACCCGGACGGCGTACCTGAAGACCTGTTGGATGATGTAGCAAAGTCACTGATGGCTCCGGTTTCCAACGTTATCAACATCGTCAACGGCAATTAAAAGAAAGGGGGTGAGCATGTTGGTACTGAAAGGACAGTTAAAACAGGCGCAGCTGTCACAGGCCGTTGTCGCCAGAAGCATCGCTGTGTCAGAGGCCACACTGGCACAGATTGTTAATCACAATACGTGGCCACGCACCAACGCCGGGGAAGTTCGTCAGAGATTAACAAGATTTCTGGCAGCAAAAGGGATTGATACAGATAAGAGTTTTGACGCAGTGCAGGATGCTGACACACCCCGCACTGCTGATACCACAGATACAACGGAGGAGAATATGTTACTCAAAAAACAGGTGCTGTTTCCAGCGACAAAAAAGGCATTCGGGCTGTTCCGTGACCCGTTCGCTGACGACGCCATGCAAGGTGCAGACGATGTGTTTACAATGCCAGATATCCGTTATGTGCGCGAAGCGCTGTACCAGACCGCCCGCCACGGTGGATTTATGGCGGTTATTGGTGAGTCTGGCGCAGGCAAATCGACACTGCGCCGTGACCTTATCGAACGAATCAACCGCGAGAATGCGCCTGTGATTGTCATTGAGCCGTACATTATTGCGATGGAGGACAACGACGTTAAAGGGAAGACTTTGAAAGCCACCGCCATTGCAGAAGCGATTATCAACACCATCGCCCCGCTGGAGGGCGTCAAACGCTCGCAAGACGCACGTTACCGTCAACTGCATCGTGTACTGAAAGAGAGCTGTGCAGCGGGTTACAACCACGTTCTGGTGATTGAGGAAGCCCACAGCCTGCCCATCCCGACATTGAAGCACCTCAAGCGTTTTTTTGAGCTGGAAAGCGGGTTTAAGAAGCTGTTATCCATCGTGTTGATTGGACAGCCGGAACTGGCTACTAAGCTCTCTGAACGCAATATGGAGGTGCGGGAAGTTGTCCAGCGTTGTGAGGTTGTAGAATTGTTGCCACTGGATAACAGCCTGGAGGCATTCCTGACATTCAAACTGGAGCGTACCGGGAAGAAGCTGGCTGACGTTATGGACGCCAGCGCGGTGGACGCCATTCGCGCCCGTCTCAGTAATCAGGTTGGTGGTCGGAAAGGCGTCGTCAGCCTGTTGTATCCGCTGGCTGTCAGCAATCTGGTGATTGCCGCCATGAATCTGGCCGCTGAAATCGGTGTGCCGATGGTGAACGCCGATGTGGTTAAGGGGGTTTAACAATGAAATCTATCCCGAATATTACCCAGCAGTTAGCCGACCTACAGTTGGCGATGGTATCACTGCAAGCCATGAACGCTACCGTTCAGAGTGTCATGATGTGCGGCAAACAGCCAGTTATCCGCATTGCCAGAAATGGCCACTGCGCAAAATTAATTGAAAGCGGTAAAGCCAGTTATACCCATGTGGGATGTGGACGTACCGGACTTTTTCGTCAGGGAGTATTTGAACAATATGGTTGCCGCATTATCTGGTCAGAATCATTACATTGAGGAGTAGACAAATGACCGCCATTAATAAAGAAGAATATATGACTGATCGCAAAGGTCGATTAGTCCCAATTAATCAGGTTTCAGACTATGACCTGGCAATGGATACGTTTGTAAAAGAACAGGTCGCCGCTGCAAAAGTCAAAAGCACTGAACTGCGTGATTTCAAGAACCGGGCTTTCAACGAATGTTATGCCTGGTTGGATCTGGTTGCCGAGAAATATGGCCGAACTCGCGGAGGAGCGAAAGGCAATGTCACATTCAGCAGTTATGACGGGAGCCTGCAAATCCGCATTGCCGTGCAAGATTCACTGACGTTCGGGCCTGAGTTACAGATAGCGAAAGACCTGATCGATGAATGCGTTACCGAATGGTCGCAGGATGCCAATGACAACTTGCGGGCATTAATTACTGATGCGTTCTCTGTTGATAAAGAAGGGCAGTTGAACACCGGTCGTATTTTATCGTTACGCCGTATCAAAATTGCAGATGAACGCTGGCTGAAAGCCATGGAGGCGATTTCTGAGTCATTACAGGTTGCCGTATCGAAAACGTATATTAATTTTCGGGAAAAAGACGACGCAGGAAAATTAATTAATATCCCACTGGATATCGCTGCCATTTAATTATTTAAACATGATTTTTCTTTTATTTCGGCGTCAGCGCCAGGGAATTCTGCGCACCTAATTCAGCATAACCACTATTTTGGAGATCACATGATTAAAGGCATTGCACACAATCGCTCAACGCTATACCGCATGGCGTTAAAGCAATTCGGCCCTGATTCCCAGGCGCTAAAACTCATCGAAGAAGCGGCGGAATTGAGCGCGTCAGCATCACGTAACCTAAATGGCCTCGATAACGAGGTCGATTTAACGGAGGAAATGGCTGATGTCGAAATCATGATCGAACAGTTCAAGCTGAATGGAATGGATAAGTTAATCGAGTTTGCGAAATACAATAAATTGAAGCGACTGGCTGAACGGTTGGGGGTGGAAAATGTCAGCGAAAAATAGAAACCTATTGGTGAAATGCACTCGATGCAGAAATAAACATCTGGAATCGGAACGTGTAAATAAACGTGACTTCAAAGTTAGAACGTTCCCAACTTATGACTCAACCTGTCCTCGCTGTGGTGGCAAAAACTATTACGATTTGACGCCGCAGTTCGCATGGTGCTGGGCCAGTGGTCTGATTGAAGTCGGCGATGCATTGCCCACTGATAAAGCAAATGGCTCAGGCGCTATTCAGATAGCTATGGGGCCAAAATGCACATTAAAAAGCTGGCTTGAGGTTGTTGCCCGCCACGGTAAGGGAGTCAGTGCTGGGAAACTGTTGGTTCCCGGTGTACCTGAAGCGCCAGATGGGGACTCGGCATTGACGGCATTGCAAGCATGGCTGAAATGGTGTGCGCCAAGAACGCCGAAACGCAGTGATATCACGGTCGTCTACGGAGGTGGTGCATGATTATCGGCTTTGTATTGCTGGTATCAGCCTGTGGTACTGGTTTCTGTGATGCCCTGCCTGTGACAGATGATATTTATCTGAACCGGGAGTCATGCCAGTTGGTGATGGATATCGTCCATGAGCGCCGCCCAAATGCCGTTCTTATCTGTGGTGAAGTTTGGCGGGGGAATAGTGATGAACAGAACCCAGCTAATTAAGCTGATCCATGTGGCCAAACGTGAACTACGACTGGACGATGATACCTATCGCCAGTTGTTGACCACGATCACCACTAAAACGTCAACGCGGGATATGGACGTCCCGCAGTTAGACAACGTAATGAAAGCAATGAAAAAACGTGGGTTTAAAATTAAGCCCGCGAGAAAGGCTAACAGCACTATCCCGTTAGATGATGCCCCTCAGTCCCGAAAAATCCGCGCATTATGGCTGGAAATGGCGGATACAGGAATCATTCGTGACCGTTCTGAAGCGGCGATGGTGCGCTGGGTAAAGCGTGAAACAGACGTTGATAGCCTGCGTTGGCTTGGTACTGAAGACGCCAGCCAGGTGATCGAAAAATTGAAGAAGTGGCAATGCAGAGCGAGGAAACACGCATGAGCAATGACACCAATACGTTCCGCAGCAAAGGGCCGGAATTACTGATTGAACTGGCGCAACATACCGCTATCACAGCCCGTGAAGTCGTAGATACCATCAGCCAGGAAGTCGCTGAGCAGATTGGTGAAGCCGTGGCAAATAAGATGATGCAGGTATGGGGCGGGCAAAATGTTTATTTCCCAATGGGTATGGCGTGGAGAGTTAGCCAGCGCGATCTCCAGATTTTCTCAGCGTTTAATGGACATAATCATCATGAGCTGGCTCGCCAGTTCGGATGCTCACTACAGTGGGTATACAGCGTTGTGAAACGGGTCAGGAAAGAGGAACTGGCGCGGATGCAAGGCAGGCTGTTTGACGATGACGACGAGAAATAACCTTCAAACTTACAGGCCGAACACGAATTTTCTCTGAATTTTTCGACGGCCTAATTTTTTCACATACGGTAAGATAATTACAAGGTTCATCCAGTCTCTTCCCACCTCACCCCGGTTTATCCCATAATTATCTCGCAGGTTATGTATTATTTATCTCACTTCTCATCATTTTGTTTTCTGGGGCGTGAAGTTGTTCGATTTGCTGTTTATCGCCTTGAACTTACTACCGTCAATGGCAACCACCACATCGGTGAACATCTGCATCTGCCGACACAGATCAATGAAAGCCCGGCAAGCATTTTTGATGCCTTTACCATTGTTTTTTCTGAAGTCTGCAATGGTTTTAAAATCAGGTGTTAATCGCTCAAGTAACCACATCAATTCAACGTTACGATAGGCTTCTTTTTCTAACCTGCGGGATGACTGAATGCGATTGAGGTATCCATAAATGTACAGCTTCAGCATGGTTGCGGGGTGATATCCTGGCCGCCCGGTTTGTTTTGCATTAACACGCTCGAAGCCAAGTACATCAAGCTGTAATTCATCAACAAAGACATCAATAACTCTGACTGGGTTATCCTCGGTGACAAAATCATCCAGCACTTCAGGCAGCAACGTCACCTGATGTCTGCCCTGACCTTTAATGTGATGGGTCATATCTGCACCCGCAATATGTAATCGTATCCTTCTAATTTTAATAAATAAAGTGGGTTGACGCATGGGTTTATCAAGAATGGTTGATCATATTAAGTCACTGCTTAGACCAAAAACTGATCAGCAGTTTTCACACAGCCTGGGCACGAAGAGGACAGCCCCAAAAGTCATGACGTCCGATCTGAGCGAGAATCGGACTATGCAGGAAAATATAAAAAAATATATGCCTTAAAAAGGTAGCATTACTTACCATCCAAAATAATGTAAAGTTTATTAATTAGTTTAATACCCTTATCGTAACCTTGAAAGGAACTGACAATGCTAGAAATAAATAAAAATGAGTGGGTGATAAGTGCTCACAAAGCAATTGTTAAAGAGTTATCAGATAGCTTTCAAAACCAGCAGCAAGACTCATGGAGTGAAAACTATATAACAACTAGGATGTTGATAGCACTTCTAGGTTTTGGTCAAGATATTAAATGGACCTCCATGTCTCAGAGAATAAAATGGGATTCATTTAAATTAAAAGGTGCGAAAGAAACTGAACTTGGTGACATCGCATTTTTTATAAAAATAATGTTAACATCTGAATTGTATTTAGAGGGGGTTGTCTTTTATGAGGCTAAAAGGCAATACTACGATGAAAAATATGATCCACTAGGATTTAAGTCAATTAAACTAGAGCAGTTAATTAGAATTCAAGAAGTTACAAGCGCAAGTAATATTCTGCTATATGATGTGGATATTAAAAAAGAGAATGCTGGAGCTTTTTCCTTACCTACAGTTTTCGTTGAAAAGATAATAAGTGAAGCACCATTAGCTGTACCGGGACGTATATTGACTCATTATGGCAATCCTTGGGTGAAATCATTGTCTGAAAATCTTTCCGGCTTTGGTCTCGATTACTCACCAGATGCGGTGAATAAGATGAAGGAAATTATAAAATCGTCAGAACAACCATTACATGTTATTAATGCTAGCACGAGTATGCTAGGTATAATCGAACCTGAATTGGACAGCAGCTTTATTCCAATGGATAGCTATGAAAATCTGATCTCCCCTCCATCGCCAGATCCAACTATCTCACGTTCCAAGAAAAATAGGATGGGTTAAATATTGAATGTTTCCCTCTTTAAAAAGCATTAACTGAGGGGGACTTTTCGCTCGATGTCCGCTTCTGGCACTGAGTTGACAATCACCTCCGATTAACCTCCACAAGGGTTTTCGGAGTAGTAGGTATGAGCCAGCACAGATTAAAATTAAAAGCACTATTTCTCATTTTTCGACCCATTTCGCCAATCTACGCCACAGCAAGTTGCCCCAATAGGTAGCAAAAGTCATCATATCCCCTTATTACGCCGTCTAGCGATTTGGAGGAGCCGAAGATGAAATACCCTACGCAACCACCCGAGGCGACAGCAAGCACCACGGAACGGCATTCCAACAGCACATCACCCTTTCCTGGCACTGAAGCCTACGAAGCGCTGCCACAACATCCCCGGCATTGCCCCCTTCCCTTTCTCCGGACTATCCGGCGCCAGGAGTTACGTCAAATCGTGCCGTTATCGGAAACAACGATCTACGAGATGGAACGTCGTGGGGAATTTCCACAGCGTTTCAATCTGACGCCGCGCTGCGTTGTATGGGATCTGGATGAAGTAGAAAAATGGATCGAAGCCCGCAAACAAGCGATGCCCACAACTTCAGCAAGAACGGCAATAAAACCTGATGTCCGTTTACGAAAAACCCGCTCAGTAAGGGCGGGTTCGCATCAAAAATGACAGCCTTGGTTAACATTAGCCAACTAAAGCTTCCAGATCTCTGGTCTCAGGAGGCGGTAAACGGCGAGCTTCTTTTGCCAGATTAACCTGCATCGCTATCTCCGCCACTTCCAGCACATCTTGCGGCAATCGGTAATTTCCTCGGTTCTGCAACCAGGACAAAATATCCGCCAGATGCCAGATTGATGCGCTGCCTTCATGAACCGGCACTGGAAAGCTGTCCGGATAAGCCAGCATCAATTTGCGCATATTTTGCCTCGATACGCCGACAATCTCTGCCGCATCGGTCAGCCCAACCAGATCCGGTGCAGCCTCGATCAACTTCGCTGAAGGCACTGCGTGTCGAACATCTGCTAGCGCACTGCATACGGCGCCCTCAGCGCTGGCGGCTTCGCGGGTAAATTCTAACGCCAATCGGCCCGGCAATCCAACGCCAACCAGAGCATCGTCGCATCCGGCCTCACCAAGACGTTCGACAATCGCATCTGGCTGACTATCGTCAGCGGCAAGCTGATATTTTAAGGTAAAGATGTATTCCATCATGACTCCTCATCGTCGGGATCACGCTGTTTACGATGCGAGATGCAGTTATCCACTACCCGGCGCAACGCGCGCGCATGGTTGCCCGAATTCTTCGGCGTGCTCCAGACGCTGGTGATGCAAAACTCTCCGCAACGGCACTCATGGTCATTGTAAGGACAATATATCTTTCCCCAGGCGTGACTGCCGCCGACTTCAATTCGCCAGCCCTGCTCTTCAGCATATCGGAGCGCTTCCTCAACCTCTTTTTTCGGATGTGAAGGACGGGTCATTTATTGACCTCCAGTATGGATCGCGATGCTGTAGTTGTCAAATGACAACCCAATAATATTGAATGCTTCATACCGATGCTCTCAATACCGGCACCGTGACATTTTCCGGCATCAGCGTTGGTACGTAGTTCCGGCCATCAATCCAGGCTTCGACCATGTTGGACCACTCTTGCAGCATATGCCGACGCTGCTCTGCATACTCAGCCTTGTTGTAGATCGAGCGCGAGGAGCGACCTTCTTCATGCGCCAGGCATTTTTCAATCCAGTCCCGGTTGAACCCCACCTCATTAAGCAATGTAGAGCCGGTGCGGCGCAAATCGTGAACGGTAAACGGATCCAATGGTAAACCGTTGGCCTGAGCACGCTGAACCACAAGCTGCGTGACCCGATTAAGCGTGGCGTGCGACATGCTGCGATGACCGTCATAACGTGAAGGCAGCACGAATCTTGAGCCGGAGGCACAGGTATGCAGCGCCACAAAAATATCCAGCATCTGTCGGGATAAATAAACGACATGTGGGTTTCGTCGCTTCATCCGTTCTTTAGGGATGGTCCAGGTAGCGTTCTCGAAATCGATTTCATTCCAGGTAGCCTCCACCAGCTCGCTTTTGCGTACCAGGGTCAACAGAACCAGACGCAGAGCCAGACGGATGGTCGGGTAAGAAGCCACAGACTCAAGTTGATGGAACGCCAGGCGGATCTCGGTTGGCGAGAGCGCCCTTTCCTTCGGTGCGAAAGTGGCAATCGAGGCGGCTTTGACCTCATCGGCCGGGTTAGTGACCTTCTCCCCATGCAAAATGGCAAAACCATAAATCTGTTTAACAATATCGCGAATATGCACCGCCGTCGCCGGAGCGCCACGCGCCTTAACCTTGTTGCACAAGGCACGTAAATCATCTGGGCTGATTTCGGTGAGTAGCCGGTTACGGTAAACCGGCAGGATATCGCGCTCCATGATGCTTTTGCGCATGGAGCGAGTGCTATCGGCCATGCGCGCGTCCACCAGCCAGCGGGCCGCCATATCATCAAAATGTTTGGCTGCGGTCAAACGGCGTTTCTCACGCTGTTTTTCATGTGCCGGGGAACGCCCTTCGCTAATTGCACGCTTGGCATCCAGCAACTTTTCGCGGGCCAGCGCCAGAGAAATACCGGCAGGGCCGTAGCGGCCAATAGTGAGGGTTTCGCGCCGTCCATTAAGACGGTAATCATAGCGGAAGGTAACGGTACCGGCGACGGATACCATGACATACATGCCATCCCGGTCGGAAACCTTGTACGGTCTGGCTTTGGGCTTGAGATTGCGTAGTGCTGTGTCGGTGAGCATCGCGCTTTTCCTCCTGTTCAATGGCGGTTTTTACCGTCAGGGGTCAGGAAGTCTGAAGATGCCCCAAAAGCCGCATCACGTCTAGCTTTTGGCGGGGATTTTTACCGTCATGACCGAAAAAGAATCAATCATCAACGGGAGGGTCATAATCCGGGTCTCTTGATTTACCGTCGCGTCTACCGCCAGCCTGTTCTGCTGGCCGGCGATAGTCACCGATAGTCGCCACAACCTATTTAATTATAAATCAAACTGTTATGACGATTTTTCGATAGTTGGCGATAGTTCTTGAAGAACCTTGGATCATTCCCACTCAATCGTCGCGGGTGGTTTTCCGGAGATGTCATAAACTACGCGGGAGATGCCGTCGACTTCATTGATAATGCGGTTGGAGCAACGACCGAGGAAATCATACGGTAGGTGCGCCCAGCGTGCGGTCATAAAGTCGATGGTTTCTACTGCACGCAGCGAAACCACCCAATCGTATTTACGCCCATCGCCCATCACGCCCACCGAACGCACTGGCAGGAAGACAGTGAATGCCTGGCTGACTTTGTTGTACAAGTCGGCTTTATGCAGCTCTTCGATGAAGATCGCATCCGCACGACGCAACAGGTCGCAATACGCTTTCTTCACTTCGCCCAGTACACGCACACCCAGACCTGGCCCCGGGAATGGATGGCGGTACAACATGTCATACGGCAGACCCAGTTCCAGACCGATCTTGCGGACTTCATCCTTGAACAACTCTTTCAACGGCTCAACCAGACCCAGTTTCATCTCTTTCGGCAAACCGCCGACATTATGGTGAGATTTAATGACATGCGCCTTGCCCGTTGCAGAAGCAGCAGATTCAATAACATCCGGGTAAATAGTGCCCTGCGCCAGCCATTTCACATCAGACTGCTTGCTGGCTTCTTCGTCGAAGACTTCAACAAACACACGACCAATAATTTTACGTTTCGCTTCCGGCTCATCCACGCCCGCTAACGCACTCAGGAAGCGCTCTTCTGCCGGAACATGCACAATGTTCAAACCAAAGTGGTCGCCAAACATGTCCAGCACCTGCTCAGCTTCATTCAGACGCAGCAATCCGTTATCCACGAACACGCAGGTGAGACGCTCACCAATCGCGCGATGTAGTAGCATGGCGGTCACGGAAGAATCCACACCACCAGACAGGCCGAGAATCACTTTATCATTCCCTACCTGCTCACGAAGGCGGGCCACAGCATCATCAATAATCTTGGCGGGTGTCCACAACGCTTCACACTGACAGATATCACGCACAAAGCGTTCTAATATGCGCTGCCCCTGACGGGTGTGTGTCACTTCTGGATGGAACTGAACGCCATAAAAACGTTTCTCTTCATTCGCCATAATGGCAAACGGGCAAGTATCCGTGCTGGCAATAGTCACGAAATCCTGAGGAATCGCCGTCACTTTATCGCCATGGCTCATCCACACATCCAACACTGGAACACCAAAACCGCTGATAGAATCCTGAATGTCCCGAACCAGCGTGCAATCCACCTTGACTTCAACCTGCGCGTAACCAAATTCACGCTCATTGGAACCTTCTACCGCCCCACCCAGTTGCATCGCCATAGTCTGCATGCCATAACACACACCCAGAACAGGCACGCCCGCCTGGAAGACATATTCCGGGGCCCGTGGGCTATTGAACTCAGTGGTACTTTCCGGTCCACCGGAAAGAATAATCCCATTTGGATTGAATTCGCGGATTTGCGCTTCAGTGACATCCCATGCCCAAAGCTCACAGTAAACGCCCAGTTCACGAACCCGCCGTGCAACCAGCTGCGTATATTGAGAACCGAAATCCAGAATAAGAATGCGGTGTTGATGAATGTTTTCTGTCATGGGAAATATATTCCAAATACAAAAAGCTAAAAGTGATTAAACCCGGTGAAGATTACCGGGTTTAACGGGTTAAATCCGCCTGCAAACCACCTTATGAACCCATACGGTAATTCGGCGATTCCTTGGTAATGGTTACATCGTGGACATGGCTTTCCTGAATACCCGCACCGCTAATACGGACAAATTCCGCTTTAGTTCGCAGTTCATCAATGGTTCCGCATCCGGTCAATCCCATACAGGAACGCAGGCCGCCCATCTGTTGATGAACGATCTCTTTCAAACGCCCTTTGTACGCGACACGACCTTCAATACCTTCCGGCACCAATTTGTCTGCGGCATTGTCAGACTGGAAATAGCGATCGGAAGACCCTTTGGACATCGCACCCAGCGACCCCATACCGCGATAAGATTTGAAAGAACGCCCTTGATAGAGTTCAATTTCCCCAGGAGACTCTTCCGTACCCGCCAGCATGGAACCCACCATGACACAGGCTGCGCCCGCGGCGATGGCTTTGGCGATATCGCCGGAGAAACGGATGCCGCCATCAGCGATAACCGGAACGCCCGTACCTTCCAGTGCCTCCACGGCATCTGAAATAGCGGTAATCTGCGGTACACCCACACCCGTTACGATACGAGTGGTACAGATAGAACCAGGACCAATACCTACTTTCACCGCACTGACACCCGCCTCAACCAGCGCCAGCGCACCTGCGCCAGTCGCTACGTTGCCGCCGATAATTTGCAGCTCGGGATATTTGTTACGGGTTTCACGAATACGCTGTAGCACGCCTTCAGAGTGACCGTGAGACGAGTCGATCAGCAATACATCAACACCCGCCGCGACCAGTGCATCAATACGCTCTTCATTACCCGCACCAGCACCAACAGCCGCACCAACACGCAGACGTCCATGCTCATCTTTACAGGCATTTGGTTTACGCTCTGCTTTCTGGAAATCTTTAACGGTGATCATCCCAACCAGATGGAACTGATCATCCACGACCAGCGCCTTCTCAATGCGTCGTTCATGCATTTTTTGCAATACGACTTCGCGTGCTTCGCCTTCTTTTACCGTTACCAGACGCTCTTTCGTTGTCATGAAATCGCTGACCGGCCGGTTAAGATCGGTTACAAAGCGAACATCACGACCAGTGATAATCCCTACCAACTCGTTGCCTTCGGTAACCACTGGGTAACCGGCGAAGCCATTACGCTTGGTCAGTTCTTTTACCTGATGCAACGTTGTGGTTGGTGTTACGGTTTGTGGATCAACAACCACACCGCTTTCATGTTTTTTTACGCGGCTGACTTCTTCTGCCTGACGCTCAATAGACATGTTTTTGTGAACAAAACCTAATCCGCCTTCCTGAGCCAGCGCAATCGCCAGACCAGATTCGGTGACAGTATCCATCGCTGCGGACAGCATAGGAATGTTCAGACTGATCGTTTTCGTGAGTCGAGTGGTTAAATTAGCCGTATTAGGCAGGACAGTAGAATGTGCGGGAACAAGGAGAACGTCATCAAACGTTAGTGCTTCTTTAGCGATACGTAGCATGGGCAATATCTCACCAAGGGTGGGTGGAAGATTAGATAAAATATTGCCGTGGCATTATACAGAGCGTAATCGGTTGCCTCCAGCATTTTTTTACTAAAATGCTTGATTACCTTTTACAGGTAGGTAGTATCGATCAATTAAGTCACTGTTTTAAAATTTGATCTGGCTCACAATGTCTCAACTTCCTTCTTCTGCAATTTTCACCGTAAGTCGCCTTAATCAGACGGTTAAACAACTGCTGGAAGGCGAAATGGGTCAGATCTGGCTTTCCGGTGAAATATCCAACTTCTCGCAACCTGCATCCGGCCACTGGTATTTTACGCTGAAAGACGAGCGTGCACAGGTGCGTTGCGCCATGTTCCGTAATAGCAATCGCCGGGTAATCTTCCGCCCACAGAATGGCCAACAGGTGCTTATCCGGGCGATCATTACTCTGTATGAGCCTCGCGGGGATTACCAGTTGCTGGCAGAAAGTATGCAGCCCGCCGGTGATGGCCTGCTGCAACAACAGTTTGAACAACTGAAACAGCGTCTGTCCGCTGAAGGTTTGTTTGAACAGCAATACAAACAGCTCCTGCCTAAACCCGCCAGACAAGTTGGCGTTATCACCTCTGCCAGCGGTGCGGCACTACACGATATCCTACAAGTTTTACAACGCCGTGACCCGTCTTTACCCGTGGTCATTTACCCCACAGCGGTTCAGGGTAATGAAGCGCCATTACAAATTGTCCGCGCCATTGAACTGGCAAATCAGCGTCAGGAATGTGATGTTCTGATTGTTGGACGCGGCGGCGGTTCACTGGAAGATTTATGGAGTTTTAATGATGAACGAGTGGCACGGGCCATTTTTGCCAGCGCCATTCCTGTGGTCAGTGCCGTAGGCCATGAAACGGATGTCACCATTGCCGATTTCGTCGCTGACCTGCGTGCGCCGACGCCTTCAGCCGCCGCCGAACTGGTCAGCCGTAATCATCCAGAACTACTACGACAGATCCAATCCTTGCGTCAGCGGCTGGAAATGGGCATGGATTACTATCTGGCTCAGCGTGCACAAACCTTTAATCGCTTTTATCATCGCTTGCAGCAACAACACCCACAGCTACGGTTGGCAAGGCAGCAAAATCAGCTGATCCGACTGCGTCAGCGATTAGACGATGTAATACAAATCCGGCTTCGTCATGCTGCGCGTCAGCATGAACGACAGTTGCAACGTCTGATGCAGCAGCAGCAGCAACCACGGATTCACCGTGCTCAGCAGCGTCTGCAACAACTGCGTTATCAATTACAACAGACCGTGGAACGACAGCTAAACCAGCATAAGCAGCGCTTTGGTGAAACCTGTTCCCACCTGGAAGCGGTCAGTCCGCTAGCAACGCTGGCACGCGGCTATAGTGTGACATCGACATCTGATGGCCAGGTAATGAAAAGAACTATTCAGGCGTCCATCGGCGATACCCTGAAAACTCGCCTTCAGGATGGATGGGTAGCAAGCCAGATAACCGAAATTCGCTCAGAATCCGCAACTGTCGTGAAAAAACGTTATAAACAGAAGATCTGATCTCTACACTATACTTATTGCTTCATTACTGGTTATCTATGAGCAGGGATGAGCATCTGCATACATGATGTTCACCTACCATAAGGAGATGAGGCATGAGGCTAATTCGTAGCATAATCCCCCCCTATATTCTGCATCGTATTATCAACAATGGTTCTGATGAAGAGCGTCGTTGTGCCCAACAAACATTAATGCATGTCCAATCTCTGATGGTAGAGATGTTATCCAAACCCGCACCACATGAGATATACACTGGCGGTCAGGTTGATCGGAAAATCTATAATGCAGAACATCAACAGCAACTGCCGGGAATCCAGGTACGTACCGAGGGCCAAGCCAGTAATGGTGATATCGCTGCCGATGAAGCGTACGACTATCTGGGCGCCACCTATGATTTTTTCTGGCAGATATTCGGCCGTAATTCATTAGATAACCAAGGGTTACCGCTTTCCGGGACCGTGCATTATGGCAAAAATTATCAGAACGCCTTCTGGAATGGGCAGCAGATGGTTTTTGGTGATGGCGACGGCAAGATTTTCAACCGTTTTACTACCGCGATTGACGTGGTCGGCCATGAAC
Source organism: Prodigiosinella aquatilis (assembly GCA_030388725.1). NCBI lineage: Bacteria > Pseudomonadati > Pseudomonadota > Gammaproteobacteria > Enterobacterales > Pectobacteriaceae > Prodigiosinella > Prodigiosinella aquatilis. Next base: position 3,529,460 of record CP128857.1, read on the forward strand.
TGGCACATGGTATCACTGAAAGTGAAGCAAACTTCATCTACTTCCGTCAGTCTGGGGCGCTCAATGAGTCGATGTCCGACGTATTTGGCGCCATGGTAAAACAGTTCTACCATAAACAAACGGCACAACAAGCGGACTGGATCATCGGCGAAGGTCTGCTGGCAGAGAATATCGACGGTAAAGGCCTACGCTCTATGGCCAGACCCGGCACAGCTTATGATGATTTACTGCTGGGAACCGACCCACAGCCAGCGCATATGCGTGACTATATCAATACACGTGAAGATAATGGCGGAGTCCATCTTAACTCCGGCATTCCCAACCGGGCATTTTATCTGACGGCAATGGGGTTGGGGGGCTATTCCTGGGAAAAAGCCGGGCAAATCTGGTATGACACGCTATGTGATAAATCACTGCCCCAAAATGCCGATTTTTCCGTTTTTGCCAAACGCACTGTCGAACATGCTGAAAAACGTTTTAATGCCGTCGTTGCCGATATTGTCATTCAGGCCTGGTATCAGGTCGGTGTGGAAACGGGAATAACCAATGAACATTCAGCCCGCTTTGACTGATGATGCAGTGATTGAACTGGCACGTGAAGGTGGTTTTGCCTGGATACCCAAACTTGCGGGGCATCGGCGCTTTGCGCTGGCCGATATCCCGTCTCCGGCGCGGGAAAAAACCTGCACAATACTGCGCAACATCTTCTCTACGGTACGAGAACCTGATCGACAGAGCCCACCGGGTCGTGGCGATCAGTTTTATTACCGCATTCATATCAGCTACAGCAATCAGCACAATGCCCCACATCAGGATATTGTGCTACTCATTCCAGAATGCGATGCCCCAGTGGAGTTGGAGGCGCTCTGGCGTAACGGCCCTTCGGAATAATCGCCACTCATTCCGGTTGGTAATGGCATTCAACCTGCTTTTTCGAAATCAGCCCGTGACCATGTTGACAGAAGTAATCAACTGCACCGCACGCTTTCAGAACTTGTAACACCTGGTGGCACTCAGGACAGAATATCTGGCGGAGATACCCCTGCTGACAGATGGCACAGTAAAAATGTTCGTCGTTTCGCCATTGCATTTCATGTTGACACTGAGGACAAACGGCTTCCATTATTTCCCTCCACGTTAATGTCAAACGATATCAGGTCTACGGTAATGGCATAAAACAACGTGGCAGATATACTCTGCCCCGTATGTGATTACTTACCTTTCTTGATGTGCTGTATCAAACGCTTGCGCTTGCGGAGCTGATTTGGCGTCAATGTGTTGCGCTTATCCGCAAAGGGATTCTCACCTTCTTTGAACTGAATGCGGATTGGTGTTCCCATAACATCCAGTGAACGACGGTAATAATTCATCAGGTAGCGTTTATAGGAATCCGGCAGATCTTTTACCTGATTGCCGTGAATAACGACAATCGGTGGATTATAGCCACCGGCATGTGCATATTTCAGTTTTACTCGGCGACCACGCACCAACGGTGGTTGATGGTCATCTGCCGCCATCTGCATGATACGGGTCAGCATGGAAGTTCCCACCCGACGAGTAGAGCATGTATAAGCTTCAGTGACTGACTCAAACAGATTACCGACACCACTGCCATGCAAAGCGGAAATGAAATGGATACGAGCAAAATCAATAAAGCCCAGGCGCATATCCAGTGTTTCTTTCACCTGATCTTTTACTTCCTGTGACAGCCCATCCCATTTATTGACCACAATCACCAGAGAACGGCCAGCATTGAGAATAAAGCCCAGCAGCGAGAGATCCTGATCAGAAATACCTTCCCGGGCATCAATCACCAACAGGACTACATTCGCATCTTCAATCGCCTGTAGAGTTTTAATGACCGAAAACTTCTCTACCGTCTCGGTTATTTTCCCACGCTTACGGACTCCGGCAGTATCGATCAAGACATATTCACGGCCGTCACGTTCCATTGGGATATAGATACTGTCCCGGGTGGTTCCCGGCATATCGTAAACCACCACACGATCTTCACCCAAAATCCGATTGGTAAGCGTGGACTTACCAACATTGGGCCGCCCGACAATAGCCAGTTTAATGGGTAATGATTCGGGATCGAAATCATCCTTTGGTTCGCTATTTTCGCTATCGGACTGCTGCTCAGCCAATTGCTCCGCCCAATAGGCCGCATTAGCCTCTTCTTCCGTCAGTTCTTTCGGTTCAGGTGCCTCACCAATAAAAGGCAGTAGAGCCTTTTCCAGCAATGAAGTGACACCTCGACCGTGAGATGCTGCGATAGGGTACACTTCACCTAATCCCAATGAGTAAAAATCGGCAATACCCGTATCCGCATCAATCCCGTCAATTTTGTTGGCAACCAGGAAGGTGGGCTTTTCACGACTGCGCAGATGCTGGGCGATGCCGCGATCTGCCGGCATTAAACCATCACGGGCATCTACCATGAACAGGACAATATCGGCCTCTTCGATAGCTTGCAGTGATTGGCCTGCCATACGTGTTTCCACTCCTTCCTCACTACCATCGATGCCTCCGGTATCAATGGCAATAAATTCATTCCCTTCTACCTCAGCACGACCATACTTGCGGTCACGCGTCAGCCCAGGGAAATCCGCCACCAATGCATCACGGGTACGCGTCAAGCGGTTAAACAGCGTGGATTTACCCACATTCGGGCGCCCGACCAGCGCGACGACAGGTATCATTGTTACAACCTCATTGCTTATATTTCAATTTGTTACAGCAAGTATCACTCGCTGATGATAAAAGACGAAACGGCCCCTGATAGTGTCAGGAGCCGTTAAAAGGATCATGTGATGATGAACATTCTGATCCGGCATACTGTTGGTGTATCAGCGGGTGAAAGCGTAAACCTCACCGTCTTTAGACTGTACCAGCAATTTGTCGCTGGCCACCACCGGTTTGCTCAAAAAGCCAGAACCATCCACTTTCTGTTGGGAAACAAAACGGCCATCGGCCGTATTAACCCAGTGGAGATAACCTTCCGCATCCCCCACAACCAGATAACCATCAAACAAAACTGGTGCCGTCAGATTACGGTGCAGCAAATCACTCTGGCGCCAGATATTAACGCCGCCACTGGTACTCAGCGCTACAATCCGATCATTCTGATCTACCAGATAGATACGATCACCATCAACAATGAAATCGTTTACCGACCCCAGATCACGTTTCCACACGATTTGGCCAGAACGCAGATCCAATGCCGTCATATTACCATTATAGCCGAGTGCATACACAACATCGCCCACAACTACCGGTGTCGTATCCACATCGTTCAGGCGATCAATTTCTGTTGCGCCACTTGGTTGAGAAATACGCTGCTGCCAGATTAACTGCCCTTGATTCATCATCACAGCGCTAACACGGCCATTATCACCGCCAACAATTGCGGCACCAAATGCTGTGGTTGGCGCAGATTCACCACGCAACGACAGCGTTGGCATATCCAGGCTAACCGTCCATTTAATAGAACCATCAGATTCATTTAATGCCTGCAGCATACCGTTGCTGGTATGTATCAGTACCACACCATCACTGATGACCGGACGAGAAAGCACTTCACCCGCAGCTCTGGTTTGCCATACCTTGGCACCATCATCTGCATTCAGAGCAAAGACTTGCGCTCTTTCACTGCCGACATACACGCGATTACCGGATACAGAAACCCCACCAGATAACAGGGCTGAACGGTTACGGGAAAACAGACCCGTTTTTTCTGACAGATCGACACGCCACTTTTCTTCGCCATTAGTTAAGTCTAACGCTTTTACCACACCATGACGGTCAGCGGCATAAACCTGATTATTCTGCCAGGTTGGCCCCAGATTAGAGTAAAAATCGCCAGTACCATCGCCAACAGAACGGCTCCAGACCTTGGTTGGTGTGAACTGATTCTCAACCTGAGGTAACGGAGACATAGTGACAACATCTTCTTCGTGATCGAACAAGGAACATCCGCTCAGTAGGGCAACAGAAATCAATCCTACAAAAAGTGTTTTATGCAATTGCATGGAATTCCTCTTAGCTGGGCAGATTGTTCAATTTCAAGCGTAATAAAGACTGCAATGCCTGGGGAGGATTTGCCGCCATGCCTTTGTTGTAAGCATCACGCGCTCCTTTATTATCCCCTTTGCTAGCCAGTGCATCACCGCGAACGTCAGCAGCCAGCGCTTCCCAACCGGTCTGCTTGATCATATCAAGTGTTTTCAGCGCTTCATCCGCTTGATTTTCCTGCAACTGAATACGAGCCAAACGCAGATTGACCAACGCTTTCAGATCATCATTTTTCGTCTGTCCCTGCGCCTGTTTTAACTGCTGATCAGCTTTAGCAAAATCTTTCTGTTCCACGAAGTGGTGTGCTAGCTCAAGCGATGCCAGTGCACCGTAATTATTACTGTTATCAGCAGAAAATTTCTCTACCGCGGCAACTGCATCAGATTTGCCAGCAGTAAGCATGTCACTGACATGTTGGTAAGCAGCTGATGTCGCCATCGCATTGCCATCCTGATGGCTTTGCCAGAAACGCCAGCCAGCCAGTGCACCAATACCAAGCACAATACCGACAACAAGCGCCTTGCCGTTTTCTGCAAAGAAACGGCGAACAACCTCAACCTGTTCATTCTCTGTGGTATAGACTTCCACGGTGTCGTTCTCCTCAACCCAGTAGCGTTGCCAATCGTGCGGCAACGTCGGCCTGCATCAGTGTTTCCTGTTCACCACTGGTCAGGTTTTTTACCACAACCTCACCGGCAGCTACTTCATTTTCCCCCAACACCAGCGCAACACGTGCGCCACTTTTATCCGCACGGGTAAATTGCTTTTTAAAATTACCACCGCCGTAATTAGTCATCACTTTCAGTTGCGGCATGTCATCACGCAGTCTTTCGGCCAGTTGCATCGCCGCACTCTGCGTGCCTACACCGGAAGAAATCAGGTAAACATCAACACTGGGTAATGCGGCGAATTCAGGATTAATCGCCTGAACCAGTAGAATCAGACGCTCAAGTCCCATGGCAAAACCAACCGCTGGTGTATTGGCCGGTCCCCCCAATTGCTCTACCATGCCATCATAACGACCACCGGCACATACCGTTCCTTGGGAGCCCAAACTGTTGGTTACCCATTCAAAAACGGTACGGTTGTAATAATCCAGACCACGAACCAGACGCGGATTAATCTTATATGGGATACCCGACTGCGTTAAAAGTTCACACAATTCATTGAAATGCGTGCGGGATTCATCATCCAGATAAGCGGTAAGTATCGGCGCATCATCCAATAATGCCTGCACCTGAGGATTTTTTGAATCAAGAACTCGCAGCGGGTTGGTGTACATACGCCGCAGACAATCTTCATCCAGTTGATCTTTATGCTGTTCAAGAAACGCGATCAACGCTTCGCGGTAACGGGCACGGGCGTCCAATGAACCAATGGAATTCAGTTCCAGTGTTACGTGCTCCGCAATCCCCAACACTCGCCACCAGCGAGCGGTCATCAGCATTAGCTCAACATCAATATCGGGTCCTTTCAGCCCAAAGACTTCGCAACCAAGCTGGTGAAACTGACGATAACGACCTTTCTGTGGACGTTCATGGCGAAACATTGGACCAACGTACCACAACCGCTGTTCCTGATTGTACAGAATACCGTGCTCAATACCGGCACGGACACAACCCGCAGTATTTTCAGGACGCAATGTCAGGCTATCGCCATTACGGTCCTCAAAGGTATACATCTCTTTTTCCACGACATCAGTCACTTCACCAATAGCTCGTTTGAACAGAGATGTTTGCTCGACAATAGGTGTACGGATTTCACCATACCCGTAACTGCCGAGCACCTGTTTCAGACTGTCTTCAATACGCTGCCACAATGCCGTTTCAGCTGGCAGGTAGTCGTTCATGCCGCGAATGGCTTGAATATTTTTCGCCACGTCAGTTCTCTATGCGTTTGTCAAAAAATAGGTCCGATTATAGGAGGAACGACACCACTTCTTCAATGTAGTGCTGGCATCATCAGGTCTATTAATTCAGGATTTAGGCACAATTGCATCCAATCATGCCGCAAAGATTATTTATCAACCACGTTGATCGCAATACGCTGTTTTTCATCCAGCATTGTGGCCTTGGCACGGATTTTCGCTTCCAGCAGATCAATCATCTGGTCATTATCAAAACGCTCTTTCTGACGAGTACCATCCTCATAAAAACCGCTTTTCTTATTACCGCCGGTAACACCCAGTGTTGAAAGCAGTGCTTCACCCGGACCGTTTACCACACAACCGATAATGGAAACATCCATAGGGGTGATGATATCTTCCAGACGTTGTTCCAACGCATTCACCGTACCAATCACGTCAAACTCCTGACGTGAACAGGTGGGGCAAGCAATAAAATTAATACCGCGAGAGCGAATGCGCAGGGATTTCAGGATGTCAAAACCGACCTTGACCTCTTCTACGGGATCTGCCGCCAGTGAAATACGAAGTGTATCGCCGATACCTTCCGACAACAGCATACCCAGCCCGATCGCCGACTTGACTGAACCACTACGCGCACCACCTGCTTCCGTGATACCCAAATGCAATGGCTGATCAATACGGGATGCCAGCAAACGGTAAGATTGCACTGCCAGGAAAACATCAGAGGCTTTCACACTAACTTTGAACTGGTCAAAGTTAAGACGATCCAGAATATCCACGTGCCGCATGGCTGATTCCACCAATGCTTCCGGTGTCGGCTCGCCATACCTTTCCTGTATATCTTTTTCCAACGAGCCAGCGTTAACACCAATGCGGATAGGAATATTTTTGTCACGTGCACAATCCACTACGGAACGGATACGTGCTTCATTACCGATATTGCCAGGGTTAATACGCAGGCAATCGACACCATATTCGGCAACTTTCAACGCAATACGGTAGTCGAAATGTATATCGGCCACCAGAGGGATATCCACTTGCTGTTTAATCAACTTGAATGCTTCGGCAGCATCCATCGTTGGCACGGAAACACGGACGATATCAACCCCGACACGCACCAGTGAAGCGATTTGTTTAACTGTCGCATCGACATCGGTGGTCCGGGTATTGGTCATCGATTGCACAGCAATCGGTGCCCCATCACCTACAGGCACCTTACCAACGTAAATCCGGGTTGATTTTCGACGGGTAATGGGCGCTGCGTTATGCATTACTTCTTCTCCAAAATCACTACTGCTGACTGCAGAGTATTACTGTGCGGCAAGCGTTAAGCGCGCAACTTGATGGCTTCTTACAAACCGGCTCAAATCAACTGGTTTACCTTGATATTCAATCTGTACTGCCGCAGGTGCACCAATTTTCAGTCGATAAGGCGCTTGGCCACTTAGGTTAAGTGAGCCGCCACTTCGCTGAACACCGCTGAATAATTTCTTACCAGAAGCATCCACCACTTCCAGCCAGCAGTCCGCTGTAAAATGCATAACAATGGTATTCGCCGCTGTTGTCACACTACCAGGCGAGGTGCTGGCAGCAGCAGTAGCACTCTGGCTCAGCAATGACTGAACCGGAGCCTGACTGGGTGAAACAACCGCTGGCGTCTGTGATGGAACCGTTGCCGACTGCGATGGAGCCGTTGCCGACGGAACCGTTACTGGCGGAACCGATGGCTGTACCTCGGCGGCAGGAGGATTTTTTGTATCAGTGGCGGTATTATCGGCAGGTGCCGCTGTATTAGTGGTTTCGCTTCCGGCAGTGGCACTTTCATCAGGATCTACCGGCGCCTGCTCACTATGGCCGAGGGCAACAGACTGCTCTCCACCACTCGTCTGCGCTGCGCTAGTGTGATCCACCATAGAATTGATTTCCTGCTGCTGTGCCTGATGGTTCTGCCACCACCAGGCGACGGTCAATCCTAAAACGACCAGCAGAATTAACCAAGTGAGCATCATCAGCCAGCCGTCTCGCTTTTTACGGCTCTTGCCTAACGAAAAAGTCTGCATCAGTGCCACATTGGAGGTCCGGCTGGGAACCACATGCTTTTCCAGCATCGGTAGCAGCTCTTCTTCGGGCAGATGGACTAATTTGGCATAGGAACGGATATAGCCACGCAGAAAAGTAGGAGAGAGGCTGGCGGGTGTATTGTCTTCTTCGATCTCACGAATAGTAGACACTTTCAGACATAAGCGTTCGGCAACAACTTGTTGCGTAAATTCCAAACGCTCACGTGCCTGACGCAGGCGTTCGCCCGGTGTAGCTATCGTTGATGCTGTGTTATCTTGAGTGGCTTCAGTATTCATTAGCTAAAAACTGCTGGTACCGTTTAGATTGTGGAAAACCTTGCGCCAGCAACAAACCATAACGATTAACCTCGTCAGTATGCCCTGCCAGCGCGGCGAAACGAATCTGTAGCCATAAACTTTCAGCACTGGCCGGAAGAATCGGCTGATAAATATCCAGGAGCAATTGCGCCTGTTCATAATGTCCTGTCACGAACTGATGGTCCGCTTCCAACAGCAACCGCCCCCCTTTGTCGGGGTCGTACTTCAGCGCCCGGCTAATCAATTGACGTGCGTCTTCATTCTGCCCAGCTTTGAAAAAGCAGTACCCCGCATTTTCCAGAGCATCAGCAACCTGACTGTAATCAGAGAGTTGTATAGCCGCACGAAACTGTTGCTGAGCTGCTACATACTGCCCTAAACCACAAAGAAACGCACCGTAATTATTCATCACGTCACTATTACCGGGTACCTGCCGTAACAACTGACGATAGCGCTGCTCAGCTGCACCATTTTCGCCGATACGTTGCTCATAAAGCGCCATTCCCAGTTGAGTACGATAATCACCCGGTGAAGCCAGTACCGCTTTTTCCAAATTATCGCGGGCGGCATCCAGATGATTACGTGCCAAATACGCCAGCCCCAATTGTAAACGCGTTTGTGCCAACCGCGGATTCGTCTTATGTGACAAATCACTACATCCTGCTACGAGGATGGCAACTAGCAACCATGCGCCTCTCTGCCAACACTGCTGATTCATCCCTGACTATCCTTGTGCCATCCTGGCCAACAGTATGTCGTATGTTACCTGAATCTGTCACAAGTGACAGCATAGTATGATAAGCCGCAAAAAAGTATTTATCACCTTCATACCTGATAAAGATTGTCAGCAATCAGACCGTCTTGACGGTGATAGGTTCCCCAGCCATCGCTTTCTTCAAAGTACGTTTAGTCCGGTCGACAACCTCCCCAGCCAACTGTCCGCAGGCGGCATCAATATCATCACCACGAGTTTTACGTACGATCGTGGTGAAGCCATACTCCATCAGTACTTTGGAAAAACGGTCAACACGACTGTTGGAACTACGTCCATAAGGTGCGCCAGGGAACGGATTCCATGGAATCAGATTGATCTTGCATGGCGTATCTTTCAGGCATGCCGCCAGCTGGTGGGCGTGCTCGGTATCATCATTGATGTGATCCAACAACACATACTCCACTGTAACGCGCCCCTGGTTGGCATTGGACTTTTCCAGATAGCGGTGTACTGCTCCCAGGAAAGTTTCGATATTATACTTTTTATTAATCGGCATAATTTCGTTACGAATTTCGTCATTTGGCGCATGCAGGGAAATAGCCAGTGCCACATCAATCATGTCGCCAAGTTTATCCAGTGCAGGTACCACGCCCGATGTTGAGAGCGTGACGCGACGTTTGGATAACCCGAATCCGAAATCATCCAGCATGATTTCCATTGCAGGTACAACATTGTTCAGATTCAACAACGGCTCCCCCATCCCCATCATTACCACATTGGTGATAGGACGTTGCCCGGTCACTTTGGCCGTACCGATTATTTTTGCCGCCCGCCATACCTGCCCGATAATTTCCGATACTCGCAGATTACGGTTGAACCCTTGCTGCCCGGTAGAGCAAAACTTACACTCCAGCGCACAGCCTACCTGAGATGAAACACACAATGTTGCGCGATCTTCTTCCGGAATATACACCGTTTCCACACGCTGGCCGCCAACCAGAATCGCCCATTTGATAGTGCCATCGGAAGAGCGCTGTTCGTCTACCACTTCCGGCGCACGAATTTCTGCAATTTCCTGCAACTTGCTACGTAAGACCTTATTGATGTCGGTCATCTGGGTGAAATCGTCACAACAGTAATGATACATCCACTTCATGACCTGGTCGGCCCGAAAGGGTTTTTCCCCCAACTCGGCAAAGAAAGTTCTCATCTGTTGGCGGTTAAAATCCAGCAGATTAATTTTTTCAGCGTCTTTTTTGACGATAGCGTCAGATACAACAGAAATTGGGGATGCAGTTTGTTCAGACATAATGACTCATGGCCTCGTTATTACACGTTATGGCGCGAAAGGGTGTGATATATAGAAGAAACGCCCCAGTAAGCTCGTGCTCATCCAGGGCGTGACATTGTACAAACTTTAAAACAACGATGCTACCGTAGCCGACTTTTTATTAAGGCGCCACGCCAGACTCGCCACCATTAACAAGAACGCGGGCAGATTTCATCAGCACTGAAGAAATAAGCAATTTCACGCTCGGCAGAAGCGACTGCATCGGAACCGTGAACGGCATTTTCAGTGAAACTATCGGCATAGTCTGCACGCAGCGTACCTGCCAGTGCGTTAGCCGGATTAGTCGCTCCCATAATGTCGCGGTTACGCTGGACAGCATTCTCACCTTCCAGTACCTGCACCATAATCGGGCCAGAGGTCATGAAATCCACCAAGCCGTCGAAGAAGGGTTTACCTTTATGCTCGGCATAAAAACCTTCTGCCTGCTCACGGGTCAGATGCAGCATTTTAGCTGCAATAATTTTAAAACCAGCGCTTTCGAAACGGGCATAAATCGCGCCGATAGCGTTCTTTGCCACAGCATTGGGCTTTATGATGGAAAAGGTACGTTCTACCGTCATAGTGACCTCGTTCAATAACTAACGGAAACAGCCGGTTGAAAAAGTTATAATACCGGCCAGTGAAAGTGGCGCCGATTATAGGGGCACCGGCGCTGCTTGCCTACCAGCGTAATAACATTTTTTTAAAAAAACATTATCCTCTTCCTCTCAAATTTTCCGTATTTCGCAGCAATGCACGAGAATAACTGACACAACAATCTCGGACGATGGACACAAGAGTTGATCCAGCGATAACAGCGTGACTTGCCGGTCCCAGGAAAATCACTGATAATTAACCTCTTGTGTCACTCAAGGGCAACGAGATCAGCCCCAGTGTGGGAGGTTTTATGTCTACATCCTGTTCCGATATTTTTATTTCATCATCCTGGCTTAGCACACATCTGAACGATCCTGATATAGCACTGATTGACGCCCGCATGCTGACAGCAGGCAGTACGACCGGCGATATGCATAATGAATACAACGCAGGTCATCTGCCTGGTGCCGTTTTTTTCGATATTGAAGCATTTTCTGATCATCAAAGTCCTTTCCCACATATGATGCCGGATACCGGCGTATTCTCTCTGGAGATGGGAAAACTAGGACTCAGCGAGCAACAACATTTTGTTGTCTATGATGAAGGCAATCTTTTCTCCGCACCACGCGCTTGGTGGATGTTGCGTACATTTGGTGTAAACCAGGTGTCTATTCTTAGTGGTGGCCTGGCTGGGTGGAAGCAACGTCAGTTTCCGCTGGAGACAGGAGATATAAACCGTCCGGCAACGACGTTCCATGCCCATCTTGATGCAACAAAAATTCGCCAGTGTGACGAGGTGCTGGCTATCAGCCGCGATCATTCGGAACAAATTGTTGACGCTCGGTCGGCATCCCGCTTTAGCGGCGAAGCGAATGAACCACGGGCGGGGCTGCGCTGCGGCCACATTCCCGGTAGCCTTAACGTCCCCTGGACAGAGCTGGTTGCCGACGGCGCATTAAAACCGGCAGAAGAATTGATAGCCATTTTCCACCAGCATGGCGTAGATATTCAGCGTCCAGTCATCGCCAGCTGTGGTTCTGGTGTTACTGCCGCAGTAGTCGTTCTCGCGCTTACAGCACTGAATGCCAGACAAGTATCACTTTACGATGGTTCCTGGAGTGAATGGGGTGCCAGAGACGATCTGCCGGTTACCACCCGGACGTAACGCCCAGGAGATCCGTGTTCTGCATGAGCACGGATCTCTTGTCGTTCGACAGATACTCAAAAACGAGTGATTCTCAGTCGGGCTAACGTCTCAGGCCTGAACCGTCTTTTTGAAATCCCGCAGGAAACTACCCCATTTGCGTTCATAAAACGGTGTAGTGTGCTGTGTCATATAATGGCTGATACCGGGTTCATTGTTCCGTACCAGGCAAAGATCGATTGAACCATCATCCGGTAACGTATCACTGGCCACCGTACCCGCCGCATGAATAATGTCTTCGACATCGTTATCTGCATCAATACCAATCAACAGGTGCGGCTGTTCCTCATCTGGCTCCTGAATCTGTACCAGAAACGCCCGATGTACCTGCGGATATTTGGTAAACAGCTGGGTCAGTGAGTCAATCATCTGTACTGGCATTTCAGCTGGTTGACCAATCAGTATTTCAGCGTCGTCTTCAATCACGCTCTGCTGAATCAGACTGTTGCCTTCACCAGAAAGCAGATGCTCAATCTCCTGCGGCAGGAACTCTTTTCCATAGGGTAATTTAGGATTCAAGAATAGGGCCACTCCCTGGGTAAATTCAAACAGGGTGCGGGTTGGCAACGCCAAAAATGCCTGTTCTTCACTCACAGCCAGTTGCAACGCTTCCAGTGAAGAGAAAAAAGGAATCACTGAGCTACCATCAGGTTTTTCCCAATGCTGAAGTTGGATGTTACTGTCCGACTGCAACGTTTTTTCTCCGAATACCTCATTCTCATCGCTACTGCCCAGAACATAAACCGTTGCATCCATAAGCTCACTGAAAAATTCAGGCCGATGCGCAGGCTCCGTTGCTGCCAATGTTAAGACTTCTTCCAGTTTATTCTGCGGTGAAAAATCCATAACAATCCTCACAATAACAACCTTATCCACCGAGTCGAACATCGGTTGGCAATCAGGCTGTTTCTCAATAAAAAAATAACGCCAGATAACCCGTGATGATACTACGGTTCTCCGACGCCATTCTGCCAACAAGATCAAGACCAGTCACACATAGCTGGCACTATTTTATTTAATCCGCTTTACTCAACAGGAAGTTGGCCAGTGTGCGTACCCCTAAACCGGTTGCTCCCGCCGACCACTGTTCTACGGCACTTTTACGATAAGTGGCGGAGCAATCGATGTGCAGCCAGCCTTGCTGATAGTTTTTCACAAAATAGGAGAGGAAAGCGGCAGCCGTGCTGGCACCAGCAGTATGTGCCGACCCAGCCACGTTGTTCAGCTCGGCAAAGCTGGAAGGCAAATGCTGACGGTGAAACTCTGCCAACGGCAGACGCCAAAACGGTTCATTCTCTTCACGTGCACTGCCCATCAGCGAGTCCACCAGCGCATCATCAAAACTGAATAGCGCGTGATAATCATTACCTAATGCGGTTTTTGCTGCACCAGTCAACGTCGCGCAGTCGATAATCCACTGCGGATTCTGTTCAGAGGCATCAATCAGACCGTCGGCCAGTACCAGACGACCCTCCGCATCGGTATTCATCACTTCCACCGTTTTACCGTTACGATAGCTGATAATATCACCCAGTTTGAAAGCATTACCGCTGACCATGTTATCCGCACAGCACAGGAACAATTTCACCCGTTGTTTCAAACCACGGGAAGCCGCCAGCGCCAGCGCACCGGTCGCCAACGCGGCACCACCCATATCAGACTTCATGGAATCCATGAAGCTGCTGCCCTTCAGACTATAGCCACCGGAATCAAAAGTAATTCCTTTCCCTACCAGACAGGCCAACACTGGCGCATCCGGGTTACCCGTCGGGTTATAATCCAACGCCAGCAATACTGGTGAACGATCAGAACCACGGCCGACCGTGTGCAGGCCGGCATAGTTTTGCTCGCGCAAATCATCACCTTTGGTAATGCGGTAGGACACCGAATCACAGTTCACGGCACACAGTAGATCGATAGCTCGCGTCGCTAATTGTTCCGGTCCAAGATTCTCTGCCGGCAGGTTAATAGTATCGCGCACCCAGTCGATAATTTTCAGGCGACGATCCAGTTCCAGTTGCGCGGTTTCATCCAACGGAGCCCAATCGACAATACATTTCCCTTTCGGCCCGCGGTAACCTTGCCAAAACGCCCAGCTACTTTCCAGATCCCAGCCTTCACCTGCCAGCTTGACGTGTTTGATACCCTGTCCGTCAATTTTTCGTGCCGCGCACTGAATAGTATTCAGTGGAGCACCACCTGACAGATGAATGATAAAGCCCTGTTCGTTGGCAGTTAACGTGGCTTTTTCGCCCCAGCGCGCATCAGCAGGTTGGTGGGAAAGGGTTATCAGCATAGTTTCGGTTGTCATAATAATGCTCCCAATTAGGCTCTTCTTTTAGCAGGCCAGTTTTGCCAAAATGAAAAAGAAAAAAACGGGCCGCCAGATAGCGGCCCGCCATACTGGTTATTCAGCTTCATCCAGCCAGACCAGCAAAATCGCTTCCAGAATTTTTTCACTAGAAGACTCGGGCTGATCATCAAAATCATCTAATTCACAAATCCATTGGTGCATATCGGTGAAACGCACCGTTTTCGGATCAACATCAGGATAACGATCATAGAGCGCCTCACCAATAGCGCGGCTATCCGCCCATTTCAGCCCCATACTTTTCTCCTGTTAATGTTCGCGCGCGTGGTTAATCGTGTACCGTGGAATTTCCACCACCAGATCTTCATCGGTGACCCGAGCCTGACAACCTAAACGACTTTCTGGTTCCAGCCCCCAGGCTTTATCCAGCATATCGTCTTCATCCTCGGTACTTTCCGGCAACGAATCAAATCCTTCACGGACAATGCAGTGACAAGTGGTACAGGCACAGGACTTTTCGCAGGCATGTTCAATTTCAATACCATTACGTAATGCAACGTCGAGAATGGTTTCACCACATTCTGCTTCCAAAACCGCCCCGTCTGGACATAAGTCCTGATGTGGCAGAAAAACAATCTTAGGCATACTTATACCCCATCCACGGAATGCCCGGCCAGCGCACGACGAATGGAAATATCCATCCTGCGGGCGGCAAATTCCTGGGTTTGTTGATCTAATATTTTAATGGCGATCTCAATTGCTGCCGCATCTATTCCCTCTACAACCTGTTGCAGGTGCTGGGTTGCGGCATCAATTGCTGTTTTTTCGTCTTCAGTGAGCAAATCGGCATCTGATGCCAACGCACTGTTCAGGCTTTCCAATACACGTGTTGCCTCTACTTTTTGCTCTGCCAGCATACGAGCACTGATATCGTCTTGTGCGTTCATCATGGAGTCTTTAATCATGTCGGCGATTTCATCATCACTCAATCCATAAGATGGTTTCACTTGAATAGAGGCTTCCACACCCGTTGATTTTTCCATCGCCGTTACACTCAACAACCCGTCTGCATCAACCTGAAATGTAACACGAATATGGGCCCCCCCTGCGGGCAATGGTGGGATACCTCGCAGCGTAAAGCGCCCCAGCGACCGGCAATCCTGCACTAACTCACGTTCACCTTGCAGAACGTGAATCATCATGGCGTTCTGACCATCCTTAAACGTGGTAAATTCCTGAGCACGAGCAACGGGGATCGTGGTGTTACGCGGAATAATTTTTTCCACCAGCCCCCCCATCGTTTCCAGACCGAGGGATAATGGGATGACATCCAGCAGCAGCATTTCGCTGTCAGGCTTGTTACCCACCAGAATATCAGCCTGAATAGCTGCGCCGATGGCCACGACTTTATCCGGATCGATAGAGGTAAGCGGTGTTCGACCAAAGAACTCACCCACTTGTTCACGCACCAGTGGTACACGGGTCGATCCCCCGACCATCACCACTTCCTGCACCTCATCGAGGCTGATCCCCGCGTCTCTCAGCGTACGACGGCAAGACAACAGCGTGCGCTTAACCCACGGCGCAATCAGCAGATTAAACTGTTTTCGCGTAATTTCACCCTGCCAACCAGCAATAGATACCGGAACAGCGTCCTTCTCGCTCAGAGCAATTTTGGCGTTAATCGCAGCATTGATCAGCGATTGCTGCAGATGATGATCGTCACGATTGGTTATACCAGCCTGTTCCCGCAGCCACTCCACCAGCAAATGGTCAAAATCATCACCGCCCAGTGCAGAATCACCACCAGTCGCCAGGACTTCGAACACACCGCGGCTTAGGCGCAGAATAGAGATATCAAACGTGCCACCGCCAAGGTCATAAACCGCGATAACACCTTCCTGTCCTGAGTCCAGACCATACGCAATGGCGGCAGCAGTAGGTTCATTAAGCAGACGCAGCACATGCAATCCTGCCAGACGAGCCGCATCTTTGGTGCCCTGACGCTGCGCGTCATCAAAATAAGCCGGCACGGTGATCACCACGCCATCTGGCGTGCCATCCAGCGCGACTTCCGCCCGCTGCGCCAGCGCGGATAAAATATCTGCCGATATCTGAACAGGATTTCGGTTGCCCGACGCCGTCTGAATCACGGGCAACCCGTTATCACTGGCGATAAAACGATAAGGAAGATGAGGATAACGTTGCTGAATATCAGCCAGTGAACGCCCCATCAATCGTTTGACCGAACTGATAGTGTTGACCGGATCATTGCCCGCCTGATTACGAGCATCCCAGCCGACCTGATGTCCTTGCGTATGGTAATACACAACCGAGGGCAGCAGTTCTCTACCTTCAGGATCAGGTAACGTTTGTGCCTCACCGCTGCGTACTGTCGCAACCAGAGAATGTGTAGTGCCTAAATCGATACCAACAGCCAAACGACGCTGATGTGGCGCCGTACTGAGTCCTGGCTCACTGATTTGTAATAAGGCCATATTGAGCTTCCATCAATTGGCTGGTGGGAAGATCGATAAACTTATGTCGCCTATTGATTGCCCACCGGGATTAACACTTATCGCTCCAGCAAATGTTCTTCAAGCTGTTCAACCGTCTGCTGAAGCTTGTCAAAGAACCGTAGTTTACGTACGGTGTCCGCTGCCACGGCCCAGGACTCGTCATCCAGTTCGCGTTGCATCTGTTCGCTACGTTGATGGATCATACCATTCAGGCGATCGGAGAACACCGACAACGCGATGTCTATATCTGATTGATGCTCGATAGCATCCAGTTCTTCGCGTAATTCCAGTTGTTCCATCAGAAACTCGGTATCCTGGAGCGTATGCTGTTCATTCATTAAATCGAAACCGTGCAAAGATAACATATACTCGGCACGTTTCAGCGGATGTTTCAGCGTCTGGTAGGCATCATTGATCGTTGCCGCCTGTTGTAACGACATCATGCGTTCCCGTTCGGGACTGGCGGCAAAACGGTCAGGATGGAACTGACGCTGCAGTTCCTGATACCGGGAAACAAGCAGGCTGCCATCCACGTTATAGCGAATCGGCAGCCCGAATAAAGTAAAGTAATCCATAGCGTACTCTGAGAGTTGGAGATACTAACGCTTGGGTGGCAACTCCGCAGAGCGGAGAAGCCACCAGAGATCGACCAATAACCCGCATGACGGTTAAACGTTAAAGCTTTCTCCGCAACCGCACTCGTTTGAAACGTTGGGATTATTGAATTTAAAACCTTCGTTCAGCCCTTCCTTGACGAAATCCAGTTCTGTACCATCAAGATAGACCAGACTTTTGCCATCGATAATGACCTTAACGCCTTTGTCTTCGAACACCACATCGTCAGCGTCCAGTTCATCAACAAATTCCAGTACATACGCCATACCAGAACAGCCGGATGTTCTCACACCCAGACGCAGGCCCAGACCCTTGCCCCGGTTTACCATAAAGGCATTAACACGCTGTGCAGCACTGTCGCTCAGGGTAATCGACATACAACAACCTCTAAATTTTAACTTATATTACAATTAGTTAGCGTCATGTTTACTTTTATAGTCTGCAATAGCCGCTTTAATAGCATCTTCAGCCAGAATAGAGCAGTGAATTTTTACTGGTGGTAATTCCAGTTCTTCAGCGATCTGGGTATTTTTAATCGCTTCTGCTTCACTAAGGCTTTTGCCTTTGACCCATTCGGTTACTAACGAACTGGAGGCAATAGCCGAGCCACAACCATAGGTTTTAAAGCGGGCGTCTTCAATGATACCGTCATTGTTGACTTTAATCTGCAACTTCATCACATCACCACAAGCTGGTGCTCCGACCATGCCGCTGCCGATATTCGGATCGGCGTTGTCAAAAGATCCGACATTGCGCGGGTTTTCGTAGTGATCGATTACTTTTTCGCTGTAAGCCATAATTTAGTCCTGATTCCTGCGAATTAATGTGCGGCCCATTCGATGCTGCTAATATCTACACCCTGCTTGAACATTTCCCACAATGGAGAAAGATCGCGCAGACGACCAATAGATTTACGAACCAGCTTGATGGTGTAGTCGATTTCTTCTTCAGTAGTGAAACGACCCAGCGAGAAGCGGATCGAACTATGCGCCAGTTCATCACTCAACCCCAGCGCACGTAATACATAAGACGGTTCCAGGCTGGCTGAGGTACAGGCGGAACCGGAAGAAACCGCCAGATCCTTGAGCGACATAATCAAGGACTCACCTTCCACATAGTTAAAGCTGACATTCAGGATATTCGGTGTTCCCTGCTCCAGATCGCCATTCAGATAAACTTCTTCCATATCTTTGATGCCATTCCATAGGCGATCACGTAGCGCTCGCAGACGAGCAGATTCCGTCGATATTTCTTCTTTGGCAATACGGTAAGCTTCACCCATACCAACGATCTGATGTACTGGCAACGTGCCGGAACGCATGCCGCGCTCGTGGCCGCCACCATGCATCTGCGCTTCAATGCGAATACGCGGTTTACGACGAACATACAGTGCGCCGATCCCTTTCGGGCCATAAATTTTGTGGCCGGAAAAAGACATCAGATCAACTTTCAACTGACTCAGATCGATAGGCAGTTTGCCGACACTTTGAGTAGCATCCACATGGAAAACGATACCACGGCTACGGCACATTTCACCGATAGTCGCAATATCCTGTACCACGCCGATTTCGTTATTAACATGCATAATGGAAACCAGAATGGTGTCATCACGCATGGCCGCTTCAAGCACGTTCAGGTCAATAATTCCGTTACGCTGAGGGGCCAGATAAGTCACTTCAAAACCTTCACGCTCTAGCTGACGGCAGGTATCCAGCACCGCTTTATGTTCAGTTTTGCTGGTAATGATATGCTTGCCTTTTTTCTGGTAGAAATTGGCAGCACCTTTGATAGCCAGATTATCGGATTCTGTCGCACCGGAAGTAAATACGATTTCACGCGGATCCGCGCCAACCAGCTCGGCAATCTGGTTACGGGCAATATCGACCGCCTCTTCTGCCTGCCAACCGAAACGGTGGGAACGGGAAGCCGGGTTGCCAAAAGTTCCGTCCAGGGTCAAAAACTGCATCATTTTTTCAGCTACACGCGGATCGGCTGGCGTTGTCGCTGAGTAGTCCAGATAAATAGGTAACTTCATTGCTCTTAAACTCCGTACATCACTTCAAAACGTGCAAAGCATCTTGTTTTATTTCAGGCGCGCAAATTAACGTTAATGGTGTCTTGTACGCGTCCGTTGGAGGTACGACGCGTATCTGCATCCTGACGATCCGCAACGTCCAGAATATCTTGGTTATTGACCAGCTCATCCAACGTAATGCTGTTAAGGAAATCGGTAATGCGATCACTCAAGTCACGCCACAAGGTATGCGTAAGACAGCGATCTCCCCCCTGGCAACCTTCACGTCCTTGACAGCGAGTGGCATCCACCGATTCATCCACGGCAGAAATCACCGACCCCACTGCAATGTCGCTGGCGCTTTTACCCAACAGATAACCACCACCCGGTCCGCGGACACTGGCCACCAGACCATGCTTACGCAGACGGGAAAACAGCTGTTCCAGGTAAGAAAGCGAAATTCCCTGACGCTCAGAAATATCAGCTAGTGGAACCGGGCCATCTTTTGAGTGCAGCGTCACATCAAGCATGGCGGTAACGGCATAACGGCCTTTGGATGTCAGTCTCATGTTTGTGGTACCCGTAGATGAACATGTATTATAGAAACATGTATGGTCAAAACATAACGCGAGTTTGACATTCCCGAGTGTTTTAGTCAACTATTTGTCCGGGTAAACCACTCAACTACTCTTCAGGACGCGTTTTGTTAATCGAACTCAAGATCCCACGCAGAATATTCAGTTCCTGACTTTCCGGCCTGGCTCGGGTAAACAGACGGCGTAATTTATTCATCACTTGTCCCTGGTGCGCCTGCCGAATAAATCCGGTTTGATGCAATGTCTGTTCCAGATGCTGATAAAAACGCTCCAGATCATCCGCTAGCGGATATGGGCTATCTTCATGAACCGGTTCTTTAACCAGAAGACTATCCAGATAAGCCACGCGGATTTCATACGCCAGAATCTGAACCGCCATTGCCAGATTCAGTGAGCTGTATTCAGGGTTCGCAGGGATAGCAACATGGTAATGGCATTTTTGCAGCTCGTCATTGGTTAAACCAACGCGCTCCCGACCAAAGACAATAGCAACTGGTGCATGTTTCGCTTCAGCGACGCTGCGAACACCACACTCTCTGGGTTCCAGCATTGGCCAGGGCAATGTTCGGGAACGGGCACTGGTTCCCACCACCAGACTACAGCCTTCTATTGCCTGACCCAGTGTATCGACAAGGGTCGCCTTACCAATCACATCGCTGGCACCCGCTGAAAGTGCTATGGCCTGTGAATCTGGTTTCACCAGCGGATTAACAAGATAGAGGTTACTTAGCCCCATTGTTTTCATTGCCCTGGCGGCCGACCCCATATTGCCAGTGTGAGAGGTTTCAACCAAAACAACACGAATATTTTGTAGCATACGGACTCTATAGTAGTGCAAAACGGAAAATCGGATTAGATTAACACAAACTTAGATATTCTTCCTTTCCTCTGCTATACTGCGCGCCGCTTCCTGTTCTTTAACATTCTTGTGGACGATACCATGCATCCGATGCTTAACATCGCCGTGCGCGCTGCGCGTAAAGGCGGTAACCTGATAGCTAAGAATTACGAAACACCCGATGCCATCGAGGCCAGTCAAAAAGGCAACAATGATTTTGTCACCAACGTTGATCGCGATGCAGAGAAACTGATCATCGACGTCATCCAGAAATCCTATCCCCAGCACACCATCATTAGTGAAGAGTGTGGGGAACTGGCCGGTGAGGATCAGGATGTACAATGGGTTATCGATCCCCTGGATGGCACCACCAATTTCATCAAACGTCTGCCGCATTTTGCGGTTTCCATCGCTGTACGCATTAAAGGCCGCACTGAAGTCGCTGTGGTTTATGATCCTATGCGCAACGAACTTTTTACGGCTGCTCGTGGTCAGGGTGCGCAATTGAACGGCTACCGTTTACGCAGCAGCAATGCCCGGGATCTGGACGGCACTATTCTGGCGACCGGTTTCCCATTTAAGCTCAAACAGCATAGCGCCAGCTATTTTCGTATCCTTGAAACACTGTTCAGTCAATGTGCTGATTTCCGCCGTACCGGCTCTGCCGCGCTAGATCTGGCTTATGTCGCAGCTGGTCGTGTTGATGGTTTCTTTGAAATTGGATTAAAACCCTGGGACTTCTCCGGCGGTGAACTGCTGGTGCGTGAAGCTGGCGGTGTCGTGACCGATTTTGTTGGCGGCCATAACTATCTCTCTTCCGGCAATCTTGTTGCAGGCAATCCACGAGTGGTTAAATCACTACTGTCGACCATTCGTGATAGCCTCAGTGACGCATTAAAGCGCTAATCTCTTCTCTTCATGCCAGCCACTGCTGGCATGATGTATCCCCGTTATTTCTCCTTACATCTCATCGCTATTGAATGAATGCCTGTTTTTATATGATAATAATTATTATAATCATTCCATTTGTGAGAGTAGGACGTTGGAAATAACCATGCTAAAAAAATCATTGCGCCATGCCTTGTTGGTCGCTGCATTCACCGCTTCTTTTGCCAGTTACGCCACACAATACCCCCTCACTATTTCCGACATTGCCGGACAAAAAGTCACTATAAAACAAGAACCCAAACGCATTGTGCTTCAGGATGGCCGCGATATCATGGCGCTGGCTCTATTGGACAGGAATAACCCCTTTACCCGCGTAGTTGCCTGGAATAACCTGCCCAAAAAACAGGACACGGCCACCTGGGAATTGTTGAAAGGGAAATGGCCGCAATCCAGCGCCATCCTGGATATGGGATTTAGTGATAAAGGTAACGTTGAGCTGGAAAGTATTCTGTCCAAACGGCCAGATTTGATGATTGCTCAACTGCGGGCCAAACCGGCACTGATGGAAAATGGCGTGCTCAACAAGCTCCACTCACTGCATATCCCAATTGTTTTTGTTGATTACGAAATTAACCCAGCCCAAAACACAGCGCCCAGCATTGACCTGTTAGGTAAGGTACTGAACAAAGAAGCCAACGCCAAAGCCTATACCGACTACTACCGTCAACAATTGACTGATATCCAAAAGAAAACGGCAACAATTCATCCTAAACCAAAGGTGTTTATCGAACCGATTGCCGGTAACAGTGATGCCTGCTGTTTTACCCATGCACATAATGGCTGGGGCGGATTGCTTGAAGCTATCGGTGCCGACAATATTGGTTCCGATATACTTCCGGGTGCAGCCGGTTTCGTTTCATTGGAAAAAGTGATCAGTGAAAAACCCGACACTTACATCATGACTGGATCCAAACGCGGTAACGGTACCAGCAGAATACTGCCATTTGGTTATGGCGCGACTCAATCAAGTATTACAACTCAGGCCGATATGTTGTTAAACCGTACCGGTATTCGTCAAATCCCAGCCGTTCAGGCCAAACACGTTTATGGTATTTATCATCAGTTTTATAACAATCCATACAATATTGTCGGTATGGAATATCTGGCAAAAGATGTCTATCCCAAACAATTTTCTTCACTGAACCCAGATGACACCTACCACTACATCGTGCGTCATTTTACCAACTTGCCTGACAGCAACTTTATCTTTACATGGAAATTGGCTGAGTAACCTTTCATGAGTGTAACTATCGAACCCAATATCAGCGGTATTCATACTGGCAACAGCGTGATAAATAGCTATCGACACATTATCCGTCACCGACTGATATTGCTGACGATTCTACTGGCAGCAATTATCGGATCACTATTGCTGGATTTTGTAATGGGACCATCAGGGCTCTCGCTTGACGTACTGTGGCAGACGCTGACCCATCCAGCTAACGCTGATGCCAGCACTCGGGTGATTGTCTGGGATATCCGTCTGCCATATGCGCTAATGGCCGTTACTGTTGGTTTGGCGCTGGGATTGGCTGGTGCGGAAATGCAAACTATTCTGAACAACCCGTTGGCCAGTCCATTCACTCTCGGCGTGTCTTCTGCCGCAGCATTTGGTGCGGCACTGGCAATTGTGCTAGGTATTGGTATTCCCGGCATTCCGACGCAATGGTTTATCTCCGCGAATGCGTTTCTGTTTGCCTTGTTGGCTGCCCTACTGCTTGATGGTGTTACTCGCTGGACACAGGTAGCCACATCCGGCGTAATATTATTCGGTATCGCCCTGGTGTTTACCTTTAATGCACTGGTTTCCATGCTGCAATTCGTCGCCAACGAAGATACCCTGCAAGGTCTGGTGTTCTGGACTATGGGCAGTCTGGCTCGATCATCCTGGCAAAAACTGGGCATTTTGCTACTGGCATTGGCCATTATCATGCCGCTTTCCATGATGAGTTCATGGAAACTGACCGCATTACGGCTGGGAGAAGACCGGGCGATCAGTTTTGGTATTAACGTCCGACGTCTGCGCCTTTCTGCGCTGCTGCGTATCAGTTTTCTGTCAGCACTGTCAGTCGCATTTGTTGGCCCTATTGGCTTTATTGGGCTGGTTGCTCCCCATATCGCCCGCATGGTTTTCGGTGAAGATCACCGTTTTTATTTGCCAGCCAGTGCACTGATCGGTGCGTTAGTGCTTTCCCTTGCTTCTATTGCTTCCAAGAATCTGCTCCCCGGGGCCATCATCCCCGTTGGGATCGTCACATCACTGGTAGGGGTTCCCTTCTTTCTGAGTATTATCCTGCGCCACCGGGGGAATGTATGAGTCAGCCACATAATGGGTTAGCCATTTCACATTTCCATGCAGGTTATCCGAAGCGTCCGGTTATTGCCGATCTGTCAGTTCCGTTACTCCCGCGGGGAAAAATCACTGTATTACTGGGGCCGAACGGCAGCGGTAAATCGACATTACTGCGCTCAATGGCGGGACTTAACCCGGCTAGCGGTGAACTACGGCTGGACGATGTTGACCTGATGCAATTGCCTTTTTCCCAACGGGCGGAAAAGGTTGTCTATCTACCACAATCGCTGCCTGCGGGGGTTCACCTGCATGTGCTGGAATCGGTTATTGTTGCACAGCGAGCTTCCGGTGGTCTGCATCATCATCCCGAGAATCACGATGAAGTCATGACCTTACTTAAACAGCTCGGTATTGAACATCTGGCACTGAGTTATCTCGACCAGCTATCCGGTGGGCAGAAACAACTGGTGGGCCTGGCGCAATCACTGGTCCGCCAGCCGTCGCTGCTATTACTGGATGAGCCACTCAGCGCGTTGGACCTTAACTATCAATTTCACGTGATGGATCTGGTGCGTCGGGAAACCCGTAGACGCAACATCATTACTGTGGTCGTAGTGCATGATATTAATATTGCATTGCGTCACGGCGACCATGCTCTGATGCTGAAAAACGGTAAACTGGTGGCTAGCGGGGAACCTTACGAGGTCATTAATGCTGAGAGTCTGGCCACCGTGTATGGTGTGCGGGGAAGAATTGAACGCTGCTCACAAGGCATTCCACAGGTTATGATTGACGGTCTGGTTTCAGCCCCCACTATTTAAAAGCCGTGTTAACCCCGTCAGTTTCACATTTTATTGGCGGGGAGAACTAACCAGCAAATGGACGGATCCCTCCCATCAATGCTGGCTGAGTAATAAGATAAAGCAACACCCCAGAGCCAACCAATACTACACCACCAGCCAGAGACAGCGTATACCAGACAATATGTTGCCAAATGACCGGTGTGTTATGACTGTTCAATTTTTCAACCCACCGTCGGCAATAAAATACCAATACCGCCAACACAGAGACGGTTAATGCTGTGCCCAACGCCATCGTCAGCGCAGAAGCAACCCCCCAGCCGAACACCCCGATCACTTTGGCAAACAGCAGCACCATAATTGCTCCGGAGCAAGGACGTAATCCCATGGACAGAATAACCAGTAAACGGGTACGCAAGCCGCTATCACGCTCCAGCTCTTCGGGGGTAGGCATATGACGATGCCCACAACCACAATGTGCATCATGATGATGCACCGGGGATACCGGCTGGCGGAGAATATTGTTGGGAGCACGTTCCGTCATGATTGACGTCACGCGTTGGATATGAAAGACCGGCCGATTCCGATAACCGGAAACCAGAACGCCGATGAGACCTTTGCCCGCACGCAGACAAAGCACGCACCCTAATCCGATCACCAGAATAAAGCTGCCTTTTTCCATCCAGAACGTACTGATATGTAGCGCATGACTGGAAAGCTGTAACACCGTGAGCACCAGCGTCACTAATACAATTGCAACCATACCTTGCAGCATCGCGGCAGCAAAAGTCAGTTGCAGGCTGTTTTTCAGTTTAGACGGATGCGTCGCCAGATAGGTAGCAATCACAACTTTGCCATGACCTGGCCCTACGGCATGCAGCACACCATACACCAGGCTGAATACCATCAGGCTCAGCCCCGCACGGTGTGGCTGAGCCTTCACCAGCTCCATCAGTTGGGACATCTGCTGATGCAGGGATTTTTGCCACACAACGCTTCTCATCAGGACCTCGGGCCAATAAACGAAAGCTTCGCGTAATCCTACCGTTAACAACAACAAAAACAGCACCAGCGGCCATAAATTGAGAAGCCATCTAAAACGGGAGATTGGGCGAATTGTTCCGGTCATATTCATTGACATTGCAGCGTTACCTGTTGGGCAAACTGTTTACCGAGCGAAACATCAGCCACCGGTTTACTACGTTTATCCAGTGACAGTGCATAGGCTTGTAGCGAGAGATTGGGTTTGGGTGTCCACAACGTGGTTTTACAATGTGATGCCAGTAATGGCGACACAGTAATAGCTTTTCCATCTTTATATGACATATCAACGAAGTAAGTAGGATCGTAGGTTGATATTTGCAACGGTTTACCGGCTAGTGGCTGCGGATGGGCAAGCGGTAGCACAAACTCCAGCACCGCCTGATTGCCTTTGCGGGAAAGACGGTACTCCGTCGGCACCGCAACATATTTCACTCGTTTACCATTGCGATACACATCGGTAAAATAGTGTTGCCCCAGCACATTCGCCATCACTTGGGCAGCCAACTTTTTCCAAACGACAGAGTCCTTGGTGGCATTTCCCGCATCGTACAGCAGATCGGCCGAAGTAATGGCATCCATCGTCCAGTTCATGCGCAATCCTGTGATGTACCCATCCTGACCTTCCACCGTGGTTTGCATATCAATAAAGCTGTGTGGATGTGCCAAAGCCTGCCGGGACAACAGCATCAACACGGCCATAAGCGCATATGTCATCCCACGAGATGTAAAATTAAACACATTACAATAGGACATCTTTATCCTGACAACGGCCTAATATCAATTTTCCCCTCCACGTTATGCCGCTTGTGGGCTAACCGAAGGGCGCAGAAAGAGTGGTGGAATCGCCAGCAACGCCATCACCCAGAAGGTTTTGCCGTGCAGATGTTCAAACAAAAAACCAGAAACCATGGTCATAATGGCAATACCACCGCCCATCGCCAACGCTGAATAGACTGCCTGCAAGCGCAGCACATCTCCCCCGTTACGGGCAGATATAAACCGCATTGCCGCCAAATGGCAAACCGTAAACGTACCACAATGTAAAATTTGTATCACAATCAACCAGGGCAACGCCACAGTAGCCCCCATCAACCCCCAGCGAATAACCCCGCAGATGGCAGACAGCAACAGAAGCTGACGGGATGACCAACGTCGGAACAGCTGATTATTCAGAGCAAAAATAACGATTTCCGCCACAACGCCCAATGCCCATAAATAACCGATAACCGAAGCTGAATAGCCCGCGTCTTGCCAGTAAATAACGCTAAATCCATAGTAAGCGGCATGAGCCCCTTGCAGCAGTGCTACACAAATCAGCAACCGCCAGACTGGCGGTTCAGTCAACAGTATTTTCCAGGGCGTCACCGCATCTGTCATTGTCGATTTTGCAGATGCCATCGGCATAATGCTGGGGCGTAGCATCATGCCCAACAGCATTGCCAGCAATCCGGCGCACAACACAACCAATATGGCTTGATGTCCCCATACGGAGACCAATTGACCGGTAACGGCCGAACCAATGACAAACGCAAGCGAACCCCAAAGACGAACCCGACCATAATCCATCGTCATCTGTTTTTGCCAGGTTGCGGCCAGTGCATCTGTTAATGGTACTAATGGTGCAAAAAACAGATTAAATCCGACCATCACCAACATCAGCCACAACCAGTCATTACCCAGCCAAAACCCAGTGACACATAGGCCCGTCAGCAATGCGAGTCGCCGTAACACGCTAACCAACCGTGATGGATCCCTTACGCTGGGAGTAATGAAGAGACTACCGAGAAAGCGGGCAACCAGTCCGGCCCCTAACAGCATGCCAATGGTTTCTGCCGACCATCCTTCGCCCTTCAGCCAGCCTCCCCAGAATGGCAAGAAAATGCCATAACAAAAAAAGTAGGTGAAATAACTTAATGCCAGCCAACGCGTTGATTGCAGAATCATGTCTCCTCCCATTTTGGCTGATTACTCTGGCAGAGTGCACCCTATCGTGCAATGGTGATACATAAGCGAAGGAGAGAACAAAAAACGCCAGCATCGCAGCTGGCGTTTTTCAGATAGCGACCGGGCAAACCCCCGGTATCAGAAGATTATGCGTAAACCGGGAAACGGGCGCAGATATCCAGAACTTTCTGTTTAGTACGTTCAATAACGGCTTCGTCATTGATGTTATCCAGTACATCACAGATCCAGCCAGCCAGTTCGCGAACTTCAGCTTCTTTGAAGCCACGACGGGTAGCGGCAGGCGTACCGATACGAACACCGGACGTCACAAATGGGCTCTTCGGATCGTTAGGTACGCTATTCTTGTTCACGGTGATATTAGCGCGACCTAGTGCGGCATCAGCCTCTTTACCGGTGATATTTTTACTCACCAGGTCCAGTAGGAACAGGTGATTATCTGTACCACCGGAGACCACGTTATAACCACGGGACAGCACAACTTCCACCATCGCTTTGGCATTCTTGGCCACCTGCTGCTGATAAACCCTGAACTCAGGCTCCATCGCTTCTTTCAGTGCTACCGCTTTACCAGCGATAACATGCATCAGCGGGCCGCCTTGTCCGCCCGGGAATACAGCAGAATTCAGCTTTTTATACAGATCTTCACTACCACCAAGAGCCAAAATCAGGCCACCACGCGGACCCGCCAGGGTTTTGTGCGTTGTAGTGGTAACAATGTGTGCATGCGGAACCGGGCTCGGGTAAACGCCAGCTGCCACTAAACCAGCCACATGAGCCATATCCACAAACAGATAAGCACCGATGCTGTCAGCGATTTCACGCATTTTCGCCCAATCAACAATACCAGAATAGGCAGAGAAACCACCGATGATCATTTTCGGCTGATGAGTACGCGCCAGCTCAGCCATTTCGTCGTAGTCAATTTTGCCATTGTCGTCGATACCATAAGGAATCACGTTATACAACTTACCAGACAGATTGACCGGCGAACCGTGGGTCAGATGACCGCCATGTGCCAGATTCATCCCCAAAATCGTATCGCCCGGTTGTAGTAACGCGGTATAAACAGCGAAGTTGGCTTGAGAACCGGAGTGTGGCTGAACATTGGCATAATCTGCACCGAACAACGCTTTTGCACGATCAATCGCCAGTTGTTCTACTACATCAACATACTCGCAACCACCGTAATAACGCTTTCCCGGATAACCTTCTGCATATTTATTGGTCAGCTGAGACCCTTGAGCCTGCATGACGCGGGGGCTGGTATAGTTTTCTGAAGCAATCAGTTCAATATGCTCTTCCTGACGCACCACTTCTTGCTGCATTGCTTGCCACAATTCGGCATCATAATCGGCAATGTTCATTTCACGCTTTAACATCCGCATCTCCTGACTCAGCTAACTTGCTATACGAAATCACCCTTTTGGGCACTGGTCTATAGTGTAAACCGTTTTAGACTGGTGAAGATAGGTCTTGACAGAGGTTTTTACGCAAACGATTAGCTACAGACAGCACAAGGCTTGTGACTGTTTTCCCGCTTCACTTTCAAACCGAGTTTTCCTCATTTTCAACCTGTGATTTTTTCATATTGTCACCCCTTTTATAAAATAAGGTCACCTTATCAGTGAACATTTACCGCGCTGCACGAGTTGATTAAAGCTCATTTAAAATACGTTAAAAGAGGCAACACTAACGAAGCATCACCCGGTTAGATAACCACCCACCGCGTGCTTTTATCATCGGTTAATGCAATAGATGTTCTCGTTACACTTATCCATCACGAATGCGTTGACCCACATAAAGTAATTTTAAGTAACAACAACGTCACCCACATCAGAATTTTCCTTTGATAAGCCGCTATGCGGCTTCTTTATTGTTCATAAAAAGAGAATGTTATTACATCCATTGTTACTTCTCGTTACCGGTATCAGTCACAGTTTAGTAACGCTGAACATAAGCCAAACCATAAAGCAGGTTTCGATCACAAAAAAAATTATTTCCATTAATAAAATATTATTTCATTTTATGTAAAAGATAATTTTAATTACGTGACTATATAAGGAAATTACCATGAACAACACGAGTATGACTTCCGTTTCTAAAATGAAAGCTACAGGATGTTCCTCTTTTTCCTGTGGCCTGCTTACCACTTCAAAACATTTGCTGGCTACCATGATCACAGCCGCCGTAATGGTATCAAGCGCAAATGCAGCCAGCGTTCTTACCAGCGAAGCCCTTACTACAGCGCCTTCCGCTGGTTGGGCATCTCAGAGTGGTTCTACCACCGGAGGTGCCAAAGCCAGTTCATCCAATATCTATACCGCCAAAAATATCTCTGAATTCAAAACCGCACTGTCAAAAGGCAGTACGGCCAAAATCATCCAGATTACCAGCCCAATTGATATCAGTGGGGGCACAGCCTACACCAGCTCATCAGATCAGAAATCCCGCAGCCAACTCAGCATCCCCTCCAATACCACTATCATCGGTATTGGCAGCAAAGGCAAATTCACCAATGGTTCGTTAATTATCAAAGGCGTCAGCAACGTTATCGTACGTAACATCTATATCCAAACGCCGATCGATATCGCGCCGAAATATGAAGATGGTGATGGCTGGAATGCTGAATGGGATGCCATGAACATTGATAACTCCGATCATGTATGGGTTGACCATGTCACTATTACTGATGGCAGCTTTACAGATGATCAATATACGACGAAAAACGGCGAAACCTATGTGCAGCACGATGGTTCACTGGATATCAAAAAAGGGGCCGACTACATCACCGTATCCAATAGCCGCTTTGAATTACACGACAAAACCATTCTGATTGGCCACAGCGATAGCAACGCCTCACAGGATAAGGGAAAACTGCACGTTACCTTCTTTAACAACGTGTTTGACCGTGTGACTGAGCGTACCCCACGCGTTCGCTTCGGGAATATCCATGCATTCAACAACGTCTATTTAGGGGACAAAAAACACGCAGTCTACCCTTATCTCTATAGCTTCGGCATCGGTACCAGTGGCAGTCTGCTTTCTGAAAAAAATGGATTTAATATCAGTAACCTCACTGATAAATGCAAGATTGTAAAAAACTTTAATGGCACCATTTTCTCAGATAAAGGTTCTATCTTTAACGGCAGCTCAGTCGAGCTGTCCAGCTGTGGATTCAGCGCCTACACATCGAAAATTCCTTACAGCTATACGGCGAAAACGATGACCACCAGTTTGATGACGACCATCAACAATAATGCCGGATACGGTAAATTATAAGCATGTACAACAGACGGCCACTGCCATCAGCGGCCGTTTTTTTATCCTGAACAACATAAGAGAAAAACAATAATCATGTTGAAACACGTTTCAGGTGAACAAATATTCCCTTTGCTTATCCTGGCCTGTAGCCATTTCGCTCAGGCAGACATACTCTCGTCTACAGCAATTCCAGTATCAGCCAGTCAGCAGAACCCGTTATCTTCCGAAGCCGTTTTCCCTACGACAACGCTAAAGCCGCATACCCGTCTCAGTGGAATGGTTGCACATCGCAACATGATTTATCCGGCTACCGTCACTATCAAAGATCAGCAAGGAAAAATCCGCCAGGTGAGGACAAATAATCGCGGGCGTTACCACGCAGACGTTTCTGATATGTTGGCGCCATTACGACTGTCTGCCATTGAAACGGGAGGGGAAAATTGTTTACTGAGTAACAAACCACGAGCAATCTGCCTGAGCGCATTGGTGCCCATTCCCATTGAAGGTCAGGAAAATATCATTAATATCAATCCACTGACTGATCGCATTGCTTCAGATGTCGCTACCGCTACGGGGTATATCGGGCCACAGCAACTTATTGATGATGCCATCTTGCCAGCGCTCAAAACCAGCGCATGGGAAAGTGCCTATTTAGCATTTCATAACGGATTTGATAACGCACTAAAACAGGCAGGTATTACCGCACCAGAACAGTTTGACCCGCTGAAATACACAGCAGATCAACGCCAGGCAGTAAAACGAGTTCTGCAAGTGATTAATCATGCCCGTAACTACCACAACAATACCGGACAAGCCGGACATACCGTATTAACCGATATTGCCTTCCGCCCGATTGTTGGCCTCAACGCGCAGGGTAGCTATGAACCTCTGGATTACACTTTCGCACACCAGCGGCTCGATGCACTCAAAAAAGCCAGCGTGCGAATCTTTATTGTCGGTGACTCCACTGCGGCCACTTATGAGAAGGCGCGCTTTCCACGTATGGGATGGGGACAGGTATTTGAACAACAATTTCGTCCCGCCAGCAACGTTAAGGTTGTCAATGGTGCCCGTTCAGGCCGTAGCTCTCGTGATTTTTATAATGAAGACTGGTTCCGGCAGATGGAACCGTTCATGCGGCGCGGCGATTACATGTTCATCAATATGGGACATAACGATCAGAACTGTAACGGCAGCAAAGCAGTTCGTGGCATAGCTGATGTCGAGAACTTGTGCACTTATCCCAATAACGCGGCCGGCAAACTGCAATACCCCGCAGGGAAACCCGATATGTCGTTCCAGATGTCACTAAAGCGCTATATCCGCTATGCACAGCAACATCACATGACGCCAGTTCTACTGACACCGACGACACGAGTAAAAAATGCGGCAGGCAAAAGTGGTACGCCAGTCGTTCACAACCATTTTACTCGTCAAAACGCCGCTGACGGATATGCCTTCGTTGGGGATTACAGCCAAACGATCAAAGATACCGCCAAAGATACTCAAATCCCGCTATTAGATATAGAAACAGCAACCATTGCGTTAGCCAATCGGCATGATGGCACGCAGTGGCAGCAATACTGGCTGGCCGTTGATCCGATTCTCTACCCCTATTATCAGGATCAAAGCGGTAGTCTAAGCAAACCCGACACAACCCACTTCCAACAGAGGGGCGCTATAGCAATATCCACCATGGTGGCAGATGCCATACGTCATACGCCGGAACTGCACACGCTGGCAGAAAAGCTTGTTCATAACGCTCGGTAATGATGCGGTTTCTGCCCGTTGTTTCCCGCGGAGGAAGAACTCTTGAACTCTGAACACACTAACTCATAAGGAATTTTTTATGCTGAAAACAACCTGTGGTACGTTAGCACTAGCGCTCCTGATTGCAGCCCCCTGGCACACTGTAGAGGCTGCTCAATCGTATAATGCAGTAGTGTCTACTGCACCGGGAGACAGCAAAACGTTTAAGACCATCGCGGATGCCATTGCCAGCGCCCCGGCAGATAACACCTCATTTGTGATTTATATTAAAAATGGCCTTTACCACGAACGCCTGACTATCACTCGCGCCAACCTGCATCTAAAAGGTCAAAGTCGGGACGGAACCATTATCGCCGCCACAACCGCCGCAGGGACACTGAAATCAGATGGGACTAAATCGGGAACATCCGGCAGCAGCACCGTGAAAGTCAATGCCAACGATTTCAGCGCGCAATCACTGACTATTCGCAACGATTTTGATTTCCCGGCCAACCAGGCTAAAAGTGACAGCGATAGCACGAAAATCACCAGCACTCAGGCCGTAGCGCTGTATGTCACGGCTAATAGTGATCGAGCCTATTTCAAAGATGTCAGCCTGATAAGCTATCAGGATACGCTATACGTATCTGGTGTACGTAGCTTCTTCTCCGATTGTCGAATCAGCGGTACGGTGGATTTCATTTTTGGCAGTGGGACTGCCTTGTTTGATAATTGCGACCTGGTTGCTCGCAACCGTCTGGATGTCAAAAGCGGCAATGTCTATGGTTATCTGACCGCCCCCAGTACTAATATTAACAAGAAATACGGACTGATTTTCACAAATAGCCGGGTTATAAAAGAAAGTGATGCCATTCCGACCCAAAGCTACGGCCTAGGTCGCCCGTGGCACCCCACGACTACGTTTTCTGATGGTCGCTACGCTGATCCTAATGCGATCGGGCAAACCGTGTTTATTAACACCAGCATGGATGACCATATTTATGGCTGGGATAAAATGTCCGGTAAAGACATAAATGGCAATACCATTTGGTTTTATCCGGAGGATTCACGCTTCTTCGAATATAAATCCTATGGAGCCGGGGCAGAAAAGAGCGATCAGCGTCGCCAACTGAGTAATGCGGAAGCGGCTGAGTATACACAATTGAAAGTGCTTGATGGTTGGGTACCTACGCTGCCGTAGCCGCAGCGTCATACCATTTCAAAACAGAAAGCCAGCCACGAAGACTGGCTTTTACAAACGAGGAAAACTGCAGGCTTTCAGATCGCTTCCTCGTCTTCTTCTCCGGTGCGAATACGCACGACACGTGCAACATCAAAGACAAAGATTTTACCATCCCCAATCTTGCCGGTTTGTGCCGTCTGCATAATGGTTTCCACGCAGGTATCCACAATATCGTCGGCCACCACAATCTCTATTTTTACTTTTGGTAAAAAATCAACCATGTATTCAGCCCCACGATAAAGTTCGGTATGGCCTTTCTGACGACCGAACCCTTTGATTTCTGTTACCGTCATGCCAGTAATGCCTACTTCAGCCAGTGCCTCACGTACATCGTCCAGCTTGAATGGTTTGATAATTGCGTCAATTTTTTTCATGATGAAACCTTACTTAATAGTAACTTTACAGCGGCTAGCGCCAGGCAGTAGTGAATAGACAGACTGCGACACACGCGATTAAAATAGTTTACAGTCAATTAACATTATTCTTTAAAATCACTGGCGTCCAGTTCATGACGTGCCAACAACTTATAGAACTCGGTCCGGTTACGCCCAGCCATTCTGGCAGCCTGTGTAACATTTCCTTTGGCAATTTGCAGCAGTTTACGCAAGTAATTCAGCTCAAACTGATGACGGGCCTCTACAAACGTCGGCAGTGCGGTATTTTCACCTTCAAGCGCCTGCTGCACCAGCACTTCACTGATAACCGGCGCGCTGGTCAATGCAACGCACTGTTCTATCACGTTTACCAGTTGCCGCACATTACCCGGCCAACTAGCCGTCATCAGCCGCTTCATCGCATCAGTAGAAAAACTGCGTACAAACGGTTTATGCCGGGTTGCCGTTTCCTTTAATAACTGATTGGCCAGTAAAGGGATATCTTCGGCACGCTCATTCAGCGTCGGGATTTTCATATTCACCACATTCAGACGATAGTAGAGATCCTCACGAAACTCCCCTTTTTCCATCTCTTTTGGTAAATCACGATGCGTAGCTGAAATAATTCGTACATCGATATCCAGGTCGTGATTACTGCCCAACGGACGAACCTTACGCTCCTGCAAAACGCGTAACAGTTTAACCTGTAATGACAACGGCATATCGCCAATTTCATCCAGAAACAACGTACCACCTTCCGCCGCGCGGAAAAGCCCTTCGCGCTGACTCACCGCACCGGTAAATGCACCTTTGGCATGACCAAATAATTCCGACTCCAGTAAAGCCTCAGGTAATGCACCGCAGTTAATGGCAACAAATGCTCTTTTAGCCCGGGGACTGGCAGCATGAATAGCTCGTGCCAATACCTCTTTCCCGGTCCCGCTCTGTCCGTTAATCAGCACACTGACATCAGATTGGGCGACCATTTTGGCTTGTTCAAGTAAACGCAACATCAATGGACTGCGCGTTACTACCGTTTTCCGCCAGCTGTCATCACCTACGGGTGCTGACAAAGCCAGCGCTTCATCAATAGCCTTATATAATGCATCCCGATCAACGGGCTTGGTCAAAAAGCTGAAGACGCCCTGCTGCGTTGCAGCAACGGCATCAGGAATGGAACCATGTGCCGTCAAGATGATTACCGGCATACTGGGCTGATTTTTCTGGATCTCTGCAAACAATGCCAGCCCATCCATTTCATCCATCAATAAATCGCTGATAACCAGATCGATTTTTTCACGCACCAACAACCTCAGTGCTTCCTGCCCACTGGTAGCCGTAATTACACTAAATCCTTCGCTGGTCAGACGCATGCCAAGTAATTTCAATAAACTGGGATCATCGTCTACCAGCAGTAGGTTAGCAGCTTTCCGTGTCGTCATTCGTCTCCGGCCCCTTTTTTAACTGCCTTTTCTGTTCCTGGCTGCACTGGGGAAATCACTTGATGTTCATCGCCATCCGAGAGCGTACCAGATGTCTGCTTACGTGACGAAAGCTGGCGCTCAATGTCAGTCAGGCTTTCCAGTTTACGGGTCGTTGTTTCAAGTTGATATTGCAACTGAGCCTGCTGCTCATGTAATTCACCGATCTGTTTGTCACTGACATCCTGTATCCGCTGAGCACGCAACTGCTCATCCGCCAACGAAATCCTCAGGTTCTGTTTATCACTCCAGATTTGCAGCAAAGGAAGTACTGCTGGCGGCACGTACTGTCGGTTACTATTAATATGTTCGAGAATTTGACGTTGTTCCGCTGGAGAAGCATCGGCGTTATCCAGCAGAATGCCCTGTTTGAACGTCACGGCCCAGTCTTGTCCCGTCAACAGTAGTGACGCTTCCCGGGCCTGAATCGGCGTTAATTGCCCAGCACAGTCCATCACACGCAGCCAGTACAAGGCATTATTCATCGCCTCCTGGCTGTCAACTCGCCAAAGATGGACACACGGGACATTATGATAATCTGCTACCTGCTCTTTAGGGGGAGTATCTATCACATCATGAGTGTCAGTGCGGTGAATAACGTTATCGGTGCAACCCACCAGCGACAAAAGGAGAAGCAGCATCGGACGCTTAAATACATGGCCCGGCGATGCTGACAACAAAACAGCAGGACGCAGTTGGGACACAGAATAAACAGGCCGTGCATTCATAGCTAACTCTCAGCAGTTAATGGTAACTCAATACGGAAACAGACGTCAGCGTAGTCAACCGTAACCAAATTCAGTTCACCATGCATACGACGGATACAATCCTGAGCAATGCTTAAGCCTAGACCACTACCTTTTACCGCACCTTTACGTTGATGGACGCCCTGATAAAAAGGTTCGAAAATCATGTTTTGCTCTGCACAGGGAATCGGCGTACCGCTATTGGCAACATCGATTTGGATACGTTGTCCTACCTGACGGCTATAAACCCAAATGTTACCGGATTCCTGTCCATAGTGCACCGCATTGGAATAGAGATTATCAATCACCCGCATCAGTAATGTCGTTTCAGCTCGGCAATGCGTGACATCCAATGCAACCTGCGTTTGCATCATTTTGGCCCGTGCTGGCAAACTGTGAGCGGACACAACCATGTCGACGATGTCGTCTACATCGACTAACTCAAACTCCATCGGAGCATCAGCCAGTTTACGGTTATAGTCCAACAATTGTTCAATTAGCTCGAGCAAATGCCGACTACTGCTGTCCAGAATGGTCACAACTTCTTTTTGATCGTCCGTCAATGGTCCCACGACTTCGTCTGCCAGCAATTCTGTCCCTTCACGCAAACTGGCCAGCGGAGTTTTTAACTCATGGGAAATATGGCGCAAAAACTCGTGTCGTTGAGCTTCTAACCATGACAGTCGTTCACTCAGCCAGATAATCCGCTGCGCCAATGAGCGAATTTCCCGCGGCCCTTTAAAGGTACTGGTATTCCCAAGCGAACGCCCTTCGCCCAGCCGGTTAATCATCCGTTCAACACCTTTTACTGGCCCAATGATCATACGGGTAAACAACACCACCAGCAGCAGGCTGACCAGGAACAGCAACAGCGACTGCCAGCCAAAAAATCGGCCACGTTCCGCAATCGCCTGCTGTAACTGCTGACCACGGGAAAAGACGACGTCTCTGGTGGCCTGAACCATTTGTGCATTGGTGTGGGAAAATGTTTCCAGCAAAGCCGATGCGGTCGACTCTGGGCCACCGTTTTGGCAACGAATGTCTGCAAGTTGCGTTAGATACTGACGTAAATTCTGGTAATAGCTGGGATCAGGCAGAATAGACGCGTGAACATCAAGCATCTGGGCATAGTGCTTACGCTGGTTTTGATACAAATCAGCCAGGGTTTGATCATCAAGAACACAATATTGACGGTAGCTACGCTCCATTGCCAAGGCTACTCTAGACATCGCTTCACTGCGGCGGATATCAGCCAGCATGGTACGGTTCATTCCCGCCGCCTGCTCACTGAGCGTATCAAGACTGTTATAAGCCTGATACGCCAATACCAGCAGCGGCAAAAGCACCAGCAGAAAAGCCATAATAACCAGTTGCCGCAGAGAACGCGGGAATAAACGCCATCGTTTCAAGGAAATCATCTCGTTACCTTTCAATCCGTTCAGATGCTAACTGACTCAGATAAAAGTTCAATGTTTTCGCCATCGCGGTGCGTAACGGCTCGCAATAACGATGTGATTATCAGAGAAATACCATCGGAAATGGGATGTTCATGTAACAGAACAGCATTCACATGATGATAAAAAAGAAAACCCGGTCCAGCATAATTGCCTGACCGGGTTGGAAATAGGTGGTGCCTCACTCAACGTGTCGCCCGATGTTTGATAAAGTTCGCTTGCACGTACAGTTATCGCTGAGGTGGACGATAGGCACCTTTTCTTTTGGCGTCATTCTGGATGTTATGAGCGAAAATATGCTAGTTGGCAATGCAGTCATAACCAGTTGAATGAGCAGCTGATGATTAAATGCATCAATCATGCCAAGCACTAAAGATGGAACACAATACATTGAATAATAATAACAAATAAAAATACGCCACGAGAAAATATGGAATAACACTAACAATCATCAGTATTTGCTGACGATAACTTGTTGTTCCGTCTCCAGAAGGAGACACTCTTGAGCGTTATTAAATTAATTATTATAAATCAAACAGTTAATAGTCTCTTTTTTGAGACAACCGAAGTACTCAATGTCGCCAATTTGAGACAGATCAGAAATCAAGAGTCCGAAGTCTCTTGATTTCGACCTGTAAAGCAGATTTCCGGCATCACCCCAATTGTCTGCGAGCGTTACGGAACATGCGCATCCAGGGGCTGTCTTCCCCCCACTCTTCCGGATGCCAGGAGTTGCTCACGGTACGAAATACTCGTTCTGGATGCGGCATCATCACTGTTGCTCGGCCACTAAGGCTGGTCACCGCAGTAATGCCATTGGGTGATCCGTTCGGATTAGCGGGATAATCTTCTGTTACCTGACCGTAATTATTGACATAACGCAGCGCAATAAGCCGGCTCTGTTCCAGAGCGTCCAAATGGGCATCGTCACGCACTTCTACCAGTCCTTCACCATGAGAAACCGCAATCGGCATGCGGGAACCCACCATATCCTGCATAAATAGCGACGGACTATTAGTAACTTCAACCAGGCTGAAGCGAGCTTCGAAACGATCAGATTTATTGCGAACAAAACGAGGCCAATGTTCAGCTCCCGGAATCAGTTCACGTAGGTTGGACATCATCTGACAACCATTACAGACCCCCAACGCCAAGGTTTGTGGACGCAGGAAGAACGCAGAGAACTCATCACGCACCCGGTTGTTGAACAGAATCGATTTCGCCCACCCTTCACCGGCACCCAGCACATCACCGTAAGAGAAACCACCGCAGGCCACCAAAGCCTGGAAATCTTGCAGATCACACCGACCAGCCAGTAAATCACTCATATGCACATCGATGGCTTCAAAACCGGCACGATGAAATGCGGCGGCCATTTCTATATGAGAGTTAACCCCTTGCTCACGCAATACCGCCACTTTAGGCCGGCACTGGTTGCTGATGAATGGGGCAGCAATATCTTCCTGCGGTTCAAAGGTCAGTACTACATTCAGGCCGGGATCGTTATCATCAGCCTTGGCATTGTGCTCCTGGTCAGCACACTGCGGGTTGTCGCGCAGACGCTGCATCTGCCACGTAGTCTCTGCCCACCAGTTACGCATCGTGGTGCGCTTCTCGTGGTAAACGATCTCACTCCCCTGAGCGATAACGAAGTGATCGCCCGGTTCTGCCGTACCCAGATAGTGGGTGCAATCCGCCAGCCCAAAGTCAGCCAGCACTCGCTCAACCTCAGCACGGCGTGACGACTCAATCTGGATAACAGCCCCCAGCTCTTCATTAAACAGGACAGCCAGTGCGTCCTCACCCATCGAGCTGATGTCAACCGTCACACCACAGTGACCGGCAAAGGCCATTTCTGCCAGTGTTACCAGCAAGCCGCCATCTGATCGGTCGTGATACGCCAGCAACGCTTCATCCGCTACCAGCTTCTGCATGGCATTAAAGAAGCCGGCGAGTTGATCAGCATTACGCACATCCGCTGTCTTGCACCCCAGCTGACGATAAACCTGGGCTAGTGCCGTGGCAGCCAACGCATGATTTCCGGCCCCCAAATCAATCAGCAGCAGCGCGTTGTCCTGACCGGAACGCAGTTGCGGCGTAACGGTATTACGAACATCCTCAACCCGAGCAAAGGCAGAAATCACCAGCGACATTGGGGACGTTACCGCATGCTCCTCACCCCCTTCCTGCCAACGGGTTTTCATCGACATGGAATCTTTACCCACCGGGATAGTCAACCCCAGAGCCGGGCATAACTCTTCGCCAATCGCCTTGACTGCATCATACAAGCCGGCATCTTCACCCGGATGTCCCGCCGCAGCCATCCAGTTGGCTGACAGTTTGACGCGCTTCAGGTCACCTATCTGCGTACCAGCAATATTGGTCAACGCTTCACCCACCGCCAGACGGGCTGAGGCGGCGAAGTTACGCAGCGCCACCGGGGCCCGTTCACCAATGGACATGGCCTCACCGTAATAGCTATCCAGACTGGCCGTAGTAACAGCACAATCCGCTACCGGTACCTGCCACGGTCCCACCATCTGATCCCGCGCAACCATACCGGTCACACTGCGATCACCGATGGTGATCAGGAACGTTTTCTCCGCCACCACAGGCAGGTGCAACACACGTTCCACCGCTTCCGCCAGATAGATTCCCGAGCGATCAAGCGGTGTGCCTTCCACCGATTGATGCACAACGTCACGCTGCATTTTAGGCACTTTACCCAACAGCACTTCAAGCGGTAAATCAATTGGTCTATTGTTGAAATGACGGTCATTCATGGTCAGATGCTGTTCTTCGGTAGCCTCGCCAATAACCGCGTAAGGTGCCCGCTCGCGACGGCAGATTTCATCAAACAGCGCCAGTTGCTCCGGTGCCACCGCCAGGACATAACGTTCCTGCGATTCGTTACACCACACTTCCAACGGACTCATTCCCGGCTCATCGTTGAGAATGTCGCGCAATTCAAAACGACCGCCACGACCACCATCACTTACCAGCTCCGGCATCGCGTTGGAAAGACCACCCGCCCCCACATCATGAATAAACAAAATCGGATTTTCTTCACCCAACTGCCAACAGCGGTCAATCACTTCCTGACAACGACGCTCCATTTCCGGGTTATCGCGTTGTACAGAAGCAAAGTCGAGATCAGCATCAGACTGGCCGGAAGTCATGGAAGAAGCGGCACCACCGCCTAACCCGATGTTCATCGCCGGGCCACCCAGGACTATCAGTTTAGCGCCAATACTGACTTCACCTTTTTTCACATGATCAGCACGGATATTACCAATCCCACCCGCCAGCATAATTGGCTTGTGATAACCCCGGACTTCGACCCCGTTATGGCTATCAACAGACTCTTCATAAGTCCGGAAATAGCCAGTCAATGCCGGGCGGCCAAATTCGTTGTTAAACGCTGCTCCGCCCAACGGGCCTTCTACCATGATATTCAACGCGTTGACAATACGATCGGGCTTGCCAAAATCATGTTCCCACGGTTGGACGAATCCAGGGATACGCAAGTTGGAAACCGAAAAACCCACCAGACCAGCTTTCGGCTTGGCACCGCGTCCGGTCGCACCCTCATCACGGATTTCGCCACCGGAGCCGGTAGCGGCACCTGGCCACGGTGAAATAGCGGTGGGGTGGTTATGCGTTTCGACCTTCATCAGGATGTGGGTTTCTTCCTGATGGTAGTCATACACATTTTTCGTATCGGCGAAAAAGCGACCGACTGCCGAACCTTCCATGACCGCCGCATTATCTTTGTAAGCTGATAACACGTGATCCGGGGTATGCTCATAGGTATTCTTGATCATCTTAAACAGCGATTTCGGCTGCTTAATCCCATCAATAACCCAATCGGCATTAAAAATCTTGTGGCGACAGTGCTCTGAATTCGCCTGAGCAAACATGTACAACTCAATATCAGTCGGATTGCGTTCCAGTGTGGTAAACGCATCCATCAGGTAATCAATTTCATCTTCAGCCAATGCCAGGCCAAGACGAACATTAGCCGCCTCCAGTGCCTGACGTCCCTGTAGCAGAATTTCCACTCGTTTTAGCGGTGCCGGCTGATGGTGGGTGAACAGTTGTGCCGCCTGTTGCAAATCATCGAACACGCTTTCCATCATCCGGTCGTGTAACAGAGCACCCAATTCCTGCCACTGTGCTTCGCTGAGTGTCGGGGCATGAATATAGAATGCCAGACCGCGTTCCAGCCGCAGGACTTTCTGCAAACCACAATTATGGGCGATATCTGTTGCTTTGGAAGACCAGGGAGAAATAGTGCCTGGGCGAGGCGTAACCAGAATCAGATGTCCCGAAGGTTCATGTTCCGTGAGAGAAGGGCCATATTTCAGCAGGAGGGTCAGTCGTGATTGTTCATCGCTACTTAACGGGGCACTCACATCGGCGAAATGAACATATTCAGCATAAATGTCACTGACAGGCAGATAGTTTTCATTGCAACGCGCCAACAGTTTATTGATACGAAAAGCCGATAAAGCAGGTGAACCACGCAGTATTTCCATAATCTAAAATTCTCTCATCTTCGATGCACTGACCGCAGTGCGTCATGGGCGCTACAGGGGGGAAACGCACGTTATTATAGTGAATCCTGACGCGCGACGAAACCGTTTGCGTCGCTATTGTTCAACATCCACGACCGGACAAGCTCAATTTGTAACCAAGTCAATAAAAGTTGCACAGTGACGATTTGTTACGCAAAATGCCCCGACTCGGGTTTTTCGTATAAAAAACTGCCGCTACAGACAGACCGACCATCAGGTCGCCGAGAGACAACTATTTGAAGCGTCTAACGATAAATTATTTTTTCATCGGG
Organism: Prodigiosinella aquatilis; assembly: GCA_030388725.1. Classification (NCBI taxonomy): domain Bacteria; kingdom Pseudomonadati; phylum Pseudomonadota; class Gammaproteobacteria; order Enterobacterales; family Pectobacteriaceae; genus Prodigiosinella; species Prodigiosinella aquatilis. The sequence goes on from CP128857.1 coordinate 3,572,725, forward strand.
GTAATCGCTCTGCTGTTGATGTTGGCACTATGGCCAAATATTCCCTGGCGTAGCAGCCAGGACGTCCAGCTCAGGCAGATTCTTTCACGTGGTGAGTTGCGAGTCAGTACTATCAACTCCCCCTTGACGTACTACCTTAATCATGGTTCCCCCGCAGGACTGGATTACGAACTGGCAAAACGGTTCGCCGATTACCTCGGTGTTCAGCTGGTGGTTTCGACACGCCAGAACATTGACGGTCTGTTCAACGATCTTGATAACGGTAATGCCGATTTGCTGGCCGCTGGTCTGATCTACAATCATGAACGCCTGAAGCGTTTCAAAGCCGGACCGACCTACTATTCGGTGTCTCAACAGCTCGTGTATCGACTGGGAACGCCTCGTCCGACGTCACTGAATAAACTTCAGGGCCGGCTGGTTGTCCTGTCCGGCTCCGCCCATGCAGCAACCCTCCGCGATTTGAAGGCTCATAAATACCCACAATTGAAATGGGAAGTTACCTCGAATATCTCCACACAAGACCTGCTCAAACAAGTGGCCGATGGTAAGCTTGATTACACATTGGCAGACTCGGTCACTATTGGTTTAATGCAGCGGATTCATCCCCAACTGGCAGTAGCAGCCGATATCAGTGATGAAGAACCCGTAACCTGGTATATGCGACGTACTCACGACGACAGTCTGTCAGCGGCACTTCTTGATTTTTTCAGCCAGATAGAGGAAGACGGTACCCTTGCTCGTCTGCAAGAGAAATACCTGGGTCATGTGGGAGAATTTGATTATGTAGATACCACGACGTTCCTCTCCGCCATTGATGACACGCTACCGGCCTTGCGTTCACTGTTTGAAAAATACGCAACGAATATCGATTGGAAACTCCTGGCAGCGATTTCCTATCAGGAATCGCACTGGAATCCGCTGGCCACCTCACCCACAGGCGTTCGTGGCTTAATGATGCTGACGCGCAATACCGCAGAGAGTCTGAACGTATCTGATCGACTCGATCCAGAAGAAAGCATCCGCGGTGGTGCTCAATATTTGTCGAACATGATGCAAAGAATGCCAGATACCATTCCCGAAGATGAAAAAATCTGGTTTGCGCTGGCAGCCTACAATATGGGGTATGCCCACCTGATGGATGCCCGTAAATTGACAGAAAAACAGAAAGGGAATCCGGACAGTTGGGCTGATGTAAAAATGCGGCTACCGATGCTAAGCCAGAAACGCTACTACACCCAGACGGCCAACGGGTATGCCCGCGGTCACGAAGCCTATAACTATGTCGAGAATATCCGGCGTTATATGGTTAGCCTGGTCGGGTACTTGTCAGAAAAAGAGAGTAAATTGCAACAGCAGAAGCTGGCCGGGCAGGCTTATCCGGTTATACCGCCAGAAAAACTTCCACGGTAGATACGTTTCTCATCGCCGTTACTCAGGAAGTATTCTTTTTCCCGCAACTCGGCGCGCTTTATTCTGTTCCCGCCGCATACGAAAAAAGGCGCTCAACATAGCAGCGCACTCCTCCGCCAGAACACCACGGGTGATCTGTATCTGATGATTCATCCCTGGATGATGCAGAATATCCACCAACGATCCTGCGGCACCAGTCTTTTCATCTGCCGCGCCATAAACCAATCGCCCAATACGACTATGGATCATCGCACCCGCACACATTACACACGGTTCCAAAGTGACATATAGTGTCGTATTTAACAGCCGGTAATTCTGTAACACCTGTCCGCCCTGACGCAACGCCATCATTTCGGCATGGGCGGTAGGATCATGCTTGCCTATCGGTCTGTTCCAACCCTCGCCAATCACCTGGTCATTGCACACCAGAACCGCACCAACCGGGACTTCCCCTTCATTTTGGGCTCTCTGTGCCAGTGTCAGAGCATGACGCATCCAGTATTCATCGTCTACTATGCGGTTCATAATTCCTCTTGATACCGTTTACAACCATACCGAGGGCGGCATTATACACACGCCATCCCGGCGGGAAATATTTCAGCGGTAACCGGCAACGGCTCTCACACCGATCAATCGCTGATCGCTGCACGCAGATAACCATTATGATGGCTCAACTTCCGTTGTGCTTCTTCAGCGTCACAACCGACCAGGATCATCACAATAGCCGGTTTAACATCGTAGTCGGTCTGTTCCAGCACCGACTGCGCCTCTGCCCTACTTACGCCGGTTGTCTCCATGACAATACGGCAGGCGCGATCCATCAACTTGATATTGGTAGCCTTCACATCCACCATCAGATTCTGATAAACCTTACCCAGCTTCACCATCACACCGGTAGAAATCATATTCAAAATCAGCTTTTGTGCCGTACCTGACTTCAACCGGGTTGATCCTGTCAACGCTTCGGGACCTACCAGTGGTGAAATCGCGATTTCCGCTTCCCGAGCAATCGGAGACTGGGGGTTACAGGAGATCGCGGCAGTATGGCATCCCAGCTGATGCGCATAACGTAATGCACCGAGCACATACGGTGTACGACCCGAGGCCGCAAGACCGATGACCATATCTGCCGGTTGCAGGGACAAAGTAACCAGATCGGCTTCACCCAACCCGGGATCGTCCTCCGCGCCCTCCACCGCCTTTAGCAAGGCACCGGGTCCGCCAGCAATCAGACCGATTACCAACCCATGAGGCACACCAAAGGTAGGTGGACATTCTGATGCATCCAGCACACCCAGCCTTCCGCTGGTTCCCGCACCAAGATAAATCAACCGTCCTCCAGATTTCAGACAGGCCGCGGTAACCTCAACGACCTGGGCAATCGCCGGCAGTACCTGACTGATCGCCTCGGGTACTTTTTGATCTTCCTGGTTAAATACCGTCATCATATCCAGCGTTGACAACTGGTCTAAATTCATCGTCGCCGGGTTGCGAGTTTCTGAAACCAATGACCCTAATTCCATATTCTTCCCACTTTTTAACCATGATGGTATCGTCGTTGGTGCCATATTAATCCCTTTTTATCCCCTTCGTCCCTTTCACCACACACGCTCTTTTTAGCATGTTAAAAGTAAGATATTCTGCGACGGTCTATAATGTCAGATTCATCAGGGCAATAATGCTAGATGATATTCCTTTGGGTAAGCAGAGAAGCCAGATTGAAATACCAGTGGCGTTGTCAATCATGCCTTAGAGTATTGCTGTATTTATTTACTGGCGTATTCCTGCTGCTGGCCGATTCTCTGTATGCCAATTGGAATTTCGCTACTATTGAACAGCGCACCGACCAGCTTTACGGCCCCGCCACACCTGATGCACGCAAACGAATAAAAGAGTGGCAGTCGCTGTTGCTGAATCAGCGGAATACAACCGAAAACCAGAAGTTGGACGCCGTTAACCGGTTCTTCAATAGCAAAATTATTTATCAGGAAGATATTGATGTCTGGCACCAGGTGGATTATTGGGCCACACCGATTGAAGCATTGCGTAAAGGCGAAGGTGACTGTGAAGACTATGCCATCGCCAAATATATAACACTGCGCCATCTGGGTGTTGATCGAGAAAAATTACGTATCACTTATGTTAAGGCGCTGCGTTTAAACCGTGCACATATGGTGCTGAGTTACTACCCTACTCCGAATGCTATTCCATTGGTGCTGGATAGCTTGATCAATAAGATTCAGCCAGCCACACAACGCACTGATTTATTACCAGTTTATTCATTCAATGGTGAGGGATTATGGCTGCCTGGCGCAAGCGGTAACAAACGCGCCGGAGACAGTAAACGCCTTTCGCGCTGGCAGGATTTACTCATCAAGATGCGCGCTGAAGGATTTTCAATTGAAGAGTAGGACGAGGCTATGTCGCTATTTAAACAATTATTGATAGCCATCTGCTTGTTTATGCTGGTGCTGTTCAGTGGCGGTTTCATTGCCAACCTGGAAAGCTCCCGTGAGCAATATAACAATCAGTTGAACTCACATGCACAAGATTCGGCAACAGCGTTGGGGTTAGCACTCACACCCAATATTGACGATCCTGTCATGGTAGAACTCATGGTCAGTTCTATCTTTGACAGTGGCTATTTTTCCAGCATTCGTGTCCTGAATATAGCAACCCATAAAGTGATACTGGAACGTACCGCATCACCTGAAATCCCGGATGTTCCCAGTTGGTTTGTCCATTTGGTGAATTTGCAGCCGGGTATCGGGGAAGCTACCATCATGCGTGGCTGGGAACAGGCAGCCCGGGTTAAAGTCATCAGTCATCCGATGTTTGCTGTCGCCCGTCTCTGGCAAAGTACAGTCGCCACATTTGTCTGGTTGCTAGCCTGCGGGGCCATTGGTCTGACTCTCGGAGCTCTCTTTCTGCGCCGTCAGTTACGTCCCCTGGACTACATGGTGGAACAATCAATGGCCATCAGTCGTCACGAATTTTTAAGTTTATCTGATCTGCCGAAAACGCCGGAGCTACGTCGGGTGGTTGAGGCCATGAATTTCATGGTCACCAAGCTTAAAACATTGTTCGAAGAAGAAGCTCAGCGCAGTGAACAATTACGACAGGAAGCCTATCAGGATCCACAGACCGGTCTGGCCAATCGCCGCGCATTCGATACCCAACTAAAAACAAAACTTAGTGCTGAGGATACAGCTCCCGGTTATCTCCTCATGATTCGGTTACAAGACCTGGGCAAGATGAACCAGCGTCTTGGTGGTACCAGAACCGATGAATTACTGATTTCAGTGGCGAATATTATCCATCAATGCAAAAAACACACTATTGGCCCCGATAGCGTTACCGCCCGTATCCGTGGTGGTGAATTCGCTTTGTTTTGTCCCGGTCTGATAAAAAAAGAAGCCGCTATACTGGCCGACACGTTATCCCGAAGCATTGAAGCCCTGTTTTTAGCCGACGAAACCGATATATCACCGGTTGCACATGTTGTATTGGTTCCATTCCACACCGGAGATACCGTTCAATCCTTGTTTATCCAGGGAGATCAATTACTCACCCGTGCTGAGCATAATGTCGATATCAGATCGGAAGATAACAATCAGGAGTCCCCGCAATGGGTCGAGGATCAACACTATTGGTTTAGTTTGCTGAAACCACTGCTTGACCAGGAACAGGTTCAGCTCTTCCTGCAACCCGTCGTTAACTGCCTGCACCCTGAACAGGTGATGCACCAAAAAGTGCTGGCCCGCATTACTGATAAACGGGGCAATAAGATTAACGCCGGAAAATTTCTGTCGTGGATACAACGTTTTGGCTGGAGTACCCGGCTGGATCAAATCATGGTGAAGCATGCACTTGCCCACCTGGAAAAACATGAAGGTACTCTGGCTTTGAGTTTATCCGGTAGTACCGTACTGGACCTGCAAGTGATGGAACAGTTGCTAAAACCGTTACAGTCTAAACCTGCACTGGCCAAACGTCTGATTATGGAACTCGATGAAAATCAACTGCCAGACCCCGCCCATATGGAGTCGTTGGTAAAACTGCTGAACGAGTACAAGTGCAAGTTAGGTCTACAACACTTTGGCGGGCGCTTTATGATGATCGGCAACCTATCTCAATGGGGACTTGCCTATCTGAAAATTGATGGAAGTTACATCCGCGATATTGATCAAGAAGAAGACAAAAAAATGTTTATTGAAGCGCTGCATCGTGCGACCAACAATATCGATCTCCCACTCATTGCCGAGCGTGTCGAAACAGAGGGAGAATTGCAGGTATTGCAGGAAATGGGTATTCAGGGTGCGATGGGACGCCTTTTGGGTAGCCCGGTTGCCGCAGAATAGAGCAACATAAAAACGGCCTGTCGGTTTCCCCGGCAAGCCGTCTCAATATACAGCCATATATCGTCAAAACATTTTATCTTCATCTTCACGGATCAATGCATCCAACCCACCCAGCACTTCACGTGCCTGCGATCGATTAATCAATTTTATCTGTGCTGCGACAGGAAAATCCGTGATATTCACTTGACCCTTATTGATCAAGACCTGAATTAAATCTTCCAGCACACGAACCATTTCCAGATCGCTGTTGCGCAACTTCTGTAGACTGGACAAAATGACTTCCTGATTGTTCAGCCATGCGATTGCTTCCACAGAATCTTCCGCTAGTTCGCCATTCATTTCAGGAAACGGTGACTCTTCAACCCTGATTAAATTGCTATTGCTGTCTCGCAAAATATAGAACATAGACAACCCTTTTTTATTTTCAGAGAAGAGCGCCGCACATACCGTACGATGCTCTCTGTATCCAATGCACAATCAAGCCGCACTGGGTTCTGGTTTGCTAATCAAACTCTCTACTGAAGGCAGTACGCCATGATAGTGATCCAACGTGATAGAGACATCCGGCGTACCACCACTTGCTCCATTAAACTGCCCTTGCGTGCTCACCTCAATGGTAGGTGAACCATCACTCTCTGTAATACGAATATAGTGGCTAATATCAGTTCCTGATTTCAGTTCCCCTACCAGATCACTCAGATCAATCCGATCACCCTCACCAGGATTAAAATCTTTAATCACATCATGGCCGGTATCACCAGATTGCCAGGTAAAGGTATCTGCGCCAGCACCACCGGTCAGAATATTATTACCGGAGCCGCCAATCAGGATATCATCCCCAGAGCCGCCGTAAAGGATATCATTACCCATACCACCATTAAGCACATCCTTACCACCCTGACCAAACAGGATATCGTTTCCCACACCACCATTCAGAATGTCATTACCGTCATGTGATGATGAAAGATCGAACTCTGCGCTATGTCCGGAAATGTAGTTATGCATTTCCTGAACCGTCAATGATTCTCCCGTGGAGGTATTGAGCTTACCAGCAATATAATGCTGCAACGCCGTCAGCCCATTTCCTTCAATCCCATCAAAGGTAATCGAATCACCAAACAGTATATCGTTGCCGCTGCCACCGGATAACGTATCATCGCCCGCCATTGCAGGCTGATTACTACCGAGAATCGCATCATTTAACTGAGTGGGATCAATGTGATCCTGCACTACGCCATCCGAATCATAATTCACCAAGCTAGCCGCATTCAGAGAATCCCCGATGCCGATCGCTTCTACCGTAGAGACATTCTGCAGCAGTGCAAATGCGTCCTGAGAGTTGGTTATTGTTGAATGCGTCGTGCTGTTTCCGGTGCCATCCAGATAAGATATTTCATAAGTACCATCTCCTTCGGCATTGACATGACCAATAACCGAGCGATAGACCTGGTTACCCCATCCCTGAGAGTACGAATAAACATCGCCGTTAGTGTCAATCACTTCTCGGGCCGCCCCCATGATATTCATGGAATAGGACTGCCCTTGCTGGTAATCAATATTGTCGATGTTCAGTGTTTGTGTTTGCCACCAGCTATTACTGACAACAGCAGAATCCGTTTCACCACTCTGATAGAATGTTGGCTCACCATCGGTAATAAAATAGGTCAGATTGGTGCCTTGATTATGGGTCACCGTATCACTCAGGAACCAATTGGCGGCGGTTTTAAACACATCCTCATAATTGGTCCCGCCGCCTGAAACCATCGAACCTAACACAGCCGTAAGACTGGACAACGCATTAGGATCAGCCAGGTTTACTGATACCGTTTGCCCGACCTGCGAATCAAAATCAGCCAAAAAGACATTGACGGTCCCCGCAGAACTACCGCTGGCACTATGAATCAGGCTGTTAAATACATCGGTTAATGATGTGATAGCTTTAGCCACGTTCTCTGTCGACATGCTGCCAGAGGAATCCACCAGAAACGCAATATTGTAATTCTGACCCTCAACGATTTGCAGTCCGGACACATCACCCACAACTATATCGTTACTGTGTGTACCAGTTATGGTATCACTACCGGAAGTACCTACGGTGACAGCATATTGCTCTACCGATTGAGACGAATAGCCGGTGGCGGAATCATAATTCGCCTGCTCAGTTGCCGTTGCCTGGGCAACAACATCAAATTGCCCCGCATCTACCGGCACCTGTAGCGTTATCTGGCCGGCAAGCGAATCGGCGTGCAATGAGTTGGGGATCAGATAGGCACCATCAGCACCGATCGTTACCGTGACGTTATTGATATGATCAATTAACACCGTTCCTTCGGGAATGCCTGTCAATGTGATTCCCGACAAGCTCTCGCTGCCATCCGTATCCGTCAACGCCGCAGAGACCGTGATGGCATGTTCCTGATAGCCGGCCTGACCCGTTACCGTTTCCTCAGAAGTCGAGGAAGCATCGGCGCTCTTGATAGTACCGTCACCATAAATAATACCGTCAAGTTTATTAGCACCACCGATTAGCACTACATCGTGATAAGTCACATTGACGGAATCAAAAGTGTTCACCGACGTATCGGCATTATTATTTGTCCCGACAGTGTCGTTATAACCGTCAGCTTGTGTGCCTTGGATGAAAATATAGTCCGACTTGACCCCTGACGACTCACTCCCGGTATTCCCTGTCACCGCATTTAAGGTACGATAATTGCCATCTTGCACATATCCACTACCCTCATGCACCACAAAGATGTCGGTATAGTCTCGGCTACCACTGACATTCCCCTGGTTGTAGTAAACCACTTCACCATTGCCCACAATTTCCGGCACCGGATCACCAGGAGAAAGCCAGACCCGCACCCCATCACCGATTCTGACAATCACACCATCCTGTACATCAAAACCACCGGGTTGTTCGCTGCCGCCATTAACCTTGATGTAAGTCGGCGTTTCTCCAACGGTATCACCATTGGTAATCGTCAAAGAGACATCCGGGGCATCGGCCACCGGCGTGATATTAACGGAGAGTGTGGCCGTATCCCCATGATTTCCCGCATCATCTACTGGCTGATACGCCATGCCCGTCAGATCAGCACCAGAAATATTGGCGGCAGGGACAAATCGCAGTTCAAAATCTGCCGACGTAAAGGTCTGCCCGATAGAAACCGCTTTCCATTGCCCATGATCGTTAAAATACAGCGTTCCTGTACTGGCGTCAGGAAGAGAAGAGATCACAATGCTGCTGGTATCACCGGACGTACCAAGATCACTCCAACTGATGGAGACCGGGGTATCTTCTGTACCCGTTACTATCTGGTCATGTCCCACTGGTCCGGTAATATCCAGGGTGGCACTGTCCGTATCGCTAGCGTGATTACCTGACGGGCTAGTGGCTGTCGCCATCACGGTAACCTGACCCTCAGCCAGCGTGCTGAGATCAGCATGAAGACTCCATTGCCCCTCTACGACCTGTACATTATTTACTGTCACCGATTTACCATTTGCATCGGTAAACACCAGATCGACGGCGCTCTCACTACTGGTGCCACCCACTGCGGTATTAGCCAATTCACCCTGACTGATATAACCGTCATTACCAGCAAATTCAGTAATAGCGACATCGGGTTCGGTAGTATCGACCATATAAGATCGATCGGCAGTAGCGGTCATGGTGTTACCCGCTTCATCCTGTATGGTTACCGCGGCACTAATCTGACTATGCATTGCCAGCACACTGCCAAGTATGCTAACACTCCAACTGATACCATCGGCATTCACTATAGTGGCGTAAGTCCGGTCACCAACGGTGACAATAACCGTATCCCCCGCCTGTACATCTTTCCCTACCGAACCACTGATGATTTGAGTCTGCCCGCTTTCCGCCTCGTTCAGCGTATTGTCCGCCGTCACTGGATCGATGGTAATACTGGCCTCCGGTGCGCTGGTGTCCACCTGATAGGCATGATCGGCGCTCGCACTGGTACTGTTACCCGCCGTGTCGCTGGTGGTCACCGTGGCCTGAATGGCGGCATTCGTCGCCAGCACACTGCCCGGCACGCTGACGCTCCACACCCGGCTGCCGTCACCGGCGCTGGTGACCTGCGTCTGGTAGGTCGCCGAGCCGATGGTCACCGTGACCGTGTCGCCGACCTGCACATCGTTGCCGACGGTGCCGCTGACGGTCTGATTCTGTCCGGCTTCCGCGGTATTAATCGTGTTGTCCGCGGTCACCGCATCGATGGTAATACTGGCTTCTGGTGCGCTGGTATCGACCTGATAACTGTGGTCAGCCGTCGCGGTAGCGGGATTGCCTGCTGCATCGGCAGTCGTGACCGTCGCCTGAATGGCCGCATTCGTCGCCAGCACACTGCCCGGCACGCTGACGCTCCACACCCGGCTGCCATCACTGGCCGTAGTCACCTGGGTCTGGTAGGTCGCCGAACCGATGGTGACGGTGACCGTGTCGCCCACCTGCACATCGTTGCCGACGGTGCCGCTGACGGTCTGGTTCTGTCCGGCTTCCACGGCATTAATCGTGTTGTCGGCGGTCACCGCATCGATGGTAATACTGGCTTCTGGTGCGCTGGTGTCGACCTGATAACTGTGGTCAGCCGTCGCGGTGGCCGGGTTACCCGCCGCATCGGCAGTCGTGACGGTGGCCTGAATAGCCGCATTCGTCGCCAATACACTGCCCGGCACGCTGACGCTCCACACCCGGCTGCCATCACTGGCGCTGGTGACCTGGGTCTGGTAGGTCGCCGAGCCGATGGTCACCGTGACCGTGTCGCCCACCTGCACATCGTTGCCGACGGTGCCGCTGACGGTCTGGTTCTGCCCGGCTTCCGCGGCATTAATCGTGTTGTCGGCGGTCACCGCATCAATAGTGATGCTGGCCTCCGGCGCGCGGGTGTCGACCTGATAGGCATGATCAGCGGTGGCGCTGGCCGGGTTACCCGCCGTGTCGCTGGTGGTCACCGTGGCCTGAATGGCCGCGTTCGTCGCCAGCACACTGCCCGGCACGCTGACGCTCCATACCCGACTGCCATCACCGGCGCTGGTCACCTGGGTCTGGTAGGTCGCCGAACCGATGGTGACGGTGACGGTGTCGCCCACCTGCACATCGTTGCCGACGGTGCCGCTCACCGTCTGGTTCTGTCCGGCCTCCGCGGCATTAATGGTGTTGTCCGCGGTCACCGCATCAATACTGATGCTGGCCTCCGGTGCGCTGGTGTCCACCTGATAACTGTGGTCGGCGGTGGCGCTGGCCAGGTTACCCGCCGCATCGGCAGTCGTGACGGTGGCCTGAATGGCCGCATTCGTCGCCAATACACTGCCCGGCACACTGACGCTCCACACCCGGCTGCCATCACTGGCGCTGGTGACCTGCGTCTGGTAGGTCGCCGAGCCGATGGTGACGGTGACCGTGTCGCCCACCTGCACATCGTTGCCGACGGTGCCACTGACGGTCTGGTTCTGCCCGGCTTCCGCGGCATTAATGGTGTTATCCGCCGTCAGCGCATCAATAGTGATGCTGGCCTCCGGTGCACTGGTATCCACCTGATAACTGTGGTCAGCCGTCGCGGTGGTACTGTTACCGGCGGTGTCGGCAGTCGTGACGGTGGCCTGAATGGCGCTCTGTCCGGCCAATACGCTGCCCGGCACGCTGACGCTCCACACCCGGCTGCCGTCACTGGCCGTAGTCACCTGGGTCTGGTAAGTCTGGCTACCGATGGTCACCGTGACCGTGTCGCCCACCTGCACATCGTTGCCGACGGTGCCGCTGACGGTCTGGTTCTGCCCGGCTTCGACCTGATTCAGAACATTATCTGCCGTCAGCGCATCGATGGTAATACTGGCCTCCGGCGCCGTGGTATCGACCTGATAACTGTGGTCGGCGGTGGCGCTGGCCGGGTTACCCGCCGCATCGGCAGTCGTGACGGTGGCCTGAATGGCGTTCTGTCCGGCCAATACGCTGCCCGGCACGCTGACGCTCCACACCCGGCTGCCATCACCGGCCGTAGTCACCTGGGTCTGGTAGCTCTGACTGCCGATGGTCACCGTGACCGTGTCGCCCACCTGCACATCGTTACCGACGGTGCCGCTGACGGTCTGGTTCTGTCCGGCTTCGGCCTGATTCAGAACATTATCTGCGGTCACCGCATCGATAGTGATGCTGGCCTCCGGTGCACTGGTATCCACCTGATAGCTGTGGTCGGCGGTGGCGCTGGTACTGTTACCGGCGGTGTCGGCAGTCGTGACCGTCGCCTGAATGGCGGCATTCGTCTCCAGCACACTGCCCGGCACGCTGACGCTCCACACCCGGCTGCCGTCACCGGCACTGGTCACCTGGGTCTGGTAGGTCGCCGAGCCGATGGTCACCGTGACGGTGTCGCCCACCTGCACATCGTTACCGACGGTGCCGCTGACGGTCTGGTTCTGTCCGGCTTCCACGGCATTAATCGTGTTGTCGGCGGTCACCGCATCGATGGTAATACTGGCCTCCGGCGCGCGGGTGTCGACCTGATAACTGTGGTCAGCCGTCGCGGTAGCGGGATTACCCGCCGCATCGGCAGTCGTGACGGTGGCCTGAATAGCCGCATTCGTCGCCAATACACTGCCCGGCACGCTGACGCTCCACACCCGGCTGCCATCACCGGCGCTGGTCACCTGGGTCTGGTAGGTCGCCGAACCGATGGTGACGGTGACGGTGTCGCCCACCTGCACATCGTTGCCCACCGTGCCGCTGACGGTCTGATTCTGTCCGGCTTCCGCGGTATTAATCGTGTTGTCCGCGGTCACCGCATCGATGGTAATACTGGCTTCTGGTGCGCTGGTATCGACCTGATAGGCATGATCGGCACTCGCACTGGTACTGTTACCGGCCGTGTCTGTAGTCGTGACGGTGGCCTGAATGGCCGCATTTGTCGCCAGCACACTGCCCGGCACGCTGATGCTCCACACCCGGCTGCCATCACTGGCGCTGGTGACCTGGGTCTGGTAGGTCGCCGAGCCGATGGTCACCGTGACCGTGTCGCCCACCTGCACATCGTTACCGACGGTGCCGCTGACGGTCTGGTTCTGTCCGGCTTCCGCGGCATTAATCGTGTTGTCGGCCGTCAGCGCGTCAATAGTGATGCTGGCCTCCGGCGCGCTGGTATCCACCTGATAGCTATGGTCAGCCGTCGCGCTGGCCGGGTTACCCGCCGCATCGGTAGTCGTGACCGTCGCCTGAATAGCGGCGTTCGTCGCCAGCACGCTGCCCGGCACGCTGACGCTCCACACCCGGCTGCCATCACTGGCCGTAGTCACCTGGGTCTGGTAGGTCGCCGAGCCGATGGTCACCGTGACCGTGTCGCCCACCTGCACATCGTTGCCGACGGTGCCGCTGACGGTCTGGTTCTGTCCGGCTTCCGCGGCATTAATGGTGTTGTCGGCGGTCAGCGCATCGATAGTGATGCTGGCCTCCGGTGCACTGGTATCCACCTGATAGCTGTGGTCGGCGGTGGCGCTGGTACTGTTACCGGCGGTGTCGGCAGTCGTGACCGTCGCCTGAATGGCACTCTGCCCGGCCAGCACACTGCCCGGCACACTGACGCTCCACACCCGGCTGCCGTCACCGGCCGTAGTCACCTGGGTCTGGTAGCTCTGGCTGCCGATAGTGACGGTGACGGTGTCGCCCACCTGCACATCGTTACCGACGGTGCCGCTGACGGTCTGGTTCTGTCCGGCTTCCGCCTGATTCAGAACATTATCTGCGGTCAGCGCATCGATGGTAATACTGGCCTCCGGCGCGCTGGTGTCCACCTGATAGGCGTGATCAGCGCTCGCGCTGGCCGGGTTACCCGCCGCATCGGTAGTCGTGACCGTCGCCTGAATAGCGGCGTTCGTCGCCAGCACGCTGCCCGGCACGCTGACACTCCATACCCGGCTGCCGTCGCTGGCGCTGGTGACCTGCGTCTGGTAGCTCTGGCTGCCGATGGTCACCGTGACGGTGTCGCCCACCTGCACATCGTTGCCGACGGTGCCGCTGACGGTCTGGTTCTGTCCGGCTTCCGCCTGATTCAGAACATTATCTGCGGTCAGCGCATCGATGGTAATACTGGCCTCCGGCGCGCTGGTGTCCACCTGATAGGCGTGATCAGCGCTCGCGCTGGCCGGGTTACCCGCCGCATCGGCAGTCGTGACGGTGGCCTGAATGGCGGCGTTCGTCGCCAGCACACTGCCCGGCACGCTGACGCTCCACACCCGGCTGCCGTCGCTGGCGCTGGTGACCTGCGTCTGGTAGCTCTGGCTACCGATAGTGACGGTGACGGTATCGCCGACCTGCACATCGTTACCCACCGTGCCGCTCACCGTCTGGTTCTGCCCGGCTTCGACCTGATTCAGAACATTATCTGCGGTCAGCGCATCAATGGTAATACTGGCTTCTGGTGCGCTGGTGTCCACCTGATAGGCATGATCAGCGCTCGCACTGGTACTGTTACCCGCCGTGTCGCTGGTGGTCACCGTGGCCTGAATGGCCGCATTCGTCGCCAGCACACTGCCCGGCACGCTGACGCTCCAGACCCGGCTACCGTCGCTGGCGCTGGTGACCTGGGTCTGGTAAGTCTGGCTGCCGATAGTCACCGTGACCGTGTCGCCCACCTGCACATCGTTGCCCACCGTGCCGCTGACGGTCTGGTTCTGCCCGGCTTCCGCGGCATTAATGGTGTTATCCGCTGTCACCGCATCAATAGTGATGCTGGCCTCCGGTGCGCTGGTGTCGACCTGATAACTGTGGTCAGCCGTCGCGGTGGTACTGTTACCGGCGGTGTCGGCAGTCGTGACGGTGGCCTGAATGGCCGCATTCGTCGCCAATACACTGCCCGGCACGCTGACGCTCCACACCCGGCTGCCGTCGCTGGCGCTGGTGACCTCGGTCTGGTAAGTCTGGCTGCCGATGGTGACGGTGACGGTGTCGCCCACCTGCACATCGTTACCCACCGTGCCGCTCACCGTCTGGTTCTGTCCGGCTTCCGCGGCATTAATGGTGTTGTCGGCGGTCACCGCATCAATAGTGATGCTGGCCTCCGGTGCGCGGGTATCGACCTGATAGGCATGATCAGCGCTCGCACTGGTACTGTTACCCGCCGCATCGGCAGTTGTGACCGTCGCCTGAATGGCCGCGTTCGTCGCCAATACACTGCCCGGCACACTGACGCTCCACACCCGGCTGCCGTCACCGGCCGTAGTCACCTGGGTCTGGTAGCTCTGGCTGCCGATAGTGACGGTGACGGTGTCGCCCACCTGCACATCGTTGCCGACGGTGCCGCTGACGGTCTGGTTCTGTCCGGCTTCCACGGCATTAATCATGTTGTCGGCGGTCACCGCATCGATGGTAATACTGGCCTCCGGCGCGCGGGTGTCGACCTGATAACTGTGGTCAGCCGTCGCGGTGGTACTGTTACCGGCGGTGTCGGCAGTCGTGACGGTGGCCTGAATGGCACTCTGCCCGGCCAGCACACTGCCCGGCACGCTGACGCTCCACACCCGGCTGCCGTCACCGGCGCTGGTGACCTGCGCCTGGTAGCTCTGGCTACCGATGGTCACCGTGACCGTGTCGCCCACCTGCACATCGTTACCCACCGTGCCGCTCACCGTCTGGTTCTGTCCGGCTTCCGCCTGATTCAGAACATTATCTGCCGTCAACGTATCGATGGTAATACTGGCTTCCGGCGCGCTGGTGTCCACCTGATAGGCGTGATCGGCACTCGCGGTGGCCGGGTTACCTGCCGCATCGGCAGTCGTGACGGTGGCCTGAATGGCCGCATTTGTCGCCAGCACACTGCCCGGCACGCTGATGCTCCACACCCGGCTGCCATCACTGGCGCTGGTGACCTGGGTCTGGTAGGTCGCCGAGCCGATGGTCACCGTGACCGTGTCGCCCACCTGCACATCGTTACCGACGGTGCCGCTGACGGTCTGGTTCTGTCCGGCTTCCGCGGCATTAATCGTGTTGTCGGCGGTCACCGCATCGATGGTAATGCTGGCCTCCGGCGCCGTGGTATCGACCTGATAACTGTGGTCGGCGGTGGCGCTGGCCGGGTTACCCGCCGCATCGGCAGTCGTGACGGTGGCCTGAATGGCGCTCTGTCCGGCCAATACACTGCCCGGCACGCTGATGCTCCACACCCGGCTGCCGTCGCTGGCGCTGGTGACCTGCGTCTGGTAAGTCTGGCTACCGATGGTGACGGTGACGGTGTCGCCCACCTGCACATCGTTACCCACCGTGCCGCTCACCGTCTGGTTCTGTCCGGCCTCCGCGGCATTAATCGTGTTGTCGGCGGTCACCGCATCGATAGTGATGCTGGCCTCCGGCGCCGTGGTATCGACCTGATAACTGTGGTCGGCGGTGGCGCTGGCCGGGTTACCCGCCGCATCGGCAGTCGTGACGGTGGCCTGAATGGCGCTCTGTCCGGCCAATACACTGCCCGGCACGCTGATGCTCCACACCCGGCTGCCGTCGCTGGCGCTGGTGACCTGCGTCTGGTAAGTCTGGCTACCGATGGTGACGGTGACGGTGTCGCCCACCTGCACATCGTTACCCACCGTGCCGCTCACCGTCTGGTTCTGTCCGGCCTCCGCGGCATTAATCGTGTTGTCGGCGGTCACCGCATCGATAGTGATGCTGGCCTCCGGTGCACTGGTATCCACCTGATAGCTGTGGTCGGCGGTGGCGCTGGTACTGTTACCGGCG
The DNA here is from genome assembly GCA_030388725.1 of Prodigiosinella aquatilis. Lineage (NCBI taxonomy): Bacteria > Pseudomonadati > Pseudomonadota > Gammaproteobacteria > Enterobacterales > Pectobacteriaceae > Prodigiosinella > Prodigiosinella aquatilis. The sequence continues at coordinate 3,589,237 of CP128857.1, forward strand.
GTGTCGGCAGTCGTGACGGTGGCCTGAATGGCACTCTGCCCGGCCAATACACTGCCCGGCACACTGACGCTCCACACCCGGCTGCCGTCACCGGCCGTAGTCACCTGCGTCTGGTAGGTCGCCGAGCCGATGGTCACGGTGACCGTATCGCCCACCTGCACATCGTTGCCGACGGTGCCACTGACGGTCTGGTTCTGCCCGGCTTCGGCGGCATTAATGGTGTTATCCGCCGTCAGCGCATCAATAGTGATGCTGGCCTCCGGTGCACTGGTATCGACCTGATAACTGTGGTCAGCCGTCGCGGTGGTACTGTTACCGGCCGTGTCGCTGGTGGTCACCGTGGCCTGAATGGCCGCATTCGTCGCCAGCACACTGCCCGGCACACTGACGCTCCACACCCGGCTGCCATCACCGGCCGTAGTCACCTGGGTCTGGTAAGTCTGGCTACCGATAGTCACGGTGACGGTGTCGCCCACCTGCACATCGTTGCCCACCGTGCCGCTGACGGTCTGGTTCTGCCCGGCTTCCGCGGCATTAATGGTGTTATCCGCCGTCAGCGCATCAATAGTGATGCTGGCCTCCGGTGCACTGGTGTCCACCTGATAGGCGTGATCAGCGCTCGCGCTGGCCGGGTTACCCGCCGCATCGGTAGTCGTGACCGTCGCCTGAATAGCGGCGTTCGTCGCCAGCACGCTGCCCGGCACGCTGACACTCCATACCCGGCTGCCGTCGCTGGCGCTGGTGACCTGCGTCTGGTAGCTCTGGCTGCCGATGGTCACCGTGACGGTGTCGCCCACCTGCACATCGTTGCCGACGGTGCCGCTGACGGTCTGATTCTGTCCGGCTTCGGCGGTATTAATCGTGTTGTCGGCGGTCACCGCATCAATAGTGATGCTGGCCTCCGGCGCGCGGGTGTCCACCTGATAGGCGTGATCGGCGCTCGCGCTAGCCGGGTTACCCGCCGTGTCGCTGGTGGTCACCGTGGCCTGAATGGCGGCATTCATCGCCAGCACGCTGCCCGGCACGCTGACGCTCCACACCCGGCTGCCATCACCGGCCGTAGTCACCTGGGTCTGGTAGCTCTGACTGCCGATGGTCACCGTGACCGTGTCGCCCACCTGCACATCGTTACCCACCGTGCCGCTCACCGTCTGGTTCTGTCCGGCTTCGGCCTGATTCAGAACATTATCTGCCGTCAGCGCATCGATGGTAATACTGGCCTCTGGTGCGCTGGTGTCCACCTGATAGGCATGATCGGCACTCGCACTGGTACTGTTACCGGCGGTGTCGGCAATCGTGACGGTGGCCTGAATGGCGGCGTTCGTCGCCAGCACGCTGCCCGGTACGCTGACGCTCCACACCCGGCTGCCGTCGCTGGCGCTGGTGACCTGCGTCTGGTAGGTCGCCGAGCCGATGGTGACGGTGACCGTGTCGCCCACCTGCACATCGTTGCCGACGGTGCCGCTGACGGTCTGGTTCTGTCCGGCTTCCGCCTGATTCAGAACATTATCTGCGGTCAGCGCATCGATGGTAATACTGGCCTCCGGCGCGCTGGTGTCCACCTGATAGGCGTGATCAGCGCTCGCGCTAGCCGGGTTACCCGCCGTGTCGCTGGTGGTCACCGTGGCCTGAATGGCGGCATTCATCGCCAGCACGCTGCCCGGCACGCTGACGCTCCACACCCGGCTGCCATCACCGGCCGTAGTCACCTGGGTCTGGTAGCTCTGACTGCCGATGGTCACCGTGACCGTGTCGCCCACCTGCACATCGTTACCCACCGTGCCGCTCACCGTCTGGTTCTGTCCGGCTTCGGCCTGATTCAGAACATTATCTGCCGTCAGCGCATCGATGGTAATACTGGCCTCTGGTGCGCTGGTGTCCACCTGATAGGCATGATCGGCACTCGCACTGGTACTGTTACCGGCGGTGTCGGCAATCGTGACGGTGGCCTGAATGGCGGCGTTCGTCGCCAGCACGCTGCCCGGTACGCTGACGCTCCACACCCGGCTGCCGTCGCTGGCGCTGGTGACCTGCGTCTGGTAGGTCGCCGAGCCGATGGTGACGGTGACCGTGTCGCCCACCTGCACATCGTTGCCGACGGTGCCGCTGACGGTCTGGTTCTGTCCGGCTTCCGCCTGATTCAGAACATTATCTGCGGTCAGCGCATCGATGGTAATACTGGCCTCCGGCGCGCTGGTGTCCACCTGATAGGCGTGATCAGCGCTCGCGCTGGCCGGGTTACCCGCCGCATCGGCAGTCGTGACGGTGGCCTGAATGGCGGCGTTCGTCGCCAGCACACTGCCCGGCACACTGACGCTCCACACCCGGCTGCCGTCACCGGCCGTAGTCACCTGGGTCTGGTAAGTCTGGCTACCGATGGTGACGGTGACCGTGTCGCCCACCTGCACATCGTTGCCGACGGTGCCGCTGACGGTCTGGTTCTGTCCGGCTTCGGCGGCATTAATCGTGTTGTCCGCGGTCACCGCATCAATAGTGATGCTGGCCTCCGGCGCGCTGGTGTCCACCTGATAACTGTGGTCAGCCGTCGCGGTAGCGGGATTGCCTGCCGCATCGGCAGTCGTGACGGTGGCCTGAATGGCGGCATTCGTCGCCAGCACACTGCCCGGCACGCTGACGCTCCACACCCGGCTGCCATCACTGGCGCTGGTGACCTGCGTCTGGTAGGTCGCCGAGCCGATAGTCACCGTGACCGTATCGCCCACCTGCACATCGTTGCCCACCGTGCCGCTGACGGTCTGGTTCTGTCCGGCTTCGGCGGCATTAATCGTGTTGTCGGCGGTCACCGCATCAATAGTGATGCTGGCCTCCGGTGCACTGGTATCCACCTGATAGGCATGATCGGCACTCGCGCTGGCCGGGTTACCCGCCGCATCGGCAGTCGTGACCGTCGCCTGAATCGCGGCATTCGTCGCCAATACACTGCCCGGCACACTGACGCTCCACACCCGGCTGCCATCACTGGCGCTGGTGATCTGGGTCTGGTAGCTCTGACTGCCGATGGTCACCGTGACCGTGTCGCCCACCTGCACATCGTTACCCACCGTGCCGCTGACGGTCTGATTCTGTCCGGCTTCGGCGGTATTAATCGTGTTGTCGGCGGTCAGCGCATCAATAGTGATGCTGGCCTCCGGCGCGCGGGTATCGACCTGATAACTGTGGTCAGCCGTCGCGGTAGCGGGATTGCCTGCCGCATCGGCAGTCGTGACGGTGGCCTGAATGGCGCTCTGTCCGGCCAATACACTGCCCGGCACGCTGACGCTCCACACCCGGCTGCCATCACCGGCCGTAGTCACCTGCGTCTGGTAGCTCTGGCTGCCGATGGTCACCGTGACGGTATCGCCGACCTGCACATCGTTGCCCACCGTGCCGCTGACGGTCTGGTTCTGTCCGGCTTCCGCGGCATTAATGGTGTTGTCGGCGGTCAACGTATCGATGGTAATACTGGCCTCCGGTGGTAATGTATCTACCTGCGTGGTTACCTGTCCGCCACTTCCCACATTTCCCGCTTGGTCGGTATAACTGCCATCTGCGACGCTTACCGTCACCGACCCTTCAAAATTGGAACTCGGCGTCAATACTGCCGTCCAGTGCGTTGGGTCATTGGGATCCTGCAATAAATCAGAGACAATACCGTTATTAACGGTAATATCACTCAGGTCAAAACCGACTGGTGCTTCAGTAAATTGAAAATTGAGGGAACCATCGCGATTAAATGTAATGACAACAGAAGGAGATGTTGTATCACTGGGAATTGATGTTCCCTGAATTTGTGCAGCCAGCAAATTAGGATCAGTCAGCCTGGGAATATCCGTTGCAGGATTGGTAATACCTGTCGTATCAAAACCAGCCGTAGGATCGACAATTTTACCTGTCAGGTTCAGCATGATGTCAGCTGTTGAATGTCCACCACCACCATCACCAGCCTCGCCGATATCCCCATTACCGGCACCAGCAGCTGTGGCTTCCAACACCTGTGTAGGATCCGCGCCCTGAGCAATAGCTTCCTGTAGCGCCGCTACGTCCGCAGTGGGATCTGGCTGTTGTGGCGTAATATCGGTTCCATCTCCCCATCGACTATCACGTCCTAAATCAAGCGTATGGCCATCAGGTAACAAAATGGAAACAGCACCGGCATTTCCGGTAACAACCTCTTCTCCATTGTAAATACGATCGCCTGCGACTAACTGGCGCTGTGTACCATCTGAAGCGACAACGAATACTTGACCAATAACAAATCTGATGGTGCCGATAACACTACTAGCCATAGTATCCCCTTGATATATCCAATTATTTTTTGAACAATTTGATTTAGTCAAGAAGTCACACCAGCACATTGGTAATAAAAACTAATTAATTCAATATGTGTAATGCTATTTTCTCAGCGTCAACCACTTGACTCTCTGCCTAATATAATAAAAAATTCGGAATATTCTTACTAAAATTTACTTTTTTAAAACAACTAACACGCGATATTCGCAGCGATCATTTCCAATAAACTCTCAATACATTGATATTAATATGTTTTATTTTTTAATTAAGGAATAACTTTCTGTAACTATTTATTGAAAGTGTAAGGATATTTTTAACCTAAGTATACGTAGAGGAAAAAGTTTTGATGCCACATAAATACTCGTTTGTTCTGCTACCCTTACTAATGGCCTCATCCATGTCTTTCGCCGACACGCTGCGAGAGGCCGTTGAGGATACACTGCATACACATCCCGAAGTCAGTGCTGCCATTAATAGCCGGCTATCTGCTGAGCAGGATATGCGTTCAGCCGAAGGTGGTTATCTACCCAACATTTCTGTTAACGCTGGAATAGGTAAAGAGAATACAGACAGTGCTTCTACCCGGGCGTTAGGGACTGACTCAGATAAACTCAACCGTCGTGAATCCAGTATTAGTCTGAGCCAGATGGTATTTGATGGTTTTGCAACGTCCAGTGAAGTCGGCCGGCAAAAAGCCACCGTCAATTCCCGAGCTTATAAAGTATTGAATACCAGTGAAAACCGGGCGTTGGACGCTATCCAGGCATATCTGGATGTCTTGCAACGTCAGGAATATGTCCGCCTGGCGGAGGAAAATCTGCTCAGCCATGAACGTATCTACGATCAAATCAAGTTGCGGACAGAACAAGGTGTCGGAAGGCTGGCGGATTTGGAACAGGCTGAAGCCAGGTTGGCGCAGGCACGTAATAATGTTTTGACAGAAAAGACCAACCTTACCGATTCCCAGACAACCTATTACAGTACCATTGGTAAAGAGCCGGAAAATCTACAGATACCAACCCAGAGTTCGTTGCAACTGCCTGCATCTTTGAATAAAGCCCGTAAAATCATGCTGACTAATAGTCCAATTTTGAAATCAGCAGAAGCAGATATTATCGCCACAGAGAAACAGTATCAGGCGTCCAAAGCTGGGTTTTACCCCCGCGTTAACGTTGAATTATCTCGTTCGATGGGTGACAACATTGATGGTGCTCGTGGGACAGATAATGAATGGCAGGCTATGCTGAGAATGCGATACAACCTGTATGAAGGCGGGAGCAATAAAGCCAATATGGAATCAAAAGCTTATCAGGTAAAAGAAGCTCAGGATGTGCGTAATAATACCCTTCGTTTACTGAATGAAGAGCTTCGGCTGGCTTGGTCCGCAGTAAATAATGCACGACAACAGTTGCCCATAGCGACAGAATACGCCGAACGTAGCCAACAGGTACGTAATGCCTATCAAAAACAGTTCAGTCTGGGGGAACGCACTCTGCTGGACGTGCTGGACAGTGAAAATGAGCTTTTTACCGCACAGCGCCGCATGGTTGAAATTCGGTTTATTGAAATGTTCAGCGAATACCGTTTAAAAGCCCGTATGGGAAATTTATTAGCAAGCCTGTCCATTCCCGCACCTGCAGCAAGCCAAAGCCTGAGTGAGGTTAAAACCCAAGTCGAACTGCCTAGTTTAAACTAACCGGCTAATTGCTTTTCGTACGCAGGCCGGAAACCATCTTAAGTAAGGAAAAGTTCGGTTATATGAATTCACATAGCGAACAACCAACCAGTAACGAGGAAAGTACCACTGTACCATTGCACAACGATCCACGCAGCCGTCATGATGATCCGCTACTGGATAGTCTATTAATATTGTGTTCATTACAGGGCAAATCAGCCAGTCGTTCTACCCTGACGGCAGGCCTCCCTCTTGTTGAACAACGTATGTCCATCAAGCTCCTCCCCAGAGCGGCGGCCCGTGCAGGGTTACAGGCGCGAATACTCAAACGTTCGCTGTCCAGTATTCCAGCGATGTCGCTCCCTGCAATGCTGCTATTACGGGAAGGAAGAGCGGCAATACTGCTCAGCTGGAACGAGGATGGCAGCGCACAAATCATGCCCAGTGAAACAGAAGGTGGTGAGATTTCTATCGATCACAACACATTACAGCAGAATTACCTGGGACTGGTGATGTTTGCTCATCCGCGTCATCGGTTTGAATTACAACAACACTCGCTAATTCCACGCACCAATGCCTGGTTTAAAGATACCCTGAAGCTTTCCAGGTTCCTGTATCTGGATGCCGTTATCGCCAGTTTCTTAATCAATATTATCGCACTAGCTACCCCGCTGTTTGTCATGAACGTCTATGATCGGGTGGTGCCTAATCAGGCAACATCAACTTTATGGGTGCTGGCGATAGGAGTGACAGGGGCTTTCATATTTGATTTGATTTTACGTACCCTGCGCGGCTTATGTTTAGACATGGCGGGTAAAAAAACCGATCTGATTATTTCAGCCACATTGTTTGAACGTATTACCGGCATGGCTATGAAAGCCCGGCCAGCCAGAGTGGGCAATTTCGCGCAGAATATTCATGAATTTCAGTTTCTGCGGGACTTTCTTTCTTCTCTCACCTTAACTACCCTGATTGATTTCCCGTTCACTTTATTATTGCTGCTCGTGATTGGCATCATCGGTGGCCCACTGGTCTGGGTACCTTTACTGGCTTTCCCTGTTGCACTGTTGTTCAGTTGGGCGCTACAAAAACCGTTATCGGAAACGATTGAAAAAACAATGCAGCTCGCCAGCGAACGTCAGGCGACCTTAATAGAAACACTGGGCGGGCTGGATGCCATTAAAGTCAATAATGCAGAGAGTGAACAGCAATACCACTGGGAACAAACCATTGGTACCCTTACCCGGCTGGAAATGCGGGCCAAAGCGCTCTCCTCATTGGCCGTAAACCTGACACAATGGTTCCAGCAATTTTCCGGCGTGGTGCTGATCGTTTTTGGTGTTTATCTCCTGATTAATGGAAAACTCAGCATGGGGGCGCTGATTGCCAGCTATATGCTGAATAGCCGGGCTCTCATGCCGTTGGGACAATTATCCGGGCTGGTAACCCGTTATCAGCAAGCCAAACTCACCATGGCGACGACCGAACAGATGATGCAATTACCGCAGGAACGCAGCGATAAAGAGCGTCCACTCAAGCGTGAAAGCATTTCTGGCGGCATTGAATTTCGCAATGTAACGTTCCATTATCCTGAGCAAAAAAACCATTCCCTTCAGGAAATTAATCTCTCCATCACTCCGGGTGAAAAGGTCGGTATTATCGGGCGCAGCGGTTCTGGTAAAAGCTCCCTGGAAAAGCTGGTCGTCAATCTTTACCAGCCCACATCCGGCAATTTACTAATTGATGGTGTTGATATCCGCCAACTCGACGTAAGCGATTTGCGTCATAACATTGGCTATGTTCCGCAGGATGTCCAACTGCTCAGTGGTTCTCTGCGTGATAATCTACTCTCCGGTGCCCGATATGTTGAGGATGAAGCAATGCTGCGCGCCGCCGAAATTGCTGGCGTAAATGAATTTGCCCGCCTTCATCCCGACGGTTACAACCTGCAAGTGGGTGAAAGAGGGCTGCAGTTATCTGGTGGTCAACGTCAAGCTGTAGCCATCGCCCGATCCCTATTGTTGGATCCACCTATCCTGGTTCTGGATGAACCCACCAGCTCAATGGATAACAGCAGTGAAGATAGGCTCAAACATGCATTACTCCCCGAACTATCGAATAAAACGTTGTTACTGGTCACTCACCGCGTATCAATGCTGGGTTTGGTCGATCGACTGGTGATCATCGACAAAGGACGCATCATTGCCGACGGTCCAAAGGCTATTGTGATGGATGCACTAAAAAAAGGGCAAATCAATGCACCTCGTTAAAAACGCCAAACGCCTTTTAGCCTATTTTTTTGCGCATAATGAAGAAGAAGAGCAAATCATGCCGGAAGTTAGTCGGGCCATGATAGAAGACGCACCTCGGATTATCCGCTTATCACTATGGGCGATTCTGGCCTTCTTTATCTTTTTCTTTCTTTGGGCAGCATTGGCCAATATTGATGAAGTCACTCGGGGCGAAGGTAAAGCGGTCCCCTCTTCCCGATTGCAGAAAATACAGAACCTCGAAGGTGGTATTGTCAGCAAGATGTTTATTCATGAGGGGCAAATCGTCAGCAAGGGAGAACCGCTGTTACAACTTGACGCTACCCGTTTTGCTTCCAACGTAGGTGAAACCGAAGCCGACAGACTGACTCTTGTGGCCCGGATTGCACGTTTAAATGCGGAAATTAATAATCAAGAGCTTAATCTGCCAAAGGATGTTATCCAACATGCCCCTGAAGTTGCCAGAGGTGAACAAAATCTCTATAACAGCCGACGTAAACAGTTCCACAATGAAATATCCGGCCTGAAAGAGCAACAGATTCAACGCCAGCAAGAACTGCGCGATTTTATCGCCAAGCAGGAACAGTTCCGTGACAGCCTCAAGCTACTGCAACAGGAAATCAAGATGTCGGAACCCCTGATTGCCGAAGGTGCGATTTCAAAAGTAGAAGTGTTACGCCTGCGCCGTTCAGAAGTAGAAACCCTTGGTCAACTTAACTCTGTAACACTTTCCATTCCACGGGCAGAAGCCGCATTCAAAGAGGTGAACAATAAAATCGAGGAAGCTCAAGGTCGCTATATAAGTGATGCGTTATCACAACTAAATGAAGCGCAGACTAATCTCAACAAGATTACAGCTACTGGTAAGGCACTTGAAGATCGGGTTAATCGCACACTGGTGGTTTCACCAGTGAAAGGTATTGTGCAGCAGATATTAGTTAATACGATTGGTGGTGTTATTCAACCAGGCAGCGATCTGGTCGAAATTGTTCCTTTGGATGACAAGCTGCTGATTGAAGCTCGAATCCGTCCTCGGGATATCGCTTTTTTGCACCCAGGCCAGAATGCAGTCATTAAATTTACGGCTTATGACTATACGATTTACGGCGGACTCAAAGGACATCTGGAGCAGATAAGCCCGGACACCGTGACGGATAAAGATGGAAACAGCTTTTATATCATTCGGTTGCGAACTGATAAAAATTATTTGGGCACAGCAAAAAAGCCCTTGTTAATTATTCCAGGCATGGTTGCTACAGTAGATATAATGACGGGGAAGAAAACGATACTCAGCTACCTTTTAAAACCTATTCTGCGAGCCAGAGCAGAGGCATTACGGGAAAGATAACCGTTGAAATAATCAATAGCGTTACAACATGAAAGATAAAAACACCCTTATTTATTGATGGGTGTTTAAATCGTGATAAATCTGCGTTTGGCTACGGCCCAATGCTTTGGCTTGATACATGGCCGCATCGGCATTAATTGCCAGTGTTAATGAATCGGTACCGTGTTCCGGATAAAGCGCAATGCCGATGCTGCAGGATATATCGAGCTTTTTCCCCCCAATCTCAAAAGTTTCATTCAGCGCGTTGTGAATTTTATCAGCAACATAAAGTGTATTGGCGATTTCCTTAATTCCTTCCAGTAAAATAATGAATTCATCACCACTGCGACGATATACCGTATCTGTATCCCGGACGGCCGCACGCATACGGGAAGCGGCTTCTTTTAAGAGTAAATCACCAACAGCATGGCCGAAGGTATCATTGATTTGTTTAAATTTATCCAGATCAAGAAACATCAAAGCTATCTTTCTGCCTGTTTGCTTGGATAATTGAATAGCCTGCTCCATCTGCTCGGCAAATGTCAGGCCATTTGCCAAAGATGTCAGGGAATCATAATGAGCCAATTGACGATAATGCTCTTCGCTACGGCGCAGCATATCAATTGCCCGATATCGCTCGATCGCTACCGACACCAATTGAGCTGATTTTTCGATAGAAGTAATTTCATCTTCGGTCGGAGAATATACTTTACGGTGATAAATACTAAGGACACCTAATATTTCCTTATTTTGCCCAAAAATAGGCTCTGACCAACATGAACGCAAACCCGCATACAATGCCAGACCTTTATAAAGAGACCAGTGTGGATGTGTAGAGATATCATCTGCAATTACTCGATTACCAGCATAAGCTGCTGTACCAAATGATGCAGCACCATCTGCTATCTTCACATTATGAATAGCATTTTTATAAAAACCCGGTAGGCTAGGTGCAGAACCTAGCGTCAAACATTTCTTTTCCTTATCAACCAGTAAAATAGAGCAAACAATTCGGCCTGGATTTTTTTCTTCAATACTAAATACAATGGCATCGAGAATGTCTTTCAGCGGTGCCCCACTGGATAATAGTTCCAACGCGCGATTATAAGAATTGTCATGATGCTCTTGTGTTTTCCTTTCCGTAATATCCATTTTCACACTAACATACTGAATAGAGTTGCTAGCCTTATTATATATCTTAACTATGCTGGATTTTTCCCAATATAACTGCCCATTCTTTTTACGGTTAATAAATTCGCCATTCCATATATTCCCTCGACTCATAGTAGCCCAGAGATCTTCATAAACACTGGCGTTCGTCATGCCGGAACTCAGCATTCTCGGATTATTGCCAAGCACTTCCTCGGCATCATATCCTGACATGGTAATAAACTGTCGATTCACATAGATAATTTCACAATTCTCATCTGCAATCATAATTGATGCAGGACTATATTCCGTAGCGAAAAAAACCATATTGAGAAAGTCTTGTTTTTTTTGCTCTATACTGACTTTCTGCTGATATTTCCTGTTCCTAGCGGAAGAAACCCCTAAAAGAACGACTAACAGAGTTATTATAATTTCATACACAATAATACTCTCCTCAGGCCCATGTGGTCCTGATCGTACAAATCACATCACTGAAAACGGAAAATCTCGGTAATAACATCCCCTTGCTTGAGTTTTCAGGGCTGGTGCATTTCCGGAGAGTAGATTGAATGAAAGAAAAACCTATCCGGTCTGCAGGATAGTTCAGAAACATAGAAACACCAGCATAACGCCTCCATATATCGTTGTGTGAGAATAAGATAATAAAATCAATAGGGTTAGCTTATTTACTATATGAGTAGTTAGTTTGGTTATAAGTCTGTCTACTATTTTAAACAATGCCTTACGTACTTTGTGTGTGTTGTATTTTGACCACCAAATTTTCGTAAGCAAATCAATTATACCAATAAGCAGTACCGTTTTAATCAAAAAAATCTATCACTAAGTGATTTTTGATCGTTGTAATCAAATGATTTTCTTTTTTGTCTTTTATAATCAGCTAATTATAAACAAATAATTACAGTTAATCGCTTAATATTGAGATATTTTGCTGATAAGATGTCAAAATATATCTTAATTTGCAAATATCATTATTTTTGGTATAAAATACTGAAAAAATAAAACAAACAATATTTAAATCCAAAAAAATCGATATTACACTAATTTAGCGTACTTACTAGATTATCATCTGATTGTTATCCAAATGAAGTTTTGTACTTTTGCCCTTGTAGCATAAGCACAAACAGGCATAAAAGCATACCAGATGCGAAATAGAGAGAGAAATTGCAGGGATGCAGGAAGTTTGAGAGAGATGTCTACAGCTCCAGTTGTAGACTATCGAAATGATCAAACGATTGAGGCCGGGCAAGATAATACCCTTGAGCTGCGGTCGCATTGGATTGTTTTACTACTGTCCATTCATCTTTAGTCTCTACACCTTCGATCACAACATAATTACAGTAACGACTTATCAAGGTGACAAGCAGAGGAAAAAGCTGTCTGCCCTCTTCCGTTTGTAACAGTATGACAAACAGTTCACGGGCTATCTTGATGCAATCGTATTTAGTCAGCACCAGAGATGAAAAATTGGCAACACCACAGCCAAAATCATCAAGCCATAATCTTCGAGCTTCGGGCAAATTGACCAATGTATCTTTAGAAAGACCTTCCAGACTTTCAACTAATTCAAGGCGTAACCATGGCATTGATGTAATTAGTTTTTTTGCCTTTCGACTTTTCTGCAAAGCCAATAATGTCAGGCCATCAATATTAACAGAAGCCAACAGATCATCCTGTATAAACCGCTGATTCCATTGATTTAATAGTTGCAACTGTTCAATGACAACCTGCAACCGTTTTTCAACATCAAGAGTCTTAAAATAAGCTTCGGGAGAAATAACCTGTTGTGGCGTAGACGGATAAAAAACGGCGGTAAGTAATTCAATCCCCATCAACCTTCCAGAAGTTCGGTAAATCGGTTGAAAAGTATACTGTCTTTCACAGCAACGCCAACAATCAGTATCGACCAAATTTTCCTCCCCAACATTAGAGAAAGATAAGCCTACCTGCTCAACATGACTTTTTTGCCGCACTATGTACTCCGCCATTAGACATACGTTTTAACTATAAAAAGAGACTATATAAATATATAAAGTTATCGACCCTATTCTGAAAAACTTGATTCAGGATACAGCCATAATGTGATTTACATTACATTGATAACATGACGGACACATTGCATGTAAAACAATTAGTTAACCATATCAAACGGCTATACACAAGCATGTGTTATACATCGAATCATAGTAACAATTCAGAATAATGCATATATTAGTTGCGCAAATAATGACTACTTTCCTCCGTTGACCGACCACTACTCATTCCGTAAACAAAGTTCAACGTGTGCAGTCCGGTTCAGGCAGAGTATAATCTGCGCCCAGATCGAAGAAAGGGAAAAAAGATGGCTTTACTGATTACCAAGAAATGTATCAATTGTGATATGTGTGAACCAGAGTGCCCTAATCAAGCTATTTCTATGGGGGTAGATATTTATGAAATCGCAGCTGAACGCTGTACGGAATGCATAGGCCACTATGAAACACCGACCTGTCAAACAGTATGCCCCATCGATAATACCATCCTTAAAGATCCGGCTAATCAGGAAAGTAACGAGCAACTCTGGGAAAAATTTGTACAGTTACATCACGCAGATAAAATATAGAATGGCAATCCGTCAGTCAGTCTTCAATAATTACCGTAGCGCATGCATAGTGGCGCTCATCCGCCAATGAAACGTGAACCTGCTTAATCCCCATTTGTATCGCCAGGCCTGCGGCCCGATCACGAAAGCGCAACCCAGGTTTCCCCAATGAATCATTAAAAACTTCAAACTGGGCGAATGCCAACCCATTACGAATTCCTGTACCGAATGCTTTCGCCGCTGCTTCTTTTACAGCAAAGCGTTTAGCCAGAAATCTGGCTGGATGATAATGTGTCTTATAATTACTCAACTCTTCCGCACTAAGAATACGCAGGGCAAGACGGTCACCTGAACGGGCAATTACCGCCTCTATGCGCGAAATTTCAACAATATCCGTCCCCAGTCCCAGAATAGCCATTAACGACGGGCTTCCCGCATCAGGGTCTTCATTTCCACCACAGCAGCGGACAAACCATTCATCACTGCACGGCCAATAATTGAATGACCAATATTCAGCTCATGTATTTCGGGCAGTGCGGCGATAGGCTGCACATTATGGTAAGTCAGACCATGGCCAGCATTCACTTTTAATCCTTTACTGGCAGCGTAAGTAGCCGCTTCGCGGATCCTTGCAAATTCACGCTGACGTATTGCGTCCTCTTCGGCATCCGCATAGGCACCAGTGTGAATTTCAATGTAAGGTGCACCACAGGCAACTGCTGCATCGATCTGCATATGATCAGCATCGATAAACAAAGAAACCAAGATACCAGCGGAGCTCAGTCTGGCTACCGCATCAACCATTTTTTCCTGCTGACCAGCCACATCTAAACCACCTTCAGTTGTCACTTCCTGACGTTTTTCCGGCACCAGGCAACAAAAATGAGGTTTCAGCTCACAAGCGATAGTCAGCATTTCTTCTGTAACAGCCATTTCAAGATTCATCCGGGTCTGGATAGTCTGCCGCAAAATATGAACATCACGATCCAATATATGACGACGATCCTCCCGCAGGTGAACAGTAATACCATCGGCACCAGCCTGCTCTGCCATAAAAGCGGCTTGAACCGGATCGGGGTAAGGCGTTCCCCGGGCATTACGTAACGTGGCAATATGATCGATATTTACGCCCAACAACAACTCAGCCATGATTTATCCTTGAAAAATAGTACATAACAGAAAGCAGAGTTTACACCTATGTTGCACACCAAGAATACCTGTTCACTTTTGCTCGTCCTCACCGCCATGTACAGGAGGTGTAGAAGACCTGGGAATAAACTGGCGAAACAGTTCCCGGCTTTTTAGCGGCTTAGCACCTAAATAGGGTTTTAGCGCCATACGAGTAAAACGCTTTGCCGCACGCAACGTCGCTATATCAGGAAATTCCCTTGCAGCCAGTGCCTGTAATTCTCTGCCGGTAAAGCTAGCGTTATCGATAATCAGGCTGGCAATAAACCCTTTTTCCTCGCGATAACGATAGGTCATTGATTCTGCCACAAACTCGCCACTTCCTGCACAATGCAGGAAATCGACACCATATCCCAGACTTTCTAATAGCGCTAATTCAAAACGACGAAGTGCAGGTTCGGGAGACCCCGCTAATGAGGCCAATTGTTGCAGACAGTGAAGGTAATCGAAGAAAAGCGATGAATAATTAGTTTCATGCTCTAAAACACGGGATAGTAATTCATTAACGTATAACCCGCTGTACAACATGCTGCCAGTCAAGGGTAATCCCAGCGAAACGGGTTCGGCGCTTTGCAGCGTTTTCACTTCCCCCTTCCCACTCCAACGGGCCAATAAAGGAGTGAAAGGCTGAAGACAGCCTTTCAGATTTGAACGTCGAGCGCGAGCGCCTTTGGCCAACACCCGGACTCGACCATCATGTTCAGCAAACAGGTCCAGCAACAAACTGGTTTCACTATAAGGTCGCCCATGCAAGACAAATGCGCGCTGCCAGCCCTCCATAGGCAAGGCCCTTATAGGTCGTCAGTATAGCCCAAGCTGCGCAGCGCACGTTCATCATCCGCCCAGCCCGACTTCACTTTGACCCACAGTTCCAGATGAACTTTGGCTTCAAACATCTGTTCCATGTCCTGTCGAGCCTCAATACCAATCGTTTTTATCTTGCTACCTTTGCTGCCAATCACCATCTTCTTCTGACCTTCACGCTCTACCAGAATCAGGCCATTGATGTCATAGCCGCCTCGCTCATTCGTCACAAAACGCTCAATTTCTACCGTAACTGAATAAGGCAACTCCTCACCGAGAAAACGCATCAGTTTTTCACGAATAATCTCTGATGCCATAAAACGTTGAGAGCGGTCAGTAATATAGTCCTCAGGGAAATGGTGTTCAGCAACTGGCAGGTGTTTACGAACAACGCTGGCAATATTTTGAACATTAGTCCCTTTTTCCGCAGAAATCGGTACTACATCAAGGAAATCCATTTTCTGGCTCAGCATTTGAATATGAGGTAACAGTTTGGTTTTATCCGTCACGTTATCCACTTTATTGATGGCAAGCACTACCGGATTTTTTTGATCACGCAGCTTATTGATAACCATTTCATCATCGTCTGTCCAGTGAGTACCTTCCACTACGAAAATGATCAACTCAACATCACCGATTGAGCTGCTGGCAGCACGATTCATTAAACGGTTGATGGCCCGTTTCTCTTCAATATGAAGTCCAGGTGTATCGACATAAATCGCCTGATAAGGGCCTTCGGTGTGAATGCCCATGATACGGTGGCGGGTAGTCTGTGGCTTACGCGAGGTAATGGACACCTTCTGACCCAATAATTGATTCAGCAAGGTTGATTTACCTACATTGGGTCGTCCAACAATAGCGACAAAGCCGCAGTATGTCTGTTCTTCACTCATTCAATCTCCAGCTTTTTCAACGCTTGCTCTGCCGCAGCCTGTTCAGCCTTTCGGCGGCTTGAACCGGTGCCAACCACCGGCTCGCTAAACCCACTCACCTGACAATGAATGGTGAATTCCTGATCATGTGCTTCACCACGTACCTGCACAACCAGATAGGTCGGTAGTGGCAAATGCCGTCCCTGCAAAAACTCTTGTAACCGGGTCTTGGGATCTTTCTGTTTATCACCTGGACTGATTTCATCCAAACGGGTCTGATACCATTGAAGAATCAATTGTTCTATCATCTGGATACTGCTGTCCAGGAATATACCACCGATCAGTGCCTCAACCGTATCGGCAAGAATGGATTCACGCCGGAAACCACCGCTTTTTAATTCTCCAGGGCCTAAACGCAGGCATTCGCCCAATTCAAATTCCCTGGCAATCTCCGCCAGTGTATTACCACGTACCAATGTTGCCCGCATCCGACTCATATCCCCTTCATCTATACGAGGGAAACGATGATAAAGCGCATTGGCAATAACAAAACTCAGGATAGAATCCCCAAGGAATTCCAGCCGTTCATTATGTTTGCTACTGGCGCTACGGTGAGTCAACGCCTGCAATAACAAGTCATATTGTTGGAAAGTATAGCCTAGTTTTTTTTGTAAACGATTTATGAGGATGGGGTTCATGTGTTACCAATAGCTCAATAATACTTTTAAAACAACAGCATACGGAACAATCCTGCTTTACTGAGAATATATAATCAAAACTGTTTCGTTTGCATTGGCTCCCGACCGGGAGCCTGCGTTTATTTATTCGGAATATTCTACAACGGAACACACAAATATGCTGTGTGTTTATCTCGTTGAATTAATGAATACCGCCAATACGGCTTAAACGGACACCCGTTGGCCATTCGCCTTCTTGTTTTTCAAAACTCATCCAGATAGCCGTTGCTTTGCCAACCAGATTTTTCTCAGGCACAAATCCCCAATAACGGCTATCAGCACTGTCATCACGGTTATCGCCCATCATAAAATAATGTCCGGCAGGAACAACCCAGGTTCCTAAAGGCTGATGTGGCTGCTGATAATAAAGGCCGAGTTGATCCTGAGCACCTGGCACCGTCAGGATATGGTGCGTTACCTTACCCAACGTTTCTTCACGGGTATTCATACGAATACCGTCACTACTTTCACCAACAGGAATCTGATAGAAACCGCTACTTACTTCATGATCGGTACTGTTGAATGTCTGAACGAAATTGCTCGGCTGAACATCGCTGTATGTAATTGCCAACGCCTTGTCACAATGTTGCTGTCCAGAGCAGGCTGGCTGTACTGTTACCTGCTTGGTAATCGGATCGTAACTAACCCGGTCACCCGGTAAACCAATCACTCGTTTGATATAATCCAGTCGAGGATCTCTGGGATATTTAAAAACCGCAATATCACCACGCTTAGGATGACCCGTTTCAATTAATGTCGTCTGCGTAATGGGATCTTTAATTCCATAAGCGAATTTTTCGACCAGAATGAAATCGCCGATTAACAGCGTCGGCATCATCGAACCTGACGGGATCTGAAACGGTTCTAAAATAAATGAACGAACAATAAATACCAATGCCAGTACAGGAAAGACCGACACACAAGTTTCAATCCAACCTGGCTGTTTCAAGTTGTTTGATAACGTTTTCTGATCGATTGTACCATCGGACGAATGGCTCAATGCCGCCACTTTTGCACGCCGCGCCGGCGCCCATCTAAAGCGTTCAAAACACCAGATAACACCGGTAACCAGTGTCGCCAATGCCAAAATCAAGGCAAACATATTGGCCATGCCAACTCCTCAGAATTTATTTACTTTCTTTACCAACATGTAAAATGGCTAAAAACGCTTCCTGCGGCAGTTCAACGTTACCGACCTGCTTCATGCGTTTTTTACCTTCTTTCTGCTTCTGTAGCAGTTTTTTCTTACGACTTACGTCACCACCATAGCATTTGGCCAGCACGTTTTTACGCAACTGTTTAACCGTAGAACGCGCAATAATGTGGTTACCGATTGCAGCTTGAATAGCAATATCAAATTGCTGGCGGGGAATGAGTTCTTTCATTTTTTCCACCAGTTCGCGCCCCCGATACTGAGAATTATCACGATGGGTAATTAACGCTAGCGCATCCACACGTTCATTGTTAATCAGCACATCCACCCGCACCATATCAGAGGCCTGGAAACGCTTGAAGCTATAATCCAGAGAGGCATATCCACGCGAGGTTGATTTCAGACGGTCAAAGAAATCCAGCACCACCTCTGCCATCGGGATGTCATAAGTTAAAGCTACCTGAGTGCCGTGGTACACCATGTTGGTTTGTACACCACGTTTCTCGATACACAATGTGATCACATTGCCCAGATATTCCTGTGGCAGCAGCATGTGACACTCGGCGATAGGTTCGCGTAATTCCTGGATATTGTTCACCGGCGGTAACTTGGAAGGGCTATCAACGTGGATGACCTCATTACCAGTGGTTTCAACTTCATAAACAACGGTCGGAGCCGTAGTAATTAACTCCAGATCGTATTCACGCTCCAGACGTTCCTGAATGATTTCCATATGCAGAAGGCCGAGGAAACCGCATCGGAAACCAAAGCCCAGTGCAGTGGAACTTTCCGGCTCATAGAACAATGACGCATCATTCAGACTGAGTTTACCCAGTGCATCACGGAAAGCTTCATAATCATCGGAACTGATTGGGAAAAGTCCGGCATAAACCTGTGGTTTTACTTTTTTAAAACCCGGCAGTGCCTTTTCTGCCGGTTTACGGGCCAGAGTCAGGGTATCTCCGACCGGTGCGCCGAGAATATCTTTGATAGCACAAACCAGCCAGCCAACTTCACCGCAGTTCAATACTTCCCGGTCAACCCGCTTCGGTGTGAAGATCCCTAGCCGTTCAGCGTTATAAACCTGACCGGTGCTCATCACTTTGACCTTGTCACCTTTACGCAACATACCGTTCTTGATGCGTATAAGTGAAACTACCCCCAGGTAGTTATCAAACCAGGAGTCGATAATCAGCGCTTGCAGCGCTGCTTCCGGATCACCTTCTGGCGGGGGAATATCCCGCACCAGACGTTCCAGCACTTCAGGTACGCCCACACCGGTTTTGGCAGAACAACGAATCGCATCGGTAGCATCAATGCCCACGATATCTTCAATTTCCTCACTAACACGATCAGGATCGGCGGCAGGCAAATCGATTTTATTCAAGACCGGAACCACTTCCAGATCCATTTCCATTGCCGTGTAACAATTGGCCAGCGTCTGTGCCTCTACCCCTTGTCCGGCATCTACCACCAACAAGGCGCCCTCACAGGCTGCCAATGAGCGGGAAACTTCATAAGAAAAATCAACGTGTCCAGGCGTATCGATGAAATTAAGCTGATAAATTTGACCATCGGATGCTTTGTAATCCAACGTCACACTCTGGGCTTTGATGGTAATACCACGTTCACGTTCCAGATCCATAGAATCCAGTACTTGTGCCGCCATTTCTCGTTCGGACAAGCCACCGCAAATTTGAATAATGCGGTCAGATAGCGTCGACTTACCGTGGTCGATGTGAGCAATAATGGAGAAATTTCGTATATGCTTCATTATAAAAGTTTTTCTACCTTGGTATTCCTGAAATTCTTGCCGATGGCACGTGCATTAGGTGACAACCATAGCCGTTGTCCTATACCTGAACCGCAGCATTCTACATGTCGGATGGTAGAAAACCTAGTCATGGACTGAGTATTACCCACGATTATGACTGCTTTATCGAAGATACCCGAGTTATAAGATGAAAGAAGCTGTAAAAAACTGAGCGGCTGTTGAAATTAATACCGAAGATGCATGTCATACAAGCATTCCATCTCTTGTATTCAAAGGGTGGGAAAAGATTCAACCCGCAATAAAGATTCCGGCAAGGAGACTTGCAGGATCACCGGCTGATAATCGCTGTTTTCACCTATTTTGTCAGCCCAGAGCCGTACTGCCCAAAAACTCATCATCACACCTGCCAATGCTCCGGTGATAGACAGTATGTCATTGCCATACAATGCTTGCATCACACCCGCACCGACCATTAATCCCAGCAAGGGAAACAGGTACATCAATACGGCGGAACGAAGCAAACTACTCTCTGCGACACCAATTTCCACGCGTTGTCCCGACTGAAGCGGCTGTTGATAAGGGATGAGTAATTGGTGCTCTGGACTCTCCAGTGCCTTCAACGCCCCCGATTCACACCCCGTGCGCGACTGACAGCTACCGCAGCCAGAACGCGGTTCGCAACGCACAAGCGCCATACCACTTTGCCATGAAACCACAGTCGCCCATTCTTTAATCATTACTACTGTGCCTTAAAAATAATGTTATCTGCGATACGTTTAGCCGTAGCCAACGGTAGCTCACCAATGACGGTAATTTCATGGTTATCACGGATTTCTGTATGCACTGTCCGACGGCCAACGAATGCATTTCGCTCAGAGCGAGCTGTTTCACTAGCCGGACTGATATTCACAGAAAAACTGAACAAACCATCACTGTAAAACCGCGACTCAACAGGAACATTAACACCTGACAACAGATGTTGATTACGAGAAATCTCTTCTACTCCCATCGGTAACCATTCAGCCACCCAGTTAAAATTTGCCGACGTTTTAGTCGATAGACTAAGTAATGGTGGCTGCTTAAGATTTTTCAATGGTGCCATGAGTTTTTGAATATTGTCACCCACGACAATGGAAATGGCCCGGAACTGCTCCAGCATCTCACCATTCTGGTCAAGCAAATCGACACGCAGAGGTAATTTTGTCTCAGAATCCAGGCAGACTACATAGCTAAAACGCGTACCATCACGGGATACAATACGAATAACGTCCCCTTGACGGTCAGCAAGCCGTATACGCCCAGTGGGAATGAAATCATAGTATCCGGACAAATGCTGGAAATCAGCGAACATCAAGGCAGGTAGAGAATCCACAATATGTTCACCCGACAACGTGAAAGGTTCCATATCAGCTTCGTGATAGATAATACTATTGCCACGTTGCAGAATCTCCCGACGAGGGCCGTCGAGGTGGATCAATTGTGCCAGTGTATCCTTGTCTTGAATAATATGGCGATAACGCAGGGAATCAATTCCCAAGTGGGAAACATTGATGAAATACATTTCATAATTTAATGACTGACTGGCACTGCTCATCTGCTGCAATATCGCTCTGGAGTCATTCTGCGCCAGAGCGATAGAAGAATAAGACAGACTGCCAAAAAAAATGCATGCGACAAACCAAAAGCGCTTCATTACTGCGGTTGCATTCCTAATGATTGAGTCCCAGGTACTTGCACTGCGGCCTGCTGAACGTCAGGTTGCTGAAGCTGATCGGAATAAACCCGACGCTGCAATTCGTAATCCTGCAACAGCGCATTAATACGCTCATGCTGCGCCTGCATCTGACGCTGTCCGCCATGTGCGACACCGTTTTCAGCCGGGACACTTAGACTTACTGGTGATGCGGCACCTAACATGGGCAGTGTCGTACTCAGCACCGGTGTCCCTCCAGTGCTTTCTGGCGTCACATTACCTTGCTGATAGTGTTGCACACCAGCAATCACTGCCAGAGAAACACAGGCGGCAACACCAATTTGAGTCAGTTGACTGGCAAACGGACGAATCTTGTGCCAGAACGGCAATCGATGCCAGGTTTGTGGATGTGGTTGAACATCAGGTACTGTGTGAGAAATAAGACGCAGCGGCTCTTTTTTCAGCACAGCGGCTACCCGTTCGGCAATGTCAATGTTCACTACGTTATCACAGACATCACCACGTAATGTATCGCGGATCAAATGATAACTCTGCCAACTTTGCTGTAACTTGTCATCCTTCGACAAAGCACTCAGCAGTTCATTATCAACTACTTCGCCATCCATTAGAGCGGAAAGTTTCTCTTTCTGCATACTTACACCCTTACCTTGTCAAACCCGCCATTGTTAGCGCCAAGAACAAGCTAACGCTGAATAAGTGGTTGTACTTTATTATCAATCGCTTCCCGAGCGCGGAAAATCCTCGACCGAACAGTACCGACCGGGCAATCCATTATGGACGCTATCTCTTCATAGCTTAGTCCATCCAGTTCACGCAGAGTAATTGCCAAACGTAAATCCTCAGGCAGTGACTCTATGGTACGGAAAACAATTCTTCGCAACTCATCTGACAACATTAAATTCTCAGGGTTCGATATTTCTTTCAATGCACTGGCATTTTCATAATTTTCAGCATCGTTGGCGTCCACATCGCTAGAGGGAGGTCGCCGACCCTGCGCTACCAGGTAATTTTTTGCCGTATTCACCGCGATACGGTACAACCAAGTGTAAAAAGCACTATCGCCACGAAAAGACTCCAGCGCACGATAGGCCTTGATAAAGGATTCCTGCACTACGTCCGGCACGTCTCCCGGAGGAACATAACGGGATACCAGACTCGCCACTTTATGCTGGTAACGAATAACCAGTAAATTGAACGAATTCTGATCTCCTTTCTGGACCCGCTCAACCAGAACCTGATCCGCTAACTGCTCGCTCATCCGAGGTAATATCTCCCCAAACCCGTCTCCACGCCTATGTTAAGTACTGCCAGCTATTCACTGAAATCAGAGCAAGCTCACGCTTGGAGTGTAATTGAATAATAAAGTTCCGCGCTATGACGTTTATTTTAATGACTACTTCATTGAATTTTCTGGGATACACAATAGTTCACACTATCTTTTCTCATTTGCACCCCATTTCAGAGCGAATCATACGCCAAAACCACAGTTCTGGCACCATAAGTCACGCTGCGATAGAGGGTTAGCATCACATTCAGAGTATGTTTAACAAAATGAACAAAAAGGCTGCATAAATAACCTATCTAGTGCTAGGATTCGTTTTACTGTTTTATAAACTAAACAACACTCATCATGAATTCAACTACTGAACACGACTGCGATGTCCTCATCATCGGCAGCGGAGCAGCGGGACTCTCGCTAGCACTTCGCCTCGCCCCGCATTCCAGAGTGATGGTTCTCAGCAAAGGGCCATTGAACGAAGGCGCCACCTTTTATGCCCAGGGCGGGATCGCCGCTGTTTTTGATGAAACAGACAGTATCGACTCCCACATTGAAGATACATTGATTGCTGGTGATGGTCTGTGTGAACGCGAGGCAGTATCCTTTATTGCCAACAACGCCAAACACTGTGTTCAATGGCTGATTGACCAGGGTGTATTGTTTGATACTGAAAACTCCCCTCATGGCGAAGCTCGTTACCATTTAACCCGGGAAGGGGGTCACAGTCATCGACGCATTCTGCACGCTGCCGATGCCACGGGCAAAGAAGTCGAAACGACATTGGTTGGTAAAGCTCTCGCACATCCCAATATCACGCTGATGGAGCGCTGTAATGCGGTTGACCTGATCACGTCCAGCAAGCTGGGGCTAGCAGGCCATAAACGGGTGGTAGGCGCTTACATTTGGAACCGGGAAAAGGAAGTCGTCGAGTCCTGCCAGGCTAAAACAGTCGTACTGGCCAGTGGTGGTGCCGCCAAGGTGTATCAGTACACTACCAATCCAGATGTTTCTTCCGGTGACGGTATCGCCATGGCATGGCGTGCAGGATGCAGGGTCGCCAATCTTGAATTCAACCAGTTTCATCCCACCTGCCTGTTTCATCCGCAAGCCAGGAATTTTTTGCTTACAGAAGCCCTACGTGGTGAAGGTGCTTACCTGAAACGTCCTGATGGCAGCCGCTTTATGCCCGACTTTGATTCACGTGCCGAACTGGCCCCCCGAGATATTGTCGCCCGCGCTATCGATCACGAAATGAAGCGCTTGGGGGCTGACTGTATGTACCTGGATATCAGCCATAAATCTGCGGAATTCATTACTCATCATTTTCCAACCATTTATGAAAAATTACTGTCACTGGGTATCGATCTGACCAAAGAACCGGTCCCAATAGTTCCCGCCGCACACTATACCTGTGGTGGCGTAGTGGTAGATCAGCAAGGCAGAACCGATTTGAACGGACTTTATGCCATTGGTGAAGTTAGCTACACCGGATTGCATGGCGCCAACCGGATGGCCTCCAACTCACTGCTGGAGTGTCTGGTTTATGGCTGGTCAGCGGCTGAAGACATTCTTAAGCGTCTGCCAAGCAAGCAATTAGTCGATCAGCTGCCATCGTGGGATGAAAGTCAGGTGGACAACTCTGATGAGCAGGTCATTATCCAGCATAACTGGCATGAGCTGCGGCTTTTCATGTGGGACTACGTCGGTATTGTTCGAACCACCAAGCGACTGGAACGGGCATTACACCGCATCAATCTGTTACAGCATGAAATTAATGAATACTATGCACATTTCCGTATTTCCAACAACCTGCTGGAATTGCGTAACCTGGTTCAGGTTGCCGAGTTGATCGTCCGTTGTGCGCTGGAAAGAAAAGAAAGCCGCGGATTGCATTATACGCTCGATTACCCCGAGCGCTCAGACACACCACAACCTACGATTTTGCATCCATAATCCCCTTGTAGAGAGAAAGGCGGGGCATTGAGCCTCGCTGTTCTCAACCTACATAAACAAATAAAAATCCTGGGTCAGCGTTCGGAAAGCGACGGAATAACATTGGTGGTCATCGCGGATGACCAGTGATGTTTCTATCACGGCACCCGGCTGGTGAGAGAGCGCCAGCAACACTCGATGAGCAGCCCGAGATGCATATTCCGCCACATCCGTGCGCTGTCTGAGATACCAGCCGCCATCACGGGCATTATTCAGGAATTCCTCGACAACCTGGTGGGGCAATACGACACAAAACAATCCGTCATCAACCAAGAGTCGATGAGCACAGTTCAATAAGTCTGCATGCGTCAACGTTGTGGTATAACGCGCCTGCGCACGCTGTTCCGTTCGACAGGACACACCAGGGGCAAAATACGGCGGATTACTGACAATCAGCGAATATGGCGCAGTAGTAGCAGGCATAAAACGAGTAATATCAGCATGATAAATATTAATCGTGTCAGACCACGGTGATGTAGATACATTGTCCATTGCCTGCTGACTGGCCACTGCATCCAGTTCAACTGCATCAACAGGGACGGCTCCCCCACTACGCTGAGCCAGCATTAAGGCAATCACGCCAGAACCACAGCCAATATCCAATATTCTGCCCACAGATCGCAACGGTGCCCACGCGCCCAGGACTATGCCATCGGTTCCGACTTTCATCGCACAACGATCGTGCGCAACAAAAAATTGCTTAAAGGTAAAACCACCGGACCGCAATCCTGATTTACTGTCTTGATGCTTCATTATTCGTCATTCCGTACCAAACCGGGGTAGCATAAGAGAATCTCAAGTCGAGGAAAAGTAGTCATCGCAGCTTAAACAGATGAACAACCAGGCCAATGCGTCTATAATCACCGCCCCGAACAGAGGTAGACAATGACTGCAACCAATTTTTCCGAGTTTGATCTTGACGAAAGCCTGCTTGATGCCTTGCGTGACATAGGCTTTCAGCGCCCGACAGCAATTCAGGCTGCCGCTATTCCCCCAGCGATGGAAGGGCGAGATGTACTGGGCTCCGCACCAACAGGTACAGGGAAGACCGCTGCCTATCTGTTGCCGGTTCTACAGCATCTACTCGATTTTCCACGGAAAAAATCAGGGCCGCCTCGGGTTCTAATTTTGACGCCAACCCGCGAGCTGGCGATGCAGGTTGCTGACCAGGCTCGCCTGCTGGCTGCACATACGCATCTGGATGTAGCCACGATCACTGGTGGCGTCGCCTATATGAACCACGCCGAAGTGTTTAGTGAAAATCAGGACATTGTGGTTGCGACCACCGGGCGATTGCTGCAATACATTAAAGAAGAAAATTTTGACTGCCGGGCAGTCGAAACGCTGATCCTGGATGAAGCTGATCGCATGCTGGAACTGGGCTTTGCACAGGATATCGAGCACATTGCCGGTGAAACACGCTGGCGCAAGCAAACGCTGCTGTTCTCGGCCACACTGGAAGGCGACGCCATTCAGGATTTTGCCGAACGTCTGCTGAATGATCCGATAGAAATAGAGTCCGATCCTTCACGCCGGGAACGTAAAAAGATTCTGCAATGGTACTACCGTGCCGATGATCTTGAACACAAAACCGCCCTGTTACGCCACTTGTTGCAACAACCGGATGTTACTCGTTCTATTGTGTTTGTGCGCAAACGTGAACGTGTTCATGAGCTGGTTGGATGGTTGCATGAAGCCGGTATTCAGTCCTGTTATCTGGAAGGCGAGATGGTCCAGGCCAAAAGAAACGAGGCGATCAAGCGTTTAAGCGAGGGGCGGGTAAATGTACTGGTTGCAACTGACATTGCTGCTCGAGGCATCGATATTAACGATGTCAGCCATGTATTTAACTTCGATTTACCACGCACCGCAGATACCTATCTACACCGCATTGGCCGAACTGGCCGTGCAGGTCGCAAAGGATGTGCAATATCGCTGGTTGAAGCCCACGATCACCTGCTGCTGGGAAAAATCAGTCGTTATCTGAATGAACCGTTAAAGCCTCGCGTGGTGGATGAACTACGTCCCAGCACACGGGCACCAAACGACAACGTGACCGGAAAGCCATCCAAAAAAGTGTTGACCAAACGCAAAGAACAGAAAGAGAAAGATAAGCAGAAAGTAAAGGTAAAAATTCGCCACCGCGATAGTAAAAATGTTGGTAAACGTCGTCAGCCCGCTGACAAGATGGAAAAACCGACTGAAAGTTGATCATTATAGCCATAAAAATAAAAGGGAGCCGATGCTCCCTTCAGACCGTTGATCAATCTATGTGCCGAATCAGAACGGTGATAATGAGTGATAGAAGTAAAGTATCCGCGCCAGAGGGATGGCGCGGCTTAAGCTTACAAGGATGTACTTGCTACGTTTTATAATCCGCTTACGCATTTGTCAGCAATTAGAAACCGGCCTAAACGAGCGTTTCCCTCATCCAGCCTATCGATAATCTTCGTTTGACGTGATTGAGTAACGCCCACTACCCATCAGCATAATGACCAGGCTGGCCAGGAAGTAAAGTGCTTCAACTTCCAATCCCCAAGCACCAACCTGAGTTATGGTGAAAAATCTTCCCATCCCCACCAACAACGTGGCCACTAACAAATTTATAGCGGAAATAGCACCCGCAACACGGGTAAACAAACCAAGAATAATGAGTACCGGAACAACAACTTCTCCGATATAAACACCATAAGCAATAAAGCCGGGTAGACCATTCTCCTGCAACATTCCCACAATCCAACTCACACCGTGTTCAATCTTGGCAACCCCGTGGAAAAGCAGCAGTATGCCAATAGTTAAACGCAGCAATAATTTCCCCGCATCAGGATGATCGGTTAACTGAGAGAACCACTTGTTGGCTTGAGAAATCATTTTTATATCCTTTATGAGGGAAATGGGTTTGTATAAACAGCACTAGTGTCGTCATTTCCTGTTCAGATAAAAAACCAATATATTTGATATAGCTAGTCAAAAAAACTGTGTCATAGAGAATAATAGT
Organism: Prodigiosinella aquatilis; assembly: GCA_030388725.1. Lineage (NCBI taxonomy): Bacteria > Pseudomonadati > Pseudomonadota > Gammaproteobacteria > Enterobacterales > Pectobacteriaceae > Prodigiosinella > Prodigiosinella aquatilis. Next base: position 3,617,058 of record CP128857.1, read on the forward strand.
TGAAAAATAGCCGCTGAGAAAAAACACAAAGAATGACAGGAAACAGAACATTAAGAATGGTGGCAGCGAATTGATAACAAAAGGGATCACATATGGCACTGGTGGGTCGTGCAGGATAATTCGGCCTCTGGCCTCACCCTGCGGGCCAACGCTAACGCGTTGTTGTCTCGCATTCGCTCGGCTCGAACCTGAGCGCAGCTTCTCACCCGCACGACACGTGCACTATGGAATAACAGTGAATTTATAACGAAAGAGACCACATATAGAATTGGTGGGTCGTGCAGGATAATTCGGCCTCTGGCCTCACCCTACGGGCCAACGCTGGCGCGTTGTTGTCTCGCATCCGCTCGGCTCGAACCTGAGCGCAGCTTCTCACCCGCACGACACGTGCACTATGGAATAACAGTGAATTTATAACGAAAGAGGCCACATATAGAATTGGTGGGTCGTGCAGGATTCGAACCTGCGACCAATTGATTAAAAGTCAACTGCTCTACCAACTGAGCTAACGACCCGCAGAAATGGTGGGTGATGACGGGATCGAACCGCCGACCCCCTCCTTGTAAGGGAGGTGCTCTCCCAGCTGAGCTAATCACCCACTTCTGATAATACATTCAGAGATTTGAACTGCTTGAGAAGTGGTGGGTGATGACGGGATCGAACCGCCGACCCCCTCCTTGTAAGGGAGGTGCTCTCCCAGCTGAGCTAATCACCCACTTCTCAATATTTTTAATCTCTTACACAGGGGGAACACTTTATAAAAGTGTGGTGGGTGATGACGGGATCGAACCGCCGACCCCCTCCTTGTAAGGGAGGTGCTCTCCCAGCTGAGCTAATCACCCTCGCTGTGTGGAGTCGCATTATAGGGATAGTTCAAAGTGAGTCAACGCTTTTTAAAACGAAAATAGCTGTTCGTTGTAAAATTAAACAAGATGTCGTATTTCTGGACATTGCCGTAGAATTCTCGCCTATTTTGTCAAATATAGGCGTCACCCAGGTGTGTTATAGCGTTGAGGAATTAAGGTAGAGTGGTAGAATATTGCTCACTTTTAATTATGAACTTGTGTCGATTCACTAACAGCCATCGCGTAATAAGGCCGTAATTCCAATGAAAATAAAAACCCGTTTCGCGCCCAGTCCTACTGGTTATCTTCATGTCGGCGGTGCTCGTACCGCTCTTTATTCCTGGCTTTTTGCCCGTCATCATAATGGCGAATTTGTATTACGTATTGAAGATACCGATCTGGAGCGTTCTACCCAGGAAGCAATTAATGCCATTATGGATGGCATGAACTGGCTGAACCTGGACTGGGATGAAGGGCCGTACTATCAGACTCGACGCTTTGACCGCTACAATGCTGTCATCGATCAGATGCTGGAAAATGGAACCGCATATAAATGCTATTGCTCTAAAGACCGTCTTGAAGCATTACGCGAACAGCAAATGGCAAATGGTGAAAAGCCACGCTATGACGGTTGTTGTCGTGACTCTCACCAACATCATGATGAGCATGAGCCACACGTTGTTCGTTTCCGCAATCCGCAAGAGGGCTCGGTTATTTTTAATGACCGCATTCGCGGGCCAATTGAGTTTAGTAATCAGGAACTGGACGATCTGATCATTCGTCGAACCGATGGATCGCCAACCTATAACTTCTGTGTGGTGATTGATGACTGGGATATGGAAATCACCCATGTTATCCGTGGTGAAGACCATATCAATAATACGCCTCGACAGATTAATATTCTGAAAGCGTTAGGTGCACCGGTACCGGAATATGCTCATGTTTCCATGATTCTTGGTGACGACGGCAAAAAGTTATCCAAACGTCATGGTGCGGTTGGGGTAATGCAATACCGTGATGATGGCTATTTGCCGGAAGCTCTGCTGAACTATCTGGTTCGCCTGGGTTGGTCTTCTGGCGATCAGGAAATTTTTTCCATTGAGGAAATGAAGCAACTGTTCTCGCTAGATGCGGTAAGCAAATCCGCCAGTGCATTTAATACTGAGAAATTGCAGTGGCTGAATCATCATTATATTAATCATCTACCGCCAGAGTATGTCGCAACACATTTGTCCTGGCATATCGAACAAGCTGGGATTGATACTCGTAGCGGTCCACAACTCAGCCAACTGGTGGTCTTGTTGGGCGAACGTTGCAAAACACTAAAAGAAATGGCAGCTTCATGCCGTTACTTCTATGAGGAATTCGACGAATTTGATGCCGACGCGGCCAAGAAACATCTGCGCCCAGTTGCACGTCAACCATTAGAGCGGGTACGCGCCAAACTGGCGGCGATCAGCGAATGGACACCAGAGCACATTCATCATGCCATCCAGGGAACGGCAGATGAATTGCAGCAGGGGATGGGAAAGGTGGGCATGCCACTGCGTGTGGCCGTAACGGGCGCAGGCCAGTCTCCCGGCGTAGACGTGACGGTTCATGCTGTGGGACAACAGCGCACTCTGGCGAGAATCGACCGCGCATTGGACTTTATCGCCGCACGCGAAGCGCAGTTATAAAAACGGATTAAACAACTCAGTTGGCTGCGTCATCATGCTTGACCAGAAGCCGTAATATACAGTTGTGCCTGACACGAGGAATGGTGTCTTTCAAAAACACTATCCTCGTGTTTCCTTTATGTGAGTTCAAACCAAAGGATGAAATTGCCTGCAAACAAAACGTTGACGCCTTTTTCAGCGGTCAGTTGCAGAAATGGATTTAGCCGTTGACACTATACATGCGGTTGCATATCATGCGGCCCGTTCACACGGATATTGTGTCAGGAATGGGGCTATAGCTCAGCTGGGAGAGCGCTTGCATGGCATGCAAGAGGTCAGCGGTTCGATCCCGCTTAGCTCCACCAAATCACGGTCTGGATTTCCTGAAGTACCATCCACATATGTGGGGCTATAGCTCAGCTGGGAGAGCGCTTGCATGGCATGCAAGAGGTCAGCGGTTCGATCCCGCTTAGCTCCACCAATTCCTTGTTGTATCTCTCTTGCTCATTAAATTATCTGTCTGCCACCACGACACTTCTATCAGAATGCCCTCGTTACCCGAAGGCGGTATCAATCATTCCTGATTTTCAGACAGACTCGGCATCCAGTCTATGGGCGTAATGCCTTGTTGCTCAAGAAATTGATTGGCTTGCGAAAAATGTCGACACCCCAGGAAGCCACGATGAGCAGAAAGTGGTGACGGGTGAGGCGCTTTCAAAACATGATGACGCTGGCAATCAATCATATTGCCCTTCTTTTGCGCATGAGATCCCCATAGCAAAAACACCACCCCTTCCCGATGGGCATTTAATACTTCAATCACCTTATCGGTAAATGTTTCCCATCCCAGATTGGCATGGGAGTGCGCTTTACCCGCTTCAACCGTTAAAACAGTATTAAGGAGCAACACACCCTGCTGTGCCCAGCTTTGCAGAAACCCATGTGTCGGTATTTTAAATCCGGGCATGTCATTCGCCAGTTCTTTATAGATGTTCATCAATGAAGGTGGCGCAGGTACTCCAGGACGGACCGAGAATGACAGTCCATGCGCCTGATTAGGTCCATGATAGGGATCTTGCCCCAGGATAACGACCTTGACCTGATTAAATTCGGTAAAACGAAATGCGTTGAAAACATCTTTTTGCGGCGGATAAATCACCTTGCCAGTAGCGCGTTCCTGACTAACGAATTTGAGCGTATTAATAAAATAAGGTTGTTGTTTCTCTTGGGCCAGCACATCGTGCCAGGTAAAGGAGCTTTCCATCATGCATCCGTTATCCAATCAGTGAATCCTGATTATGTAGCTTACCGGTCAATCACTGTCAGGTAAAACCATAACCGACATATTGGTGGCTATCGACCACACACTTGAAAAATAATTGAAAATTTACAAATTTTTTTGCATTTACCAAAAGAGGCTAAAATTGATATAAAACAAATAATTGCTAATAGCTGTGACCACGGCGCTCTTTGAAAATTGATTTATATCAAAGTGACACAGTAAATTGGCTGGTATACAGGAAGACAGATTCAGTCAATTTTACTTTATCGTTAAAAACAAACCGCTGGTTTGTTACTGACTGCCCGCATTTTTATTTTAGATAATATAACGCCGCTTTACGGAGGCAATTATGGTTACTGGTATTCAAATCACCAAAGCAAACAACAATACCCTGGTTAATTCTTTCTGGCTGTTGGATGAAGAGAAGTCCCAGGCTCGCTGTGTATGTGCAAAATCCGGCTATAGCGAAGACCAAATCGTGACAGTCAGTGAGCTGGGCCAGTTTGAATATCGCGAAATTCCGTTAGATATCAAACCAACAGTTCGCGTTGAAGGCGGTCAGCATCTGAATGTGAATGTTCTGCGCCGTGAAACGCTGGAAGATGCGGTCAAACATCCAGAAAAATATCCACAGCTAACTATCCGTGTATCTGGCTATGCTGTACGTTTTAATTCACTGACACCAGAACAACAGCGCGACGTTATTACTCGTACTTTCACAGAAAGCCTGTAATAACCGTATTGGTATTATTGATGACAAGGGAGCGGATATACGCTCCCTTAAATTTAATGCCAGATTGCGTTTAATCCCCTGGATACCCAGTCATACCGTAGTATTGAGAGATGCGCCTTTAACATCTAACACTGCCACTTATGACCGATTAACGCCGGTAGGCAATGAACGTTTAACAGAGCTCACGGCCTAATGCCCGATCAAAACGTTGCCAACATTCAGTTAGATCGATAACGGTACGCTGTTTTCTCGCCTCATCAATTTTAATCGCCGTTAACCCGGCTTCCAGCGCATCAACGACAGACACTTTCAATGGACTGCCAGTTTTCAAATGCTTGACAATCTCCTCGACCATTAATGCATCCGCACCATAATGACCATCATACGCATTACCTTCATATTCGGTAGAAACCAGCTTGTCCCCCGTACGGGCATCATGTACACGAAAATAGTTACGGACAAAATCGCCCTCCGCCATACCATTGGATCCTATTACGCAGAAACGACGAAATTCATCCGGTACGTTCAGATTGGCATGGAAGGCTAACGTGGCACCACCTGCATATTCGATAATAGCTGTCTGATAATCCACAATATCCGCATCACTGTTAAATACCGCATCGGTGCTGGACCAGCCACTGGGTTTGATGTGATACACCTCGGAATCAGTGGTGATTTTTCCCTGTGGCTCATGCTGCGGAGTAAAGGATTTCCGCCCGCCGAAGCTGGCAACCCGAACAGGTCGCTCACCGACCAAACCCTGATAAAGATCGATATCGTGGCAGCATTTTTCCAGAATGTAAGGGCCGGCATATTTCTCATAGCGACGCCAGTCGCGCATGAAGAAAGCACCGTGATAAGGCTTGATATGCTCGGTGGCCTCAATGGAAGTGATTTCACCCAGTTGGTTGTCTTGTTTCGCTTTGAGCAAATCGATATACAAGGGCGAATAACGTAATACCAACCCGACGATGATGTTGTCAGCCCCATACTCTTTAACCAGTTCAGCCAACGCCATGCTTTGTGCTTCGTCGATGACTACCGGTTTTTCGGTAAAGACGCGCACGCCAGCAGCCAGCCCCGCCCGGATATGCTCAAGATGCATATAATTTGGCGAGCCGACCATCAGCAAATCAAAGCCACCAGCCCGCAATAGTGCATCAAAAGAGTCGAAAGCGTAACCGGCATCGATATTGAACGCTTTCAGATTCGGTAACCCTGCCGGTGCAGGATCAAAATATCCGGTAATGCTGAAATCCGGATCAACTTTACTGAACTCGTTAACCACATTTGACATGCGAAAACCGAGTCCGACAATGCCTACTTTCATGTTATGTCCCCTGCCCGTCTCTGAAAGAGATGCTTTGCGAAATGGTGTAATGATGCACGGCCCTGACCAGGCTTACATTGCTCTGACAATCATCAAGAACTTATTACGATAGCAAAACTAATGTCAATAAATGAAGCTCAAGTTAAAATGAAATAATTTATTATCATTATGTTTTTAATGATTTTTTATAAATTTATTTTTTCTTAATTTTTTTATCATTGCGATTTATGTTTTTTTACCCTATCTTTTTTGCTCTATACCGGTCACACCATTCATTGGAGTGAAAAGCCACAGGTTTAGGCTGTTACTTGATGGTGTTAAAAGCCGGTGATTCAGAGCCAGAAGGAGGCAAGGTTGCAACCAGATTACTTCGTGGGTGTGGATGGCGGTGGTACACGATGCCGTGCTCGACTGACCGACAAGAAAGGCACCATTCTGGCTGAAGCGTGCCTCGGCGCCGCTAATCTATTTTCAGATTTTAACGGTGCGCTGTCTACGGCGATGTCTGCCGTTGAACAGACGTTTTATAATGCCGGACTGCCACTTTCCGCATTATCTGATACCGTGGCCGGTTTTGGCTTTGCCGGGGCGAATATCACTGAACTTCGCCATCGCGTCACACAGTCAGTACTGCCTTTTGCAGCAGTTCACGTCGCATCGGATGTTGAGATTGCCTGTCTTGGTGCACATTCTGGTTCTCCGGGTGCCGTGCTCATTGTCGGGACAGGAAGTCAGGGGGCCGCATTCGACGGGCATCACTTTCATGCTATCGGTGGCTGGGGATTTAACCTTGGTGATCAGGGGTCTGGGGCCATTCTTGGTCGCAGTGCATTGCGCTCAGCACTACTGGCGCACGACAACATTCTCACACATACCCCACTCACGCGCTCGCTGATGGCGCACTTTTCTGACTCACCAGAAACACTGCTCAACTGGTCACTGTCCGCCAGGCCAGCAGACTGGGGGCGTTTTGCTCCTGAGATTTTCCAGGCCGCACAGGCATCAGACCCACAAGGGCTCACTCTGGTTAGTCAATTAGCCGAAGATATTGATTTAATGCTGAATTGGTTACTCAAGGCGTGTCAGGGTGACGTGGCATTAATGGGTGGTATCGCTAAACCGATATTACCCTATTTGCCCACAGTGACGCGTGAACGTCTGGTTAGCGCCAAAGCGGATGCTTTACAAGGCGCATTGCGTCTGGCGACGCAATAATCGACAATAATTGCAGCAATTTCTCTGTCATGAAACCATAAGATGATTCAAAACCCTATGATTGTTCCGAATGTTTCAGCGCGTATTTTGCGCCTTATTATTGAAAATTCTCCGATCAGCCAGTCGGACTTGAAAGTACGCAGCGGCCTGAGCATGTCCACCATTTCTCAGGCGGCGAACAGACTATTAAGCAAAGGAATCATTCATGAACTCGGGCTTCGACGGGAATCCATGGGCAGACCCAAAATCCTGTTGGGTCTGAATCCCGATCATGCCACTGTCGTGGGTATTCAGCTTAATGCGGAACGCAATCTGATCGTTATGACGGATCTAAATGGCAAACTGATTGGTGAACAGCTGATCCCAACCGGCGCATTAACCCCTAAACAGTTAAGTGATGCACTGACCAAGTTCCTCAAGACTGTGGATGCCGCAAAAGTCAGCGCTATCGGTGTAGCACTCTCAGGTATCGTTGACCCAGCAAACGGCTACTGTGTGCGTTCTAAAGCACTGGACTGGACCAATGTACCTATTGCCAACATGCTGGAAGAGCGCTTTAACATTCCGGTCTATATCGAAAATGATGCTAATGCTATGGCACTGGCGACCCTCGTATTTGGTCAGTTGGGCAGTGCGCAATCAGCAATTATCGCCACCTTCGGTAAAGGTATTGGTGCAGGTATTATCCTGGAGCGCCAGTTGTATCGCGGACGTCACGGTAACGCGGGGGAAATAGGCATGGCGCTGATTGGTGACGGGACGGCAGGAAATCTTGAAGACATTGCCTCATCGCGCGCGATCTTGAATGCCATTGCACACCAGACACCCACAGGCGAAACACCGCCGAAGAACTTACTCGAAGTCGATCAACGACCATCCCCCCACATGCTGGATGTCCTGGCTAATGCCGGGCATCACATTGGTGTATCATTGGCGAATCTGTCGATAGCCCTGGATCCGGATGTGGTTTATCTAGCGATGGAGCCACAAATGGCATCACGGATATTACTGGAACGCGTCACGATGAGTTTCCAGGCGTACCGCCTGAAGCTCACGCCACAATTGACGCCCTTGATGTTCCTGACAGAGTCAAACCGTATGTGGGCATTGGGTGCCGCTGGTTTTGCGGTTAACAAACTCATTGATATTCTGGCGGCAAATGCCGATGGAGAATAAACGGTTCCCCCTCTCGACCGATTGAAAGGGGAAAAATCAGCATCATATTTAGCGAACACGCTCTCCGTTGTCTGCAAAAAGCAGGCACTGACTGGCGTTGATCCCCAGTGATACGCTGTCGCCGGTTTCATAGCGTTTGGCTTCTCGTTGCTCAATAACCAGCGTGTTCTCCACACCAATATCCAGATACAGATAGTTGGTATGACCCAATCGCTCAGCAAATGTCAGCGATGCCGTAAACTGACAATCGGCGCCCATCGGCTCGACAAAATGTTCAGGTCGGACACCCAACCACACATGCTGTCCTTCTTGCAGAGTATGGCTGAGTGGTAATAACAAATTATCAATGTTCAACTCCGGTAACCGTAATCCAACATGGCTCTCATGATTCGAGGCGACAATCGCTTTGATAAAATTGATTTTTGGCGAGCCAATGAATCCCGCCACAAACATATTATCCGGATCGTGATAGAGCGTTAACGGTGAGCCTACCTGCTCTATCTTCCCTAATCGCAACACCACAATTCTGTCAGCCAGCGTCATCGCTTCCAACTGATCGTGCGTAACATAAATCATGGTATTACCCAACGACTCATGGAGTTTGGCGATCTCAATACGCATCTGTAAGCGCAGTTCAGCATCAAGATTCGACAAAGGTTCGTCGAATAAAAAAATACGCGGCTGGCGAATAATCGCCCTGCCAATGGCCACTCGCTGGCGCTGCCCACCAGATAAGGCCCTTGGCAGCCTGTCCAGTAACTCTGTCAAATGCAATTTTTCCGCCGTGGCTTCTACCTGTTGTCTCACCTCGGATTTAGGCCGCCCGGCGACTTCCAGCGGATAGCTCAAGTTACCGCGCACCGTCATATTCGGGTACAAGGCGTAAGACTGGAATACCATCGCGATGCCGCGTTCCGTCGCTGGTTGATGGGTCATATCGACATCATCAACGCTGAGTTTACCGGCGGTTATCTCTTCAAGACCGGCAATCATACGTAACAGAGTGGATTTGCCGCAGCCAGAGGGCCCGACGAAAACGATGAACTCACCGCTTTGAATTTCAAGATCGATACCATGAATAACATGGACGTTATCATAAGATTTTTTGATAGAGTTGAGCGCTACATTCGCCATAATCTTTCCGCTTACAAGGTGAGTCCCATATAAAGGGCATTGCTGCGAAACAGCATCCGAAAGCCCATCTTCTCGTAAAAAGCACAAACCTGTTCATTTCTTAGGCTTACGCCCAGATGCACACCGGCCACCCCCTGGGCTCGCAATGCATCAAGTTCAGTTTCTACCATTTTTCGCCCCTGCCCGCTTTTCTGTGCAGAGGGTAGAATATTGATATGCAAATGTGCAGGATAGGCATCAGTGAGTTGCGGTGAAGCACGTTCAGGCTGGCGGATAAACGCCAGAGTATTTTCATCCAAAGGTTTCGTCGCCAGGCGGTCACGGTATTTTTCCTGCAACAGAGGCCACCATTCCGCCTCAAGGCGCTGCTCAAAATGAACGGTATGGCGCGCCGCGACCACATAGCCCAACGGTTGAGCATCCTCACAGAGTACAAAAGCCAGTTCAGGCTCAAAAACGGCATAAGGCACTGAGAAACGTAACCCTGGATATTGAGGATCACTGTAAAGCGCAGTGGCATCCTGTCCGGCATCTGCTGTTTTGAGACAAATGTCATAGAGTGCATCCCAATCATTTTCCTCGGCGTGTCGTATCACTAGAGAAGATGAGACCATCGTAACCTCCCGTCCAATATGAGCAAAAAATACGAATTTCTAAACTAAAGAATGATGACTTAGTTTGCAATATATAATAACTCCAACAATTCACATTTTTTTAACCTGGTATCAGATCACATTCCTGAACAAAATAAAAACGAATTATTTTTCCTCACTCTTTATGAGAAAAACCGTGCCAGGCCCGTTATCTTCTCCTTGAACCATTGATGCGTCAGATTTAACATCCTTTTCAGGGATAAGATTTTCATATTTAAAAACATATAGTTGATTAAAATAAGATTATTAAAGAGAATAGTTATCTGATTACGAGGGCCGATAGACCACATCCTGATGACATAGCTCACCAAACTGGTATTTAACACTGAGAATTCAGTTAAAAACAGCGATTAGATGCGAAAATTAACATTACCAGCATAGCAAATAAGCCATTTGACTTTATTTTATATATAAAGTAAGTATTGAATGGTGGATGGGTAGTGTTCAAACATTCACCTCTTTGCAAAGCAAAGGATACGCTTTTGCCACCAGAAAAAGGGATGCTAACCCTGTGTTGGAGGAAAGATACACCATGTCTACAACCACGCTTGTTTTGAACATGTCACGCCCGCCACGGAACAAACATCTACTACACCTGGTTTTCTCGTTGCTGGCTGTCAGCTTATCCAGTGCAATTACTATTGGCAGTGCACAAGCAGAAAATATCGCCGTTTGGGACATCTATAACTATCCGGCACAAACGGCGGTTATTGAACAAGCCATTAAAAACTTTGAGGCACAAAACCCTGGAGCGAAAATCACCCGCTCTGTACACGCGTTTGAAGATACTCGCATTCCACTGAAACTGGCGCTCTCCTCAGGAGATGGCCCTCAGGTTGCACAGGTCAACCAGGGCGGCGGTGATATGGGGGCGCTGGTCAAAGAAAAATTGCTGTTCCCAATGGATAGCTATGCCAAACAGTATGGGTGGGACACACGCTTCCCAAGTGCCATTCTCAAACGCAACCGTTGGTCTGACACACAGGATTTTGGCAGCGGTAAACTTTACGGCGTCGCCAGCCTGGGCGAAATGGTCGGTCTTTATTATAACAAGGCGCTGCTGGATAAAGCCGGCATACCGGTGCCCAAAGATATGACGGAGCTGGAAGCTGCCATGGCCAAACTCAAGGCACAAGGCACGGTTCCCATGATGCTTGGTCTACTGGCTGGATCAGTGGGTCCACAATTGCTGTCTACGCTCTGGGAAGACCAGATTGAGAGCTCGGATCGTAAGACACTGGACAATTTGATCTATGACGTAGGCGGCACATTTAAAGATGCAAAACTCGAGAAAGCTGCACAGATGATGCAGGACTGGAACAAAAAAGGTTACTTCTTTCCCGGCTATGAGGGTATAGCGAGCGATGATGCCGCATCGTTATTTCGTAACAACCAGGCGGCATTTTTCATCAGTGGTACCTGGTATATGGGGCAATTTAAAACCAATAAAGATATTCACTTCGCGGCGTTACCGCCTTTCGATGGGGTGAAAGCACCGTTGATGGTAGGCGGAACGGATCTCCCATTTTCCATTACCGTCACTGCAAAAACCAAGGCACAGAGAGATATCGCTGCAAAATACATTAACTATATTGTGTCAGATACGGTCGCCAATGCCTGGTTAAAAGCCGGATTCCTGCCTGCATCGACAAACAAGGATGCAAAAATACCCACCAATAATCCGCTATTGGCAGATGTCTATCACGTGTGGGTCAACGTCAATGCCAATAATGGGTTAGGCCATTATGTCGACTGGGCTACACCAACAATGGGTGATGCGCTCAAGGCCGACGTGCAGCTCTTGCTGGCCAATCGCCTGACACCGAAACAGCTGACTGAAAAACTTGACAGTAATTACCAGCAGTATCTCAAGTCAGTCAAACATTAATAACGTGCCAGATAACCTGTTGCACCGAATAGATTTCACCTTTTTCATTGTAATAGTGCGCCATCGTGCGCACTCAGAGTGAATGCTGAAATGAGGCGGTTTAATGCTTAATAAGTCCAGGATGCGAAATCTGCTGTTCATTTTGCCCTCAATGACGCTCTATACCGTGTTTCTTTTGCTGCCGCTGGTTTTCTCGTTATGGGCAAGCTTTACGGCATGGGATGGAACCTCATGGCCAATATTTGTCGGGCTACAGAATTTTGCGCATATGTTTGCAGACGCTACCTTCTGGATATCCATCAGCAATAACGCCCTGTTGCTCCTGTTTTACACCCTGTTTCCGATCATCGTTGGTCTGACACTCTGTAGTTTTCTCAACGATACGCGCAGTGGCGTGGAACGCAGTCTGCTACGTATTCTTTTCTTCCTGCCATACATCATGCCCATGGCCGTGCTCGGTGTCGTGTGGCGTTGGCTCTATAATCCCGCCTTCGGCCCTATCGATCAGATCTTGCGGGCCATGGGTCAATCCTGGCTGGCCTTATCCTGGTTGGGCGATTTTGACTGGGCACTCCCTGCGGTAGGGCTGGTTGCCACCTGGTATTTCTTCGGCTTTTGTTTGGTGCTCTTTATGGCAGGACTGCAACGCATGGATCCTTCTTTGCTGGAAGCGGCTGAGTTGGATGGCTCCAGCAGACGCCAGAAGTTCATGCGCATTACATTGCCGGCACTTCGTCCAGAAATTCGTGTCGCCACTCTTCTTACGGTGATTGCAGGAATCAAAGCCTTTGATCTGGTGTATGTAATGACCCATGGCGGCCCAGGCACATCAACGCTGGTGACCAATATATACATGTACCAGCAAGGCTTCGACCTGCATCATTTTGGCTACGCTTCCGCTGTGGCCATTATCGGTATGGTGATGGTGTTTATTCTTAATGGATTGATTCATTTGGTTCTCAGGGAGCGCCACTGATGCATAAGACATCGCGTTTTTCACGTGCAGTGATTTGGATTGTCGCGATAATGACCATCCTGCCGTTTTTGCTGGCCTTGATTACTTCATTCAAAACCCAGAGCGAGCTGTTTCAGGGTGTATTTACGCTGCCAGGCAGTTTTCACATTGCCAATTATCTCTCCGCCTGGCGTGAAGGCCATTTTGAGGTGTATTTCCTTAACTCGGTTTTGGTGGTCTTCCCCGTGATTATCATCAGCATGCTGGCAGGCATCTTGTCAGGTTTTGCTTTTGCATTCTTACGTCTGCCGGGTAAAAAATGGCTAGGGTTCCTGCTGTCACTTGGCATGGTACTGCCCACTGAAGCCTTTATTATTCCGCTCTACCATGAACTGCACTGGATGGGACTAACCAACACTTATCTGGCGTTAATCCTGCCACAGGTGGCACTGTCTATTCCTTTCAGCACATTGATGGTAGCAACCGCCTTTCAGCAAGTACCTAAAGAACTGATTGAGGCGGCGGTGATGGATGGCGCCAAACGACAAAAAATATTGTGGGGTATTCTGGTCCCCGCCATTTGGCCGACGCTTTCCACTCTTTCTCTGCTGCTCTTTATCTGGACATGGAATGAATTCTTGATCCCACTGATTCTGGTGAACGAAGAAGAATTACGAACGTTGCCTATCGGTATGATGTTTTTCCAGAACAAAAATACCTTAAACATTCCGGAACTGATGGCGGGTGCAATGATCGCGATTCTGCCCATCGTCGCCATCTTCCTTGTTTTTCAGCGTAAGTTTATCAGTGGCGTAACGGAAGGTGCGGTGAAATAGGACGAAGTGGCAGCCCAGAGGAGCAGACTCAACAAACACCACTACCATGATGCCGCCAACAGCGATAACGCGTTCAAGCATTATTTTCATCATGTTGTTGAGTTGAGCAAAATTGTCTTAACCATTTGACTGAAAGCTAAAAAACCTGACATAACACGTTAGTGATCGCTAAACTGCTCTCATGGATAAAGAAAAAGATCTCCTCAAAAGCAAACGTAACGCGCTGCTGTTCTTACTGACCGCAGCGACACTATTCATTACGACATTGTTTCTCCAGCCTGATGTCTGGATTCTGGGATTGAAAGCCATTGCAGAGGCAGCTATGGTCGGCGCACTAGCTGACTGGTTTGCTGTCGTAGCCCTTTTTCGTCGTGTTCCTCTGCCGTTTATTGGCAGACATACCGCGATTATTCCCAGAAATAAAGATCGTATTGCTGATAATTTAGCCGCATTCGTGCGGGAAAAATTCCTCGACTCCGCCTCCCTTACCGAACTTATCCGTCAGCATAATCCCGCACAAGTCATAGCCGACTGGCTTTCGCCGAAGAATACAAAACGGCTCAGCCGCTATTTACTGCGCATGATGGGTGCATTCCTCAACATCACCGATGATGTGCGTATTCAGTCATTTATCAGGCAGGCGGTTTCTACCCTACTGGATAAGCTCGATCTGTCGAAAACCATGTCCGCCATGCTGGAGAATATGACCAAAGATGGCCGCCATCAGGAATTGCTTGATGCGGCAGTTTTGCAATTGATGAAATTATTGAAACAACCTGCCACCCGTGACGTTATCTCACGACAGATCGTGATTTGGTTAAGGAAAGAACATCCGGTTAAATCCCGAGTTCTACCGACTGAATGGTTAGGTGAAAACGGCGCAGAGATGGTATCGAATGCCGTTGCTGCTGTGCTGGATGATATTGGCGAAGACCGTGATCATGCTTTTCGTAAAAGTTTCGACCGCGCGGTTGAGAAATTTATCGTTCGACTCAAAAGCGATACCGCGACGGCCTCCAAAGCTGAGGAAATCAAACATTACCTGATAAGCGATCCGACGCTGAACAACTACATTGCGCAACTATGGACAGACCTGCGCGACTGGCTCAAACAAGACATGGCTGGTGGCAACTCTCTGCTGCGTGAACGGCTGAATGAATCAGCTCTTTGGTTGGGCAAGACATTGTCTCAGGATGAGGCGTTACGCGCCTCATTGAATCACCACCTGGAACAGGCGGCACACAAAATGGCACCGGATTTTGCTGAGTTCCTGACGCTACACATCAGTAATACCGTAAAGGGTTGGGATGCAAAAGAGATGTCGCACCAAATTGAATTAAATATTGGTAAAGACCTGCAGTTTATCCGCATCAACGGGACTATTGTCGGCGCGACCATAGGCCTGGGTCTCTATCTACTCTCCCAATTACCGAAGGTCATTCATCTCTATTTCTCATAAGCCATGGATATGCGGTTTTTCACACCACCTGACAGAAAACCGCAGTCCAACAGGCTGCGGTAGACGAAATGACAAATTTACTTAACGATTTTGCTGAACGCATCCACAGCCAGAATCGCATTGGCAACGTCTTCAGCAGAGAGTTTCGGATTAAGATTACCCAGGGTGTCACCCTTGCCCCCCGCCAATGCCCCCACTTTCACCAGATTTTCAAAAGACTCATTTTCAAGATGCATCTCTTTTAGCGTCGTTGGCATCTTGATAGCACGATAGAAACG
Source organism: Prodigiosinella aquatilis (assembly GCA_030388725.1). NCBI lineage: Bacteria > Pseudomonadati > Pseudomonadota > Gammaproteobacteria > Enterobacterales > Pectobacteriaceae > Prodigiosinella > Prodigiosinella aquatilis. The sequence goes on from CP128857.1 coordinate 3,632,500, forward strand.
AATATAGCGGGCAATTTTTTCATCCGGACGCTGCTCAAGCACCATTTGTGTCAGAGTACCGTAAGCCACTTTCTCACCGTGTGTCAGGTGATGAATATCACCATCAATTGCCGTAAATCCATTATGGATAGCATGTGCTCCTGCCAGACCTGCATTTTCAAAACCCAAACCGGACAGCAAAGTATTCGCTTCCACAACAGCTTCCACTGCCGGTGTCACCAACTGCTGCTCAACGGCATTGTAAGCACTGAGGCCATAGGTCAGTAACGTCTCCTCACAGGCTCTCGCGATAGCCATACCAGCAATAGAAGGATCACCACCAACCATAGACAATGCGTGTGAACGCTGAACAGCCAATGCCTCAACATACGTTGCCAGGCCATCAGCAATCCCCGAGGCAAATAACCTGACCGGTGCTTGTGCACAAATATGCGTATCGACCAGAACCAGATCAGGATTTTTATCATAGAAACGATAACTGTCGAACACCCCGGCATCGGTGTAAATAACCGACAACGCACTGCAAGGCGCATCCGTTGAAGCAACCGTGGGAACAATGGCAACACTTTGCTTTAACTCATCTGCGATAGCCTTGGCGGTATCCAACGTTTTACCACCGCCAAACCCTACCACCAGATTGGTTCCCTGCTTACTACCAATAGCGGCGAGGCGCGTGATTTCGTTGCTGGAGGCCTCACCATTAAATCGTTCATAGTGAAATTGAAGCTTGGATACATCAAGTGACAATTTAACGCGATCGCCAATAATTCCCCATACGATGTCATCAGCAATCAGTAAGGCGTTTGTCCCCAATGTCTGGAGGTATTTCCCAAGCTCATCAATGACGCCACTGCCCTGAACGTATTTTCTTGGTGAAGAGAAGATAAATTTACTCATGATGTTCACCTTGATATTGGTTAATGGAAGAACGATGAAGCGTAATTATTTTTTGCACCACCAGACAGATAAGAGGGACTATTTGCCGGTTATGTTGAGAAGAGCGGTGATGCACAAATCCTGATCGAAGATGTAGCCGCCACATAGAAATATTACTCTCTATTTTTATTAGTTGCATGATTGACAAAGAAAAAGGTGATACTTCAAATTCATCGCCATTACCTATCAAATACATCTATAAAATCGGCTATCCCTTCATTGTGGTTACCGTAGAATGCTCTCTATTAAGAACGCGACGCACAACAAAGAGTAGTAATAAGTAGTCAGCTCGCGGTTAGCCATCACGTTATCATTATCATTCAGGAGAGCATCATGTATAACTTTCAACGTTACCAATCCAAAGAGCTGGCGCTGGCTTATATGAGCGGAAAACGTCATGACTTGTCACCAGAAGAATTTCTGCAACAGTTGAAAACTGTCGATACGTCTTTTCAGGCATTGCTGAAAAACGGCCAGTCAAATGCAAACCTAACGATGGTTAAAGCCTTCTGATCCAGGTTGTATGCTTCATTTATGCCACGGTAGGAAAGTGATCACGTGAGGAAAGCCAACACACCTGCGGTTCGGAGTATAGTGGGGGATAGAATAAAAAATGAACCAACCTGGGTTGATGGCAATCAGGCCTTCATTATTATGAAAGCCTAAAGGATTCATAGGGGCGTTTTTCTTTGCTTAAATTTCCCAGTCGTCATTATAGCGCTTGGGTTTAAACTGAATGATATCCCCCCGATGTAATCCATTCAGTGTAGCGTCATCATGAGCGACCTCGGCCTCTATCAACTCACTATTGTCGTCAATTTTCAAGGTCAGACGGGTCAATGCGCCCAATGGACGAATATCCTTCACTACCACGGGTTGATAATCTACATGCGGTTGTCTTGCCAACACAACTTCATGCGGACGAAACAGGATAGATTTATCGGACTCACGCAATGTTAGCCGGTTGCTATCTCCCAAGAAGTGATAGACAAATTCACTGGCCGGGTGATTATAAACCGCATCGGGTGAACCAATTTGCTCAATTACTCCTTTGTTCATCAGCACGATACGATCAGCCACTTCCATCGCCTCTTCCTGATCATGCGTCACAAAAACCGAGGTTAAATTGATCTCTTCATGCAGCCGGGATAACCAGCGACGCAGCTCTTTACGCACTTTGGCATCCAGTGCGCCAAACGGCTCATCCAGTAACAAGATCCGGGGTTCAACAATTAATGCCCGGGCTAATGCGACACGCTGACGTTGCCCGCCGGAAAGCTGTTCCGGATAACGTTCAGCCAGCCAATCCAGTTGAATCATATTGAGCAGTTCATGCACTTTCTTGTCTATTTCACGCTTTGTTGGCCGAATATGTTTAGGTTTCATACGCAAGCCGAACGCGATGTTATCGAATACCGTCATATGCCGGAACAACGCATAATGCTGAAAAACGAAGCCGACATTACGATCGCGTACATCATGCACAGAGACATCTTCACCATGAAACCGGATGCTGCCGCTATCTGGTTTTTCCAGCCCGGCGATAATGCGCAACAATGTGGTTTTACCACAGCCGGACGGCCCCAGTAATGCGACCAGCTCACCGCTCTCAATCGACAGGTTGATTTGATTCAATACCTGGAACTGACCAAACTGTTTATTAATATTGTTAACCTCAATGCTCATTTTTGGCCAGCTCCTGTTGTTGCTCTACCTGTTTGATTAAACGACTTTCACTCCACTGACGCAGCAGCAGTACCACCAATGACATCAACAGCAGCAGGATAGCGACGCTGAAGGCAGCAACGATGTTGTATTCGTTATAAAGAATTTCGATATGTAGCGGTAATGTGTTAGTTAACCCACGAATATGTCCGGAAACTACCGAAACCGCGCCGAACTCCCCCATAGCGCGGGCTGTACACAGCACTACGCCATAAATCAACGCCCACTTAACATTGGGTAGCGTAATATGCCAGAACATTCGCCACCCATTGGCCCCCAACAGACGTGCGGCTTCTTCTTCCTGTGAGCCCTGCTGTTCCATCAACGGAATCAATTCCCGTGCTATATAAGGCAGCGTGACAAACAGGGTGGCCAGCACAATGCCCGGGACGGCATAGACAATTTCCAGATTATGTTCAACCAGAAAGGGATAGAGTTTGCTTTGCGCACCAAATAACAGTACATACATCAACCCGGTGACCACCGGTGACACGGAAAAAGGCAGGTCAATCAGTGCCAGCAACAGCGTTTTTCCCCAGAACTCAAATTTAGTCACACACCATGCAAGGCATAACCCGAAAATCATATTGAGAGGAACGGCAATAGCCGTTGCCAGCAGTGTCAATTTCAGTGCCGAAACGGCATCCGGCTCGGAAATCGCATCCCAAAAGGCCCCCAACCCGTTATGCAATCCCTCGGTGACGACCATCAACAGCGGCAATACCAACACCATGAAAAAAACTATCCAGGCCAGCACAATCAAAACATAAAACGTCGCCGGGCGTCTGGGGGAAATCTGCACGCTGGCAGATGTCGATATAATCTGATCCACGATGAAATCCCTACAACTTGGGTTGAATATGACGTTGCAAAATATTAATCAGTAGCAACATAATGAAAGAAATCATTAGCATGAAAACCCCGATCCCTGTCGCACCTTTGTAATCGTACTGATCGAGTTTGGATACAATCAGCAATGGCAGTATTTCTGTTTTAAAAGGGATATTCCCCGCGATAAACACCACCGAGCCGTACTCCCCTATGCCTCGGGCAAACGCCAGCGCAAAGCCGGTCAGCCAGGCCGGTAAAATGGCAGGGATCAATACATGACGAAAGGTTTGCAACGGCCCCGCCCCCAGGCAAGAGGCGGCTTCTTCCACTTCCTTGGGAATATCAGCCAGCACGGGCTGTAAGGTCCGGACGACGAAAGGTAACGTAACAAAAATCAACGCCAACGTAATACCAAGGCTGGTATAGGCGATCTTGAATGGAAACAGTGCCCCCACCAGTCCCGTGGGTGCATACAGCGAGGTTAAGGCAATTCCGGCGACGGCTGTCGGCAGGGCAAATGGCATATCGACCATGGCATCAATGATCTTCCGCCCCGGGAAGGTATAACGTACTAATACCCATGCCAGCAACGTGCCCAAAATGCCATTGATAAAGGCGGCCATCAGCGCCGTGCCGAACGAAAGCCGTAACGAAAAAAGCACCTGACGGCTGGTGATTAATTCCCAGAACTGAATCAATGTCAGTTGGCTGGCGTACAGAAACATCGTCGCCAATGGAATGAGAACCAACAGTCCCAGATAGCTGATGCTAAAACCTAACGTTAGTCCAAAACCGGGGATCACCGGTAAAGCGCGTCTCGACATAAAAAACCTTTGATTATCATGCGCAGGAGAGTATCTCAGCCATCATCCGCATAACAAAACTGCCCATAACAGCAGCAGTTTTATGCATTGAACATCTTACTTGTTGATTTGTTTGAAAATGCTATCGAACACACCACCATCGTTAAAAAACCGAGACTGTGCTTTTTTCCAGCCACCGAATTCCTTGTCAATGGTGACCAGTTGTACCGGAGCAAACTGGTTCTTGAACTCCTCAGCAATCTGGGCATTACGCGGTCGATAATAGTTTTCGGCGATAATACGTTGCCCTTCATCACTATAAAGATAGCGGAGATACGCTTCCGCCAGCTTTTGGGTACCTTTACGTTCAACAACCTTATCCACCACCGCGACTGGCGGTTCTGCCAAAATAGAGAGTGATGGTGTAATGATTTCCAACTGATCCCCACCCTGCTCTTTCAGAGCAAGATGCGCTTCATTTTCCCAGGCAATCAGTACGTCGCCCAACTGACGCTGGACGAAGCTGACTGTCGCCCCACGGGCACCGGTATCCAGCACCGGTGCATGGCGGTACAATTCTGTGACAAACTTCAGCGCGCTCTCGTCATTTCCGCCAGGAAGATGTTTGGCATAAGCCCAGGCGGCTAGAAAATTCCACCGTGCGCCACCAGAGGTTTTTGGATTCGGCGTAATGACCTCAACGCCTGGTTTAATCAAATCGTTCCAGTCTTTAATATGCTTGGGATTCCCTTTGCGCACCAAAAACACAATGGTTGAAGTATAAGGGGTACTGTTATCCGGTAAACGCGATTGCCATTGAGGATCAATCAATGGCCGGTTAAGATTCAATGCATCAATGTCGCCCGCCAGCGCTAACGTCACGACATCCGCCTGCAACCCATCAATAACCGCTCGAGCTTGTTTACCCGAACCGCCATGCGAGTCTCTAATCGTGATGCTCTCACCGGTGGTTTCTTTCCAATGCCGGATAAAGGCAGCATTATATTGCTGATAAAGCTCACGGGTTGGATCATAAGAGACGTTCAACAATTCTGTTGCCGCAGAGACCACACTGGAAAACAACAGTGTGGCTGTGGCCAATGAAAACACCAGACGGCGCATTGACATGCCTATCGCTCCTCAAAAAACACGTATTTTATCCACCTGTAGAAAATCCAGGTTAATCGGCCATTGCCATGAGCATGGCTGGTTTTTCCTGAGTAGATCCTAGATAAAATTAGTCCAACATCTATACAGAATTACATCAGCACGCTTTTCAGTATGTTGGTTATATGGGTGTGTGGAAGGGACAATAGAGGATATAGGAAGGTGGCAAAAATACTGTTTAGCGATAATTTATACTATTGGGTTATATTATTTGCCATATATTAATAGTTTTGAGTCTAAGATAATTAGCATCCACTCTGAGTGGTCTATTCATCTTCATCCAATTGAAGCGCTATATATAACAGCAGCCGATCATCAAAGTTGGTCAAATCCAGCCCAGTCAGTTCCGAGATACGATTCAAACGGTATTCCAGTGTATTACGATGAATAAACAGCGCCTTGGCTGTCACTCCGGGCTGCACATTATTACGAAACCAGGCATGTAATGTCCGGCGTAATAGGCCATTTCCATCCATTGCTTTGAGCTTGGTCAACGGGCGAACCAGCTCATTAGCCTGCCAGCCACCACGCAAGCTATCCAGCAATACGGGCAATATCAGATCCTGATAAAAATAGCTGCGTTGAGCCGGCATACGCTGCTTGCCAACACTCATCGTAGTCCGTGCGGTACGATAAGAACGCGCGATACTGCCAGGACCGGAAAAATAATTCCCCAGCGCCAACCGGACCCGTAAGCGACTGCCATCTGCCATACGGGAAAGCAAATTATCAATGCGCCGACGATGTTCCTCCGCATCCCAACGCCCATAACTATTAAGTGCAGGTTTCAACACCACCATTTCTGTCAGTGACACAATAGCAATCAGGTTGTTGCGCTCCGGCGTCGTCAGTAGAGTTTGTAACTGCTGAAGCTCATCCATGGCGCTATCCACACCCAGTTGTCCACTATCGACTTCCACTACCGCTACCACACGTGGCTGATTAAGATCGATCCCCAATCGTTGCGCCCATTCCATCAGCGCCGGTGACAACTCGTCAGTCCGGATCAGGTTCAATACCAGCTCTTCGCGCAGACGACTATCCTGTGCCAGAATATGCAGCAAACGCGCCTGCTCCAGCATCATCTCGGCAGCCATGCACACCAGTTCACCGTACTGGCGCAACTGCCCGGGATTACCGGTCAGACCGATAACGCCCACGATTTCTCCGTCTATCCTCAGTGGCAGATTGATGCCCGGCCGTACACCATGCAGGTGACGGGCAACCGCTTCATCAATGTCGACGACCCGCCCTTGAGAAAGCACCAACAATGCGCCTTCATGTAGCTCACCAACACGATCCTGGTCACCACTGCCAATGATTCGACCCCGCGCATCCATCACATTGATATTACTATCAATAATTTGCATAGTACGTGCAACTATATCCTGTGCCAGACTGGCATTAAGATGATAGGTCGCCATTTCAACCTCGGAAGGGGATTGACAATTGCACCATCATAACGACAGCAATAACCTCATACATTGTGCAATTACACAGAAAGTGTCACATCAGGTAAGATTTGCAACAGACATCACAAATATGTTCAATGAAGAGCCGGGCATAGATGTGCCCGGCAATCAGGAGGGTTGATTACTGAATTAACAAATAGAGATCACTGTCACCACGGCGGATGTTTAACGCCAGGACCGATGGTTTACTATCGAGTATCTTGCGCAACTCACCAATATTGCCGACGGGCTGCTGGTTGACACCCAAAATAACATCACCTTTTTGCAGACCAATACGTGCGGCAGCAGAACCAGGTTTAACCTTGTCCACCTTCACGCCTTTGTGTCCATCCACCTGGGTATTGCTTAATTCCGCACCTTCAATGGCAGAATTCAAGTTCCCGGATGCCACCTTCGTCTGACTACTCTGCTGTAGAGTAGCATCCACGGAAAGTGTTTTACCGTCGCGAATCAACCCCAGCGTCAGTTTAGTCCCTACCGGCAGAGAACCAATCTGAGCCCGCAGCGCGGCGAAACTACTGATAGTTTTACCATTCAGGGAGACAATCACATCACCAGCTTTAATCCCGGCTTTGGCAGCAGCTGATTTCGGTTGCACCTGGCTGACAAACGCCCCGCGCTGGGCATCGACTTTCATCGCTTTGGCCAGATCAGAGTTAAGTTCGGTACCGATGATGCCTAATTCACCGCGTTTCACCTCACCAAATTCCACCATCTGATTGGTCAGGTTTTTCACTATGTTACTGGGAATGGCAAAACCGATACCGATATTACCGCCACTGGGAGCCAGAATAGCCGTATTCAAACCAATCAATTCACCATTAAGATTGACCAGAGCACCACCTGAGTTCCCCCGGTTGATTGCCGCATCGGTCTGAATAAAGTCTTCATAATTCTCAATATTCAACCCGGTGCGCCCCAACGCAGAAATAATCCCGGAAGTCGCGGTTTCACCCAGGCCGTACGGATTACCAATCGCTACGGCATAATCCCCGACACGTAATTTATCAGAATCCGCTATCTTGATAGCCGTCAGGTCACTAAAACCTTCAAGCTGAATTAACGCGATATCTGATTGGGGATCTTTACCGATAACTTTAGCGTCAAACTTACGGCCATCATTGAGACGAACCTGAATCTTGTCAGCATTTTGCACCACGTGGTTATTGGTCACCACATAGCCTTTCGCTGCGTTGATAATCACACCTGCACCCAGGGCTTCAAAAGCCTGCCGCTCAGGTGCGGCAGAGTTGCCATTCCCGTCGCCCCCCTGACACATGGGTGACGACTGAAACGGCGAACCATCCTGACAGAAAGGTGAGTTTTCGCCAAAGAACGGCTGTAATTGCTGCGTTACGCTACCTTGGCTGACATTGGTATGCCCATTTACATAAATATTGACGACAGACGGCATCACTTTTGCCAGCATGGGTGCCAAACTGGGGAGCTGTTCACTGGCAGAGGCAGTTGAGCCCGCAGCCAGAGCAGGAACGGTACCCATCGCCATCGCCAGACTTAAGGTTAATGCACTCAAAATCAATGATTTTTTTTTCATAGGGATATATCTCATAGTCAATCAATATAGGGGATCTATGGCCTTCTGCAGCGGTCATACTGTATGTGAGGTAACTATGCACAACCAAAGTCCATTCACGCAATATAGTGAAGAGTAAGGAAATATTGTCCATATTTACAAAACTTATCTTCGTGATAATACTCCGTTTCAATCCGTTTCAATCGGCTGCCATCAGGCGTCTATATTCATCATAGGCATATAAATCGGTCATGCCACTGATATAATCCTGAATCAAACGGGCACGATAATAGTACTCGCGCATTTCCCGCTCTTTCGTTGGCAGCCGTTGCAGGCCCTTCAATGCATCCAGATAAGCCAAACAATGTTTACGGGAAAGTTTGTGATAAAGCCGGGTTTCAATGGGGAAACATGAGTGACGATTCTCTTTTGCCAACTGACAAAAATCACGGTAAGACAGATCAAGCAATGGACTATAAATATCCAATAATCCGCGAATAACGCGATAGCCTTGCAACTCAAGTTGCTCGACTTCATGATTATTAAAAACGAACTTTCTAGCGACATCTTTAAACATCTTTAATAAACGGGCATTCGGACCCTCATCTTCCAGCAGTGCGTGATTAAATTTTCCAATAAAAATATCGGAAATATTATCAATAAAACGCATCGCGGCGTGCGGCACCATCTTTCCAACGGTATAAACACGCAGATACATGAAGAACTGATCGTTAATTCGCAGTTTTCTCTCTTTATAAGCTCGTTCTACCGTAACGCTAAACAAATCTCCGGGCCGACTTTCCCCCCAGCTGTCACGCAAATAGGTATAAAGCTGCTCAACAGTGAGAATGTTTTTCTCTATAGCATCTTCCAGATCCGCCACACAGTAAGAGATATCATCGGCGGCTTCCATAATATAAGTCATAGGGAATCGGTGATACTCGCCCAGAGAGAGTTCCCGGCGCATCTCAACGATAAAAGGCTCTTCTGCCAGATAATAGCCCGGTTTTTTCATGAGATAGTCGTATTCTGTCGGGATCTCACCCAGCCAGTATGCCGGGCGGGTATATTTTAAGATGCCACCTACCTGCCCATAAGTCAGATTCAACCTCAACAAGGTATGTACCAACCGTATAGCCTGGGCATTCCCCTCAAAATTACTCAAATCCTGGCGAATATGGCTACGCAACTGATCATAATCATCATGCTGAAGCAACAGGCCATGAACGCTACATTGATCGTCACGAGGATTGTCGGCGCTTAAATAGGCGACATCCAGTCGTTTGCCAAACCACGCATTGATTGCCGCTTCACCAAAATGCCCAAACGGAGGATTACCGATGTCATGCATCAGGCAGGCCATTTCCACGATGCTTTCAAATGGCGTTTGCAACGCAGCCAATCCTGTTGATTCCAACAGATTCCCCCGCCGCATTCTCTCCACAATCTCTTTGGCGATGTAACGCCCGACCTGCTGAACTTCCATTGAATGCGTCAAACGGGAACGAACCGCCGCATTACGTTCCAACGGAAAGACTTGTGTTTTCTGCTGTAAACGCCGGATAGCAGCAGAGTTGATAATCCGTCCACGATCACTTTCAAACTGACGAATAATGGCATAGTCATCCTCAGCCGCAACTGGTTTACTAAAAGGCCGCTGAAAATTGATCTTTTGCGAGAAATCGATATCAGACATGCTGTTCTCCATGTAAAACCCCTGTCAGGGTGATAACACGTCAGACCGGACGATACAACCGCATCACGTGCGCTCTATTCACCTCAGCCATGATAAACTAAGCACTATGACACTCCTGTTATTTCTACCAAATCTGTGGGGAATCCTATGAAAGTGGGCATTATTGGCGCAATGGAACAAGAAGTTACCCTGTTAAGGGACCAAATCCAGAATCGTCAGACTTTCCAACGCGCGGGCTGTGAAATTTATAGCGGTCAATTACACGGTACTGAGGTTGCCTTACTGAAATCGGGCATCGGTAAAGTCTCAGCCGCATTAGGCACCACTCTGTTGCTGGAACACTGCCAGCCTGATGTTGTAATTAACACCGGTTCTGCCGGTGGGCTGGCTGCCGCGCTCAACGTAGGCGACATTGTAATCTCTGACGAGGTGCGCTATCACGATGCCGATGTGACAGCTTTCGGTTATGAAGCTGGCCAGATGGCAGGCTGTCCGGCGGCGTTTGTGGCCGATACATCGCTTATCGCAGTGGCACAGGACGCGATTGCCACACTGCGGCTGAATGCCGTACGGGGTCTGGTGGTTAGCGGCGATGCTTTCATTAATGGTGCCGAACCGCTGGCGCGCATCCGTCATCTCTTTCCACAGGCCATTGCCGTTGAAATGGAAGCAACCGCCATCGGTCATGTTTGTCACCAGTTTGACGTACCTTTTGTCGTCGTCCGAGCCATTTCAGACGTAGCAGATCAGGAATCTCATCTCAGCTTCGATGAATTCCTGTCCATAGCCGCCAAACAGTCTACTCGCATGGTGGAAACCATGTTACAGATGCTGGCACAACGCCAGTAACCCCAAGCCGACTATGCCCTGAACCAAGCCACGGCGGACTCAGGACATAGCGGCTGCCAGCCAGTAACGGAAATGCAATAGTGCGACTTACTCGTTTGAATTTTCCCTTCCTGAAAACCACGATGCTATTGATCAGTGTCTTCTGGTTCTCTCTGGCGCAGGCTGCTGCCTTGCGAGTGATTACGCTGGCTCCGCATGCCACGGAAATGGCCTACGCTGCCGGGATGGGGGAACAATTGGTGGGCGTCAGCGCTTGGTCAGATTACCCACCAGAAGCAAGAAAGCACGAGCAGGTTGCCAGTTGGCAGGGGATCAACATCGAACGTATCCTGTCCCTGAAACCTGATGTGATACTGGCATGGCGTGAAGGAAATCCACAACGGCCATTAGACCAATTGGCTTCCTTTGGCATCAGGATTATTTACCTCGACCCCACTACGCTGGAAGATATTCCCCGTCAGTTGGAGCAACTTGCATCGTACAGCCAACATCCTGACATCGCACGGCAATCGGCACGAGCTTTCCGCCAGCAACTAGCGGATATACAGCGGCGCTATGCGCATCGCACACCTATTCGGGTATTCCTGCAGTTTGGCCGTCAACCACTGTTTACTGCATCGAAGAAAACGCTACAGAGCCAGGTTATCTCATTATGTGGAGCACACAACGTATTTGCCGATAGCGCTATTCCCTGGCCGCAGGTGAGCCGAGAACAGGTGATAATGCGTCAACCACAGGCGATTGTGATCAGTGCACCACCGTCTGCCGTAGCCAGTACCGTTGCATTCTGGCGACCTCAACTCACTATCCCCGTCATTGCCGTCAATGAAGATTGGTTTAATCGCAGTGGCCCACGCCTGCTACTCGCGGCCCGTCAATTGTGCGAACAGCTATCCGGGCTAACATCACCATCAGCCAGACAATAAAAAACCCGTGCACCTGTCGAGGTAACACGGGTTTTACTGCGGCATACAACGCGATCAAATGCTGAAAGACGATCCACAACCACAGGTCGTTTTGGCATTAGGGTTCGTCACCACAAAACGGGAACCTTCCAGCCCTTCAGTATAATCTACCGATCCACCGATCAGATATTGCAGACTCATTGGATCAATAACCAGCGCAACGCCCTGTTTCTCAATAGTCATATCACCTTCGTTTACCTTATCATCGAAAGTGAAACCGTACTGGAAACCACTACAACCACCACCGGTAATGTAAACCCGAAGTTTTAAATCTGGATTTTCTTCATCAGCAACCAGAAGCTGCACCTTCCTGGCCGCTGCATCAGTAAATTGCAGTGGTAGTGCTACCGCTACATCATCACTCATTTTTCTTACTCCCAACCAAATATCAGGTGGCTCATACCAAACCCAATTGGATTCATTATCTAATAGCCCCCCGAAACGTTCAAGATTTGATCTCGCTCATGGCAGAAGCATCTTCTTTCATGCTGGCCTCTGCCTGAACCTGACGTTGAATAGTATGGGCAAGAATAGACGAATAGAGCGGTTTACCGCCAAGAAACTGGGCAATCAACGTGGCCCCCAGGCAGGTAATAATCATTGGCAGAATAAGCTGATAGTTATCAGTCATTTCCAGTACCAGTACAATCCCGGTTAATGGTGCACGCACTGACGCGGCAAACAATGCCCCCATTCCTGCAATGGCAAACGTCCCAGCCCCCAAACCATAAGCGGGAAACAGCAAACCGCAAGTCATGCCAAACGCGGCACCCAATAATGTTCCTAGTGATAACATCGGGGCAAAAATCCCGCCCGGCGCACCGGAACAGAAGCAAAGCAACGTCATCACTACCCGAACCAGAAATATCACCAGCAGCATACCCACACCGTAATGCTCCGCTGCCGCAATCGGGATCAATTCAAAACCGCCACCGGTCACCTCACTAAAGAATAGCGAGAATATCCCGCATAGACCGCCAACCAGTAAACCAACGACCATGAATCGTTTGAGGCTGCGACCGTGAAAACGGATAAAACGGTCCTGCGACCATAACACCAGGGCATTAAATAGAACACCAACGGCACCAAAAATAATGCCAAGCAACAAATAAAGCCATAGGGTATTAACGGGGGCGGAGGAAAGGCGACCGATATTAATGACAGCTACCTCACCATTGAACATGCGAAAAACAACACTGGACATGATGACGCCAATAAATACCGCTTTGATGGAGATAAGATTATAGCGAAACTGCGGGCGCATCTCTTCGATGATAAACAGAATCCCGGCCAATGGCGCATTAAAGGCTGCCGCCAGACCTGCCGCAGCCCCTGTCGCCAGTAAAGAATGCCTTACATCAGCCCGTCGAAGTGGTAGCAACTCAGCAAACATCCCACCGATATTCCCCCCCCAATTGAACTGTCGGCCCTTCGCGACCAAGAACCATACCCGCGCCCAGCGAGCACAGACCGCCAAAAAAATTTCACGGGCAACACTCGCCACCAACGTACCGGGCGCAGTTCTTCCAGCGCGCCTTCAATTTCCGGAATACCCGAGCCCCCGGCTTCCGGCGCAAAGGTGCGCACCAGGTAGTACCCCAACATCGCCAATAACGCCGAAAACAAAAAAGCTACTGGCCACACCAACCATGAATCTGTCAGTTGTGTTAATACGGACATTCGGTGATGTTGTACCCAGTTAACCGCCATATCAAACACAACGCCGACGATTCCTACCAATGTACCTACAAACGCAGCCAGAACCAGAATGATAACCGGCGTTTTATCACGTCGCAGAATCTGACGGATCGCAGCATTACGGGCAGCTGCAGATAATAAAGGTGAAGTGACTTTAGACACGCAATAAACTCGGCTTGATACACAACGATAGACAAGTCGACCATTCTAATTGCTAATGACGCCTTCTGCCCAGCGCCGATTTTCAATGCTTCCACTTTCATAGATGTACGTCAAGGTTGGACAAAAATTTCACTATGGCAATGTGTTGATTAGAATGACACTATTCTCGATGGACAAAAAATCAAGTCAGGAATCCGCAATGAATAAATCTGAAAGTCTGTATGCCGCAGCTCAGGAGCTAATTCCAGGTGGCGTAAACTCCCCGGTGCGCGCATTTAACGGTGTTGGCGGTGTACCGCTGTTTATCGAGCGGGCGGATGGTGCCTATCTGTATGATGCAGATGGAAAAGCCTATATCGATTATGTCGGTTCCTGGGGACCCATGATTCTGGGTCATAATCATCCGGCGATCCGTCAGGCGGTGATCAGTGCTGCTGAACGAGGATTGAGTTTCGGAGCGCCTACTGAAATGGAAGTCAATATGGCCCGGCTGGTCACCTCGCTGGTCACCAGTATGGATATGGTACGCATGGTAAACTCCGGTACTGAAGCCACTATGAGCGCTATTCGCCTGGCTAGAGGCTTTACCGGGCGCGATAAGATCATCAAATTCGAAGGTTGCTATCATGGCCATGCAGATTGCCTGTTAGTGAAAGCCGGCTCTGGTGCTTTGACGCTGGGTCAGCCCAATTCACCCGGAGTCCCCGCCGATTTCGCTCGCCACACCCTCACCTGTACCTATAATGATTTGGCCTCTGTTCGTGCGGCATTCGAACAATATCCGACTGAGATTGCCACCATCATCGTCGAACCAGTGGCCGGGAACATGAATTGTGTGCCTCCATTGCCAGAATTCCTGCCTGGATTGCGTGCGTTGTGTGATGAATTTGGCGCCTTGTTGATTATTGATGAAGTGATGACGGGCTTTCGCGTTGCGCTGGCAGGGGCACAAGCCCACTATGGCGTTCGTCCTGATCTGACCTGCCTGGGGAAAATCATCGGTGGCGGGATGCCGGTGGGCGCATTTGGTGGCCGCCGTGACGTTATGCAAGCGCTGGCACCGACCGGTCCGGTATATCAGGCCGGTACACTGTCGGGGAACCCTATCGCAATGGCGGCTGGTTTTGCCTGCCTGACTGAAGTTGCCAAACCAGGTGTGCATCAAAAACTCACCGCACTGACCAACCAGTTGGCCGAAGGATTACTTGTCGCCGCCAGAGAAGAAGGTATTCCGCTGGTGGTAAATCACGTCGGAGGGATGTTTGGATTATTCTTCACCAACGCAGAGCAGGTCACATGTTATCAGGACGTGGTGAAATGTGATGTTGAACGCTTTAAGCGTTTTTTCCATTTGATGCTGGATGAAGGCATTTATCTGGCACCTTCGGCCTATGAGGCTGGCTTTATGTCACTGGCCCACAGCCAACAGGATATTGAACACACCCTTCAGGCAGCACAGCGCTGCTTTGCCACATTGTAAGACGATTACAGGGCGCTAACGCGCCCTGTTTGTCTGTGCTCAAGGAGAGTGATGACGTAACAGCCAGTGAACCTGGCTGTTACTGACTGCGATAATTACCTACCACTGCACCTGAAGCTTTACTTCCCAAACATCTGTTTTATCCAGCCAGGAACACTGTCATTACCTTGGTCTGGTTGCGCACTGACGGGTGCTGGGTGTGTTGTCTGGCTGGACTGACATAACGCCTGCGGATTGCTCGTCCACACCGGTATTACCTGCCCGGCACTGCTGCCGTTACAAATGAAGTTACCGTTGCTGTCCACTGTCATACTGCTAATACCTTCAGGCGGAGTCAGCATCAGCGGCAACGGCGTCTCATTTTCCAGATAACGGCGATAGATAGTCAACGCACCGTTAGCCCCCGTCAACTTGGCCGGACCATTGTTATCACGTCCAACCCAGGTAATTGCCACTTCTTTACCATCGATGCCGGCAAACCAGCTATCACGCAAATCATTAGTTGTCCCTGTTTTGGCCGCCAGATGGTATTTACTAAACTTCGCCATCAACGAGCGAGCCGTGCCATGTTCCACAACCTGTTGCATACCATACAACGTCAGATATGCAGCTTGTGCCGGTACCACTCTTTCCGCCTGCGGAAAGCTCTGATAAAGCACAGTACCATCTTCTGCGATCACTGAACGCAACGATGACAATGGCGCACGATCACCACCGCTGGCAATCGTCTGATATTCCTGAGCAACTTCCATTGGTGTCAGGCTGATAGAGCCCAGTAACATCGCCGGAACAGGCTGAATCACACTTTTTGGAATCCCCAGAAGCTGTAGGGTAGTGCTTATCTTATCCAGACCAACCGCCATACCAAGATTTACCGTCGGTATATTGAGCGAGCGTGCCAGTGCATCAACCAACATCACCTGACCACCGTAATCCCGATCATAATTTCTTGGTTCCCATACCGTGCCATTCGAAAGCTTAATGGATAGCGGTTCATCATCCAGAATAGTATTGAGTCGGTATTTATCCGGCATGCTTAATGCCGTCAGATAGGTCGGCGGTTTCGCCAACGACCCCACCGGGCGCCTGGCCTGCAAGGCACGGTTAAACCCGGCATACTGGGTGTCAGCGCCCCCAACCATCGCCCGAATCTCACCGCTGAAACGGTCGACAATCACCATTGCCGTTTCTAGATCTTTCACATTACGGGCCGCTCTCAGCGCCGGAATGCCCGTTTCCACCGCTTTCTCTGCCGCATCCTGCGCAACGGGATCAAGCGTAGTAAAAATTTTCACGCCAGAAAGATCATTAGCGCGATCCCCGAGTCGCTGCTGTAGCTCCTGGCGGACCAACTGCATAAAAGCCGGTTGCGGGCTAATGACGCCGCCTTTCGGCTGGACACCCAGCGGACGAGCGCTCAGCAGATTGTAGAGCTCCTCATCAATAATCTTCTGATCCTGCAACAGACGTAGTACCAGATTACGACGTTCAAGCGTCAATTTTGGGTTGCGCCAAGGGTTATACAATGACGCCCCTTTCACCATGCCCACCAGCATGGCCTGTTGGTCAAGGCTTAGTTCATCCACCGGACGGCCAAAGTAATACAGGCTCGCCAGCGGGAACCCTCGAATCTGATCGTTACCGCTTTGTCCCAGATAAACTTCGTTAAGATACAACTCCAGAATACGATCTTTGCTGTAGCGGTGATCCATAATCAACGCCATATAGGCTTCATTTGCCTTACGCCACAGCGAACGCTTGTTGGTCAGGAACAGGTTTTTCACCAACTGCTGGGTCAGGGTGCTTCCCCCTTGTACCGTATGGCCGGCGATTAGGTTGGCCACCAACGCACGCCCGATGGAATACAAGCTGATACCATCATGCTCATAAAAATGCCGATCTTCAGTGGCAATCAGCGTATCCACCAATAGATCAGGGAAACCAGCTCGCGGCACAAATAGGCGTTGTTCCCCATTTGGCGACTGCAACATGGTGATCAACTTCGGATCGAGACGGAAGAACCCGAAATTACGCTGATTATCCATATTCTGGATTTGCGACAACCGATCATTGCTGAATATCAGCTTGGCGTGGATCTGTCCTTCTTTGCCATCGGGGAAATCAAAAGGACGACGCAACATCTCGATGCTGTTTGCCTGAACAGTAAACTCACCAGGACGAGTAATCCGGTTGACATCTCGATACTGCATACCCTCCAGCAGATTGACCATCTCTTTTTTGCTGTAGGCCATACCGGGTTCAAGGTTGACCATTCGACCATAAACGGCGGCAGGCAACTGCCAAACCTTGCCATCAATACGACTGCGGATTTCGCTATCCAGATAAATACCGTAGACGGCTATCACTACAGCAAAGATCAGGGACAGTTTGATCATAAGCCCCAGCCAGCGCCGCTTCTTACGAGGTTTGCGTGTCATGTTTTTCCCGTTATCATCACCATCACCATCGTCGTCATTATCGTAATCATCATCGTACTCGTCGTAATCATCATCATAGTCGTCATCCCTGTGACGTCGTACCGTCTGCTTACGTGTAGGTTTTCGTCGTGACGTATTTCCTTTGCGTCCGATAGGTTCGCGATCATCCCGAGACATTACAGTAACTTCTCCATCCGATTACTAACAGCCACGGGTGTTATAACCTGGCCGTCTACTCTGTATCCCCACCACCACACAAGAAAGGGGGAAACATCTGAAATTAATGATTTTGATATTTTTTGGTCCGTCTGGTCGGTACGGTATTGGCCGGATCATCGGGCCAGACATGTTTGGGATAGCGCCCTTTCATCTCTTTTTGCACTTCCCGGTACGCCCCCTGCCAAAATGCAGCCAGATCACGAGTAATCTGCAATGGTCGCTGCGCCGGAGACAACAGCTCCAACACCAGTGACACCCGCCCGTCCGCCAATTGCGGACTTTGCTGTTCACCAAACATTTCCTGTAACCGAACAGCCAGGGTGGGAAGTTTGTCCTCATAATAACAAATTGGCAGTCGGCTCCCACCCGGCACAGTGTAATAGCTAGGCAATGCGTTATCCAGCTGTTGCCGCTGCGACCAGTTAAGCAACCGCAGCAAAGCGTCACTCAGATCAATTTGACGAAGCGCTCGCAGATCGCGCACACCAGACAGTGAAGGTAGCAACCACTGCTCCAGCGTCAGCAACAACGTTTCGTCATCCACTGCCGGCCACGCCACTTCCGGTAACCACTGCCGGGCACACTGGATCCTCGCCCGCAACTGTAATGATGCAGCATCCCAGTTCAGAACTGATAATCCCTGCTCTCGCAGCCAGTTCAGCATAGCCCGCAGGAACTCGTCATCAGAGGGTTTGGCCAGTGGCTGCATGCGTAACGTCAGGCACCCAACCTGACTGCGTCGACTGGCGCGCAGAGTACCCTTTTCTTCATCCCAGTGCACAACGTTGATTTCATTTAACAAACTCGGTAATTGCTGCGTCAGTGCATTTATCGCAAGCGGTAGCGCCAAGAGACCCCACGCGTCGGCACTATTATGATTTTGCATGAGTGACGGGATGATCAACCACTCAGTTGCCGAGAGGGCATCGTCGGCCGATATCTGGGCACCGATACCATTCGCCAGCAAGTAACGTCCATCCTGACCCCGCCGCCGGGCAATACGATCAGGGAAACCAATCGCCAACAATGCCGCAGCCAACGCCTCATTAATATGACCATGTCCACCATTAACACGTCGGATAAGCTGCTGGACCCGGTGTTGCCAATGACGGGCAGGCCGGTGCAACCAGTCTGACAGATTCAGTGATCCACTGCGTGGCGGCTCTTCGATAATAGCCACCAGCATCGCCGCTGTTGCCAACGCATCATTATTCTGCCCCGCAGCCGTATACAGCATGGTAGCGAGGCGGGGATCACAACCTAGCGACGCAATCTGACGTCCAGTAAAGGTCAGTTTCCCTTGTTGGTCAGTAATGGATAACTGATGCAACAGTTCCCTGGCCGCATTCAGCGCGGGTACTGGCGGCGCATCCAACCAGTCAAGCTGATTCACATCATGGCAACCCCATTGCAACAAATCCAGCCACAGACCGGACAAATCACTGTTAAGAATTTCCGCTTCACTTTGGCTGGTAGCCCGTTCAGCCTGCTCTTTGGAAAACAGGTGCCAGCAGACGCCAGGGGACAAACGCCCCGCCCGGCCCGCACGCTGAGTCATGGATGCCTGGCTGATCCGCTGGGTCACCAGGCACGTCAACCCACTTTTCACGTCAAACTGAGCGACTCGTTCCAAACCACTGTCTACCACGACACGGATACCGTCAATCGTCAGACTGGTTTCTGCAATATTGGTAGCCAGCACCACTTTACGCCGCCCCTCCGCCGGGACCCGAATCGCTTTTTGCTGATCGACGAGGGTTAACGCACCATACAGTGGGCAGAGATCGGTATCCATCGCAACCCTGTCAACCAGCATGGCATGAACCCGTCTAATTTCCGCTACACCGGGTAAAAATACCAGTAACGATCCGGTTTCGTCCTGCAACAAACGGTAAATCAGGCGAGACATTCCCTCTTCCAGCCGCTCTTGCGCCGCTAACGGCCGATAATGTCTAACAACCGGATAAGCGCGGCCTTCGGATATCACATTGCCAGATTGCGGCAATAAAAGAGAAAGACGTTGATTATCCAGTGTAGCGGACATAATCAGCAGTCGAAGATCGTCCCGTAGCCCCCGCTGAATATCCAGCAACAGGGCAAGCGCCAGATCGGCCTGTAAGCTACGTTCGTGAAACTCATCCAGAATCACCAGCGCAACACCCTGAAGTTCGGCGTCCTGCTGCAACATCCGGGTCAGAATACCTTCGGTCACCACTTCCAGCCGGGTGAGCTTACTGATACGGGTTTCCGAGCGCATGCGATATCCCACCGTTTGTCCCGGCTCTTCCCCCAGGCTTTCGGCCAGACGCCAGGCCACACTCCTGGCCGCCAGACGCCGTGGCTCCAGCATGATGATTCGACCGGAAAAACCGCCCTGTTGCAATAGTTGCAACGGCAACCAGGTAGATTTCCCCGCACCAGTAGGGGCATGCAGCATGACCTGGGGCGAGGTGTGCAGCGCATTGATGACCTCCTCCAGCACGGCACTGACAGGCGGTAAACTCACAGAGTGCTCCATAATAATTAACTTTAAGCGGCTGACATTGTAGCATCGGAAAGAACCAGAACAGAGAGCTCGACATGAACCCTACTTCCCGTCTGTTTTTTGCCCTACCCATACCGGATGACATCCGTCAGCAGATGATCCGCTGGCGCGCTGAGCATTTTTTGCCAGAGGCCGGACGACCCGTCGCCGCTGCGAGCCTGCACCTGACATTGGCGTTTCTGGGTGAAATCAGTGAACGAAAATGCCAGGCGCTACGTGATCTGGCCAGTCGCATCCGCCAGCCTGCATTTACAGTAACGATCAACGATACTGGACAGTGGCCGCGTTCGGGCATCGTCTGGTTGGGCTGTCGTCAGGCACCACGTGGACTGTTGCAGTTGGCCGAGTTATTGCGCTCACAGGCGGCTCACAGCGGTTGCCATCAGAGCAGACAACCGTTTCATCCGCATATTACACTGCTACGAGGTGCCACACGCCCAGTGGCATTGCCAGCAGAGACCTTTTCCTGGACAATCCCGATGACTCACTTTTCTCTTTATGAATCGCTGTATGAGAATGGACATACCCGCTACCAGTCATTATCAAGCTGGTCACTGACCTCCTGAGAACACACTACAAATGGACTACTCGCCCCGCCTGCAACCAGCAAGACTGATTAAACGTTACAAACGCTTTCTTGCCGATGTGATCACCACCGATGGTAAGGAATTGACGCTGCATTGTCCCAATACAGGTGCCATGACCGGATGCGCCACACCTGGTGATACCGTCTGGTATTCCACTTCCAATAATCACAAGCGCAAATATCCCCACACCTGGGAATTGACAGAAACACAACAGGGAGACTGGATCTGTATCAATACATTACGTGCCAATACGCTAGTACATGAAGCGTTATTGGCTAATCAGATACCCGAACTTAGTGGTTACAGCACGGTGAAAAGAGAAGTTCGTTATGGCTCGGAAAACAGCCGGATCGACCTGTTATTAAAAGCACCCGCAAAAATTAACTGCTATATTGAAGTTAAATCTGTCACGTTATTGCAACAAGGATGTGGTTACTTTCCCGATACGGTAACACTGCGTGGGCAAAAGCATCTGCGCGAGCTGCAATACGTAGTGGCCAACGGCCAACGGGCAGTTCTGTTTTTTGCTGTGCTGCACTCGGCAATCACTCAGGTTTCCCCAGCTCGACATATCGACCAGCGATATGCCGAATTATTCGTTCAGGCACAGCGTCAGGGGGTTGAAATTTTGTGTTACGGTGCATATATATCTCCCAATGGTATTATCTGGGGACATCGGCTACCGTTGTTCAATAACGTGATAACCACAAGCTGACGCCCTGTTGTACGTTATGTATCATCTAGCAGGAATACGTCATTCCTCACACTTTATCAGGCCAGTGTCAGGAATCATTGCCAACCTAACATCCATCTGTTATTTATAGCGGCCTGTTTTTTCCCCTCATGGGGAGCGATAGTGCGTGTCGTGTTATGTAGGAGAAGCAACATGCAAGAAGGGCAAAACCGTAAGACATCCTCTCTGAGCATTCTCGCAATTGCCGGAGTGGAGCCGTACCAGGAGAAGCCGGGCGAAGAATACATGAACGACGCTCAGCTGTCTCATTTCAGGCGTATTCTTGAAGCATGGCGCAACCAACTTAGGGATGAAGTGGATCGAACCGTATCGCACATGCAAGATGAGGCCGCCAACTTTCCCGATCCAGTGGATCGTGCCGCTCAGGAAGAAGAATTTAGCCTTGAGCTGCGCAACCGCGATCGTGAACGTAAACTGATCAAAAAAATCGCGAAGACATTACAGAAAATTGAAGACGAGGACTTTGGTTATTGTGAGTCCTGTGGTGTAGAGATTGGTATTCGCCGTCTTGAGGCCCGTCCTACTGCCGACCTGTGTATTGACTGCAAAACATTGGCAGAAATACGCGAAAAACAGATGGCAGGGTAATTCGCCAAGCGGGAAAGCAAATGCTTTCCCGCTTCATTTCAATACATGTCTAAATGCAACATAAGTATGTCCGAAAGGCAGTATTATGTCGGACGTTTTGCTCCATCCCCGTCTGGCGATTTACATTTCGGTTCTTTGGTTGCCGCTCTGGGCAGCTATCTACAAGCGCGTGCAAACCATGGACAGTGGTTGGTACGAATTGAAGATATCGATCCCCCACGTGAAGTGCCTGGCTCAGCCAACCGTATTCTTAAGCAACTAGAGCATTATGGTCTGCTGTGGGATGGTTCAGTGGTTTACCAATCCCAACGTTATGACCTTTACCTCTCTGCCTTGCATCAACTAAAGCAACAAGGTCTGTGTTATTACTGTACCTGCCCCCGTCAACGCATTCAGCAGATTGGCGGTCACTACGATGGCTATTGCTACACACTTAACCGGGGCGCCGATAATGCCGCGCTAAGGCTGCGGCAAACGTCACCTATATTCAGTTTTTACGACCAGTTGCGCGGTGAAATCCATACCGACCCAGCAGTGGCTGGTGAAGACTTTATCATTCATCGGCGGGATGGGCTGTTTGCCTATAATCTAGCGGTTGTCGTGGATGATCACCAACAGGGTATCACCGAGATTGTACGTGGTGCAGACTTGATTGAGCCGACAGTACACCAGCTAACGCTTTATCGGCAATTCGGTTATGCATCGCCATCGTATGTGCATTTACCACTGGTACTGAATGCATTTGGCGATAAATTATCCAAACAGAACCACGCGCCTCCACTCCCGAACGGCGATCCCCGTCAAATTTTAATACAAGCGCTGGCATTTCTATGCCAGCCGTTGCCTGAATGCTGGCGGGATCTCAGTCTAACCATGCTGCTAACATGGGCTATTGCGCACTGGTCGTTATCTTCAGTACCCTCAAAAGCGATCATTCCTGCGCCGAAAATCACATCAGCATTCTCAAAGGGCTGAGGGTGAGCTATGATTAGCCGCTATTTTTATTGTACTGTTAATTCTTCATCACTATCGAGGTGTATTATTTTTACCCGAGTAGCTAATTTTTGCCGTAAAGTACTGAATCGTGAAAACGAAATGACTGAGTCAGGCACAGAGCCCCAACCGCTGACGGTAATCCCGCGTGACCAGCACACTATTTCACGCCGTGACATTAGTGAAAATGCACTGAAGGTACTTTATCGCTTGAACAAAGCGGGCTATGAGGCTTATCTGGTCGGTGGTGGTGTACGTGACCTGCTTCTGGGTAAAAAACCCAAAGACTTTGATATCACCACCAATGCCACACCAGAACAGGTACGTAAACTATTCCGTAATTGTCGGCTGGTTGGCCGCCGTTTTCGTCTCGCTCATGTGATGTTTGGATCTGAAGTGATCGAAGTCGCTACGTTTCGCGGCCATCATGAACAAAACGGGGAACCGCAGATAAAAAATGCCGCGCAGCGAGACCAGAATGGAATGCTGCTGCGTGACAATATTTTCGGCACCATTGAAGAAGACGCTCAACGGCGTGATTTCTCCATCAATAGCCTCTACTACAGCATTTCTGATTTTACAGTACGTGACTACACCAATGGCCTGAGTGATTTACGTCAGGGGATTATCCGTATGATTGGTGAACCGGAAACCCGTTACCGCGAAGATCCGGTGCGAATGCTACGTGCTGTGCGTTTTGCCGCCAAACTGAACATGAAGCTCAGCCCGGAAACCGCAGAACCGATTCCACGGCTGGCAGCATTACTGCATGACATTCCCTCAGCACGGATGTTTGAAGAGTCACTGAAACTATTGCAAGCTGGCTATGGTTACCCCACTTACGTGATGTTGTGTCAGTATCAACTGTTCCAGCCTCTATTTCCCCTCATCAGCAGCCATTTCACCGAGGAAGGTCAAACTAATCTGGAACGGATGATCGTTCAGGTACTGAAAAATACCGACCAACGCATTCAGAACGATATGCGCGTCAATCCTGCGTTCCTGTTTTCCGCCATGTTGTGGTATCCGTTGATTGAACATGCGCAGAAACTGACACAAGAAAGTGGTTTGGCTTATTTTGAGGCTTTCGCACTGGCAATGAACGATGTGCTGGATGAACAGTGTCGTTCATTGTCAATCCCGAAACGCATCACGTCGTTAATCCGCGATATCTGGCAATTACAGTTACGACTGTCTCGTCGTCAGGGGAAACGGGCTTACAAGTTGATGGAGCATCCCAAATTCCGTGCTGCCTATGATCTGCTCGCTCTTCGTGCTGACATTGAACATCACCCGGAATTACAGCGTCTAACGCAGTGGTGGGGAGAATTTCAGGTAGCGCCACCTCCGCGTCAGCAAGTGATG
The DNA here is from genome assembly GCA_030388725.1 of Prodigiosinella aquatilis. Classification (NCBI taxonomy): domain Bacteria; kingdom Pseudomonadati; phylum Pseudomonadota; class Gammaproteobacteria; order Enterobacterales; family Pectobacteriaceae; genus Prodigiosinella; species Prodigiosinella aquatilis. Next base: position 3,657,307 of record CP128857.1, read on the forward strand.
CTCAATTCACTGGATGACGGCCCGACGCCACACCGTCGTTCACGCCGCCCACGCAAACGACCCGCTGCTCCGGGAAAATCCTGATGCCACGAGTTTACCTGGCGCTGGGCAGCAATTTGACTCACCCTTTGCAGCAAGTCAGTGCCGCGCTGGCGGCATTGGATGCCGTTCCGCAAACCAGACTGGTATGCTGTTCTTCTTTTTATCGCTCTCGTCCACTGGGGCCACAAGATCAGCCTGATTACCTCAATGCGGTGGCTGAACTGGACACTCATCTCACGGCTGAATGCCTGCTGGATCACACCCAGCGTATCGAGCAGGAACAAGGGAGGGTGCGTAAAGCCCAACGCTGGGGACCACGGACACTGGATCTCGACATCCTGCTATTTGGTGATGCAATCATCAATACCGAACGCCTGACCGTACCGCATTACGATATGAAAAACCGTGAGTTCATGCTCTATCCTCTGGCGGAAATCGCGCCTGAACTTGTTTTCCCGGATGGAAGCTCACTGGCGGAACAGCTAAAACAAGTTCCCCGCAATGGTTTGATGTTGTGGCCCATCCCCAATACTCCTTAGTTACTCTCTTTTTCAAAGTAAAACCGCAACGCTACCGCTCATTGTCAGCTTCCATTAGAATGTTTCTCCTTTAAGTGTTATCTACATTGACTCAGGAAAGTTGTCATGAAAGCGACTACCCTATCCCATTTACGCCAGTGGAAGCTGGAACAAAAAAAATTTGCTTCAATTACAGCCTATGACGCTAGTTTTTCCCGGCTTTTCTTTGAACAAGGCGTACAGGTTATGTTGGTTGGCGATTCTCTTGGTATGACCTTGCAGGGGCACGACTCTACACTCCCCGTAACAATAGAGGATATCGTCTACCATACCCGCTGTGTACGCCGTGGAGCACCACACTGCCTGCTATTATCCGATATGCCGTTCATGAGCTGCGCCACCCCGGAACAGGCCTGTCTGCAAGCCGCCGAACTGATGCGCGCTGGTGCCAATATGGTCAAGCTGGAAGGCGGTAGTTGGCTGGTGCCCACAGTGCGTATGCTGACTGAACGTGCTGTGCCGGTTTGTGGACATTTAGGCCTGACGCCTCAGTCAGTAAACGTTTTTGGCGGCTATAAGGTTCAGGGTCGCGAAGAAGTGACAGCAAATCGCCTGCTGGAAGATGCACTGAATCTGGAACAGGCTGGAGCACAACTGCTGGTACTCGAATGCGTGCCAGTATCACTGGCAAAATGCGTTACCGAAGCGTTGTCTATCCCGGTGATTGGTATTGGAGCAGGTAACGTTACCGATGGACAGATTCTGGTGATGCACGATGCGCTTGGCATCACTGGTGAACAAACGCCCAAATTTGCCAAAAACTTTCTCGCCCAGAGTGGGAATATCCGCGCCGCCGTACGCCTTTATGTGCAGGAAGTTGAGCAAGGGATCTATCCCGAAGATCAACATACCTTCCATTAACGCAGGAGAATTGGAGTGCTGATTATTGAAACACCTCTCATGCTGCACCGCGAAATTCGTCGCTGGCGGCAAGAAGGTAAACGTATTGCCCTGGTGCCAACCATGGGCAATCTGCATGATGGTCACATGGCACTGGTGGATGAAGCCAAAGCACGAGCCGACATCGTTGTGACCAGCATTTTTGTCAACCCGCTACAGTTTGAACGACCTGACGATTTATCCCATTACCCGCGAACCTTGCAAGAGGATTGCGAAAAGCTGACCCAGCGCGGGGTTGACCTGGTTTTTGCCCCCTCTCCAGACATCATCTATCCCAATGGGCTGGAACAGCAAACCTTTGTTGAGGTTCCAACACTTTCCCATATACTTGAAGGTGCCAGCCGGCCAGGGCATTTTCGTGGTGTGGCAACCGTGGTCAGCAAGCTATTTAATCTGGTTCAACCCGATATTGCCTGCTTTGGGGAAAAAGACTATCAACAGTTAGCACTTATCCGTCGGATGGCGGAAGACATGGGTTACGACATTAACATCGTCGGAGTTCCTATAGTTCGGGCCAAAGACGGGCTGGCATTGAGTTCACGCAATGGTTATCTCAATGCAGAAGATCGCCAGGTTGCCCCCAGAATCCACCAGATCATGCTCTCCATTGTGGAGCAACTATCAAATGGCGACCGGCGGATAGACGACATGCTCACCCAGGCGGAAGCATCGCTGCGCGATGCAGGGTTTACACCTGATGAGCTGTTTGTTCGTGATGCTGACACGTTGCAACCGTTGACGAGCGACAGCACCCGAGCGGTGGTACTAATGGCCGCCTGGCTTGGTAAAGCGCGCCTGATTGATAACCAGCAGGTTGATTTAACTGCATGAATTTATATACCAGGATGATAAACCGATGATACGTACCATGCTGCAAGGTAAACTGCACCGGGTGAAAGTCACTCAGGCAGACTTACACTACGAAGGCTCCTGTGCCATTGATCAGGACTTTATGGATGCTGCGGGCATTCTCGAATATGAAGCGATTGATATTTACAATGTGGATAACGGTCAGCGTTTCTCCACCTATGCGATTGCTGCCGAACGCGGATCACACATCATTTCGGTGAACGGGGCAGCCGCCCGTTGCGCCTGCGTTGGCGATAAACTGATTATTTGCTCCTACGTTCAGATGCCTGATGAACAAGCTCATGAACACCATCCGAAAGTAGCCTACTTCGCTGGTAATAATGAGCTACAACGCAAAGCGAAATCCATTCCGGTACAAGTCGCCTGATATGTAAAAAAGGCGGTGCAACACCGCCTTCTCGATACTATTGATTCTTCAGGTGCGAAGACCACGTCCGCGTTCAATCAGCCACCATACCAACAAATAAAAAATCGCAATAAAAGCGACCAATACTGTCATGGTCAGCACCAGTGGCACATCATTAATACCCAAAAAGCCATATCGGAAACCGCTGATCATATAAACAATCGGATTCAGTTTTGAGACAGCCTGCCAAAATGGAGATAATAATGTCAGTGAGTAGAAAACCCCACCGAGGTAAGTCAGCGGTGTCAGCACAAACGTTGGAATAAGGCTGATGTCATCAAAGGTTTTAGCAAAGACCGCATTTAACAACCCAGCCAGTGAAAACAGCATAGCGGTTAATAACAAGGTGACCACAATCATCCACCAGGCATGAACCTGCAGTGGTACAAAAAACAGCGAAACTACGGTTACCAGCATCCCGACACAGACACCACGAGCAATGCCACCACCAATGTACCCGATGATAATGATATGCGTTGGTACCGGTGCAACCAGCAACTCTTCAATATTGCGCTGAAATTTAGCGCTAAAAAAAGAAGACGCAACGTTGGCGTAAGCATTGGTAATCACCGACATCATGATTAATCCGGGAACAATAAATTGCATATAGCCAAAGCCACCCATATCACCGATACGGGAACCAATCAAATTACCGAAAATAATGAAATAGAGCGTCATGGTGATAACCGGCGGTACCAGCGTTTGTACCCAAATACGGGCAAAACGAGTCACTTCTTTTATCCAGATACTCTGCAACGCCACCCAATACAAACCATTCATGCTTGATCTCCGTTATCATTTACCAGGGCGACAAACAGTTCTTCTAGCCGATTAGCTTTATTACGCATACTTAGAATCTGGATGCCCTGTGCGCTAAGCTGACTGAAAATACCATTCAGTCCTTGCTCACGCATCACATCCACCTCAAGTGTGGAGGTATCCACCAACTGATGTTTATATCCTTCCAGCCGGGGTAACGCGCTTTTCGCTGCCAGATCAAAGATGAAGGTTTCAGACTTCAGTTGCGCCAGCAATTGCTTCATTGACGTGTTCTCGATCAATTGCCCATTCTGAATAATGCCGATATTACGGCATAGCATTTCGGCTTCTTCCAGATAATGAGTAGTAAGAATGATGGTAGTGCCCTGCCCGTTCAGTTCTTTCAAAAAACCCCACATGGAGCGACGTAGCTCAATATCTACCCCGGCGGTGGGCTCATCCAGAATCAATAGTTTGGGTTCATGCATCAGCGCACGGGCGATCATCAGACGGCGTTTCATCCCACCGGAGAGCATCCGAGCGCGCTCATTACGCTTTCCCCACAGGTCAAGCTGGTTGAGATATTTCTCTGACCGTTCCATGGCCGTCTTGCGCGGGACACCATAGTATCCGGCTTGATTAATGACGATCTGTAATACCGTTTCAAACGGGTTGAAGTTAAATTCCTGCGGCACCAGCCCCAACTGCCGTTTGGCATTCACAATATCCTGATTAAGGTCATAACCAAATACCTTAACTTTGCCGGAGGTTTTATTGACCAACGAACTGATGATACCGATGATGGTAGATTTCCCGGCCCCATTCGGCCCCAGCAGAGCGTAGAAATCCCCAGCTTCTACGCACAAATCAATCCCTCTCAGTGCCTTGACTCCACCTGAATAGGTCTTGGTTAACGCCGACAATTCCAGTGCATATGTCATAAGAAAAAACGTACCTTATTATCAGTGAGTGCTTCAATTTTCGATGTTAAAACAGTATTGGTTGCTCTATATTACCTTGCTCAGTCCTTTGTTGTTACAGGTCATTTACTTTCATGAAAACGATTGAAACGATTATCGCCAACAACCAGCACTGGTCCGAAAAAATAGTGGAAGAGGATCCTGGCTACTTTGAACGATTGGCGTTAACACAACGTCCACGCTTTTTATGGATTGGTTGTTCAGACAGTCGCGTTCCGGCAGAAAGCCTGACCAGGCTTGAACCGGGAGAACTGTTTGTTCACCGCAATGTAGCCAATCTGGTTATTCATACTGACTTGAACTGTCTTTCCGTCGTGCAATATGCCGTAGAAGTACTGGAAGTCGAGCACATCATCATTTGTGGTCACTACGGTTGCGGAGGCGTAGAAGCAGCGGTAGAAAACCCTGAGTTGGGCTTAATCGATAACTGGCTACTGCATATTCGGGATCTATGGTATAAGCATAGCTCACTGTTGGGTGAACTTCCTCCCGAGCAACGCTTCGATAAATTGTGTGAAATCAATGTGATTGAGCAAGTTTATAACCTCGGACACTCCACTATCATGCAGTCCGCCTGGAAACGAAGCCAAAAAGTCATGATTCATGGCTGGGTTTACGGTATTCAGGATGGCAGATTACGCGATTTGGAAGTAACAGCCACTAGCCGGGAAACACTGGAACAGCGTTATCGTCGCGCAATTTCCTCCTTGGTATAATACAGCACACCCATCATTTTGTTGATGGGCGTTATTTACGCCGCCTGATCACTTGTGCCGGATATTCCACCAGGTCATCTGTACCTGACTATTACGACACAATCTTACCGATGAAAGGCAAATGACGATAATGCTGAGCAAAATCAATGCCATAACCAACCACGAACTCATCAGGAATTGAGAAGCCCACCCACTCAACCGGTACATTCACTTCCCTGCGCTCAGGTTTATCCAACAGGGTACAAATCGCCAGTGATTTAGGCTCACGTAATTGCAGAATTTCACGAACCCGACTGAGAGTATTGCCAGAATCGATAATATCTTCAACGATCAATACATCTTTACCACGAATGTCCTCATCCAGATCTTTAAGGATTTTCACATCGCGAGAGGAATTCATACTATTACCGTAACTGGATGCAGTCATGAAATCCACCTCATGAGAGACCTCAATTGACCGGCATAAATCCGCCATAAAAATGAAAGAACCACGCAGTAACCCGACCAAAACCATTGCACTACCGCTATTCCAGTAGTGCTCGCTAATTTGGCGGCCCAGCTCGGCAACCCGTGCTTTGATTTCCTGTTCGGAAATCATGACTTCCACCGTATGTTTCATCATACTAACAGCTCATTGAGTCAAAAATATTCAGCATCACCCACCGGGCGATACGCCAAGGTTGATACGCAACCAGTGCGGACCATAAAAGTCTGGGCGTGGAGTATAACAGAAAGGCTAAAGCCACCCTATTCTCTCAAGGACGTTTTCATGAACCAATCACATACTGAAATTACCTATAAAATCAATGTACCACTCACCATTGACCAATTCACTGCACTTCTGGCGAAAACAACGTTAGGTCCACGTCGGCCACTGACAAATCGAACGGTTCTGGAAGGAATGCTGGCTCAAGCAGACTTATTGATTTCAGCTTGGCATAACGATGAGCTGGTTGGTATAGCTCGCAGCGTGACAGACTTTTGTTACTGCTGTTACCTTTCCGATTTGGCCGTCGATGAAAACATTCAGCATCATGGTATTGGTAAACGGCTAATCAAGGAAACGGCCCGACAATTAAGTCCACAGTGCAAAATCGTACTGTTGGCCGCCCCACAGGCTGTCGGTTACTACCCCAAAATCGGTTTTGAAAAACATACCAGTGCCTGGGTCAGCTCGGCAAACCAATTCATGGAGTGAGATAATTAATAACCCATGTAGGGATAACGCAAGCACAATGGTGAAAATAACAGCGTTTTTACAAGATCATCAGGATATCGTTATCACCGAATAAAAGTGCGTAAAGCACATTGCACCATGGCGATACAACGTTTTTCATATGCCTATACAACATGAGAGGCGCATTATGAAAACATTATCCAAAATTTGTGGCACGGCTATGTTCGTCACCTGCTTTTCCCTGATTGCCGCAATACCCGGGGCGGCGGCCTATCCGGAACATCAGCCACCATTTGCTACTGAAAACGGTGAAGGACACCCACCATTTCCCCCATTTCAACCGCCAATGCCAGCACTATATCAAGCTTCGCTGCAAACCAATGATCCCGTACAAGCACTGAACAAGCTGATGACAAATGTTCCCCAGGTCCAGGGAAAAACCTATGAAGTCAATATCAGCGTAAGGGAAATTCCGCCGTTACCACAGAAACCTAGGGAAGAAAAATCAGGAAAATAATTCAGGGTCTAAGATAATTGAACTTGGCCGCGGTTAACTGGAATACTTGTTATGAAAACGTCAGCAGCACTACTCGTTATATTCATACTCAATCTATTACCACCCGCAGTAGTGATTGCGGCACCTGGGCCTGGCGGACCAGGCCAGGCACCAATACCGGCACACCGTCATGAGCCGGGTGTCTATGTTGACCATTTGCCCCCAGGAGTGGAAACCGTGTTGATTGCCGGGTTAACTTATTATGTCCTGAACGGCATTTTTTATCAGCAAGAGCATGGACGCTATATAATCGTAACACCACCACCCGCTGCCAATGCCCTTTCACACGGTGGTCTGACGGTACTGGACATCAATGGCGAACGTTTTTATGTCAAAGATGGTACTTACTACAAACGCACCATTAATGGTGAATATATCGAAGTTCCCAAACCAGCAGGGCTCTAATCTCCATCATGGCAGCCGAAATATGTCGTTTCGATATTTGCCATACTTCACCGCTATGTTCACCCGCTTTTTATCGGCTATATGTCAGAATAAGTTTGAAACCATGCGGAATAACTGTGATAACGTCATCTGACGGTATCTGAAACAGGTTGAAACATGAAAAATTCGGCACTGGTGCTACTTCTGATCGGTCTTTTTAGCTTTTCATCCGCCAGTAAAGCACTCAACGAATTTGAAGCGGAGGATCTGGCTGATCTTACGGCTATCTTTGTATATCTGAAAAATAACTGTGGTTATCATAACTTACCCAACGATCAGATCCGTCGGGCACTGGTGGTTTTTGCCCAGCAAAATCACTGGAATCTCGATAATTATAATACGTACAACATGATCGAACTGGGAGAAGCGAGCTATCGCGACCTCAGTGGCATCGCTATTCCTACGCCAAAAAAATGCCAGGCACTTGCTCGCAATTCGCTCAGTTTACTCGTCAATACACAGTAATTGAGCCTCTGCCTTTACATTGCATGAAATTCGACCGTGCAAGCACCTTGATAGTTGGCTATTATAGCGCGCCAATTTTCATGGCTGTTATCGCGGAGGAAGCCCTAACATGTCCCAGAAAGAAATTTGGTATGAAACACTACATGCCAACTTCGGTCAGTATTTTTCTATCGACCATGTGCTTTATCATGAAAAAACCGACCATCAGGATTTGATCATCTTTGAAAATGCCGCGCTGGGCCGAATGATGGCGCTGGATGGCGTGGTACAAACCACAGAACGTGATGAGTTTATCTATCACGAAATGCTCACCCATGTCCCGTTACTTGCACACGGCAACGCCAAACGAGTTCTGATTATTGGCGGAGGGGATGGCGCTATGTTGCGTGAAATATGCCGTCATCGCGACGTTGAGCAGATCACTATGGTCGAAATTGATGCAAGCGTTGTAGCATTTTGTCGTCAGTATCTGCCACAACACAACGCTGGCGCGTACAATGACCCCCGTTTTCGGCTAATCATTGATGATGGCGTGAATTTCGTGAAACAGTGTCACGAAAAATTTGATGTGATTATATCCGACTGTACCGACCCGATTGGTCCCGGTGAAAGTCTGTTTACCTCGGATTTTTATCAGGGCTGCGCCCGTTGTCTGAATGAAGGCGGCATTTTTGTAGCACAGAATGGGGTCTGTTTCCTGCAACAGGAAGAAGCAGTGAACAGTCATAAAAAGCTAAGTCACTATTTCAGTGATGTCAGCTTTTATCAGGCCGCAGTTCCAACCTATTACGGGGGAATCATGACGTTTGCCTGGGCCTGTAATGATCCAGACTTACGGCAAATCAGCCTGGATAAACTACAGCATCGTTTTGCTAGCGCAGAAATTGAATGCCGTTATTACAATCCGGCAATCCATATCGGCAGTTTTGCTCTGCCACAATATTTACTGAATGCATTATCAGCTTCCCGCTGATGTCCTGCATCCATAAGGGGGTGACTTAAATTGCAAAAGCTGAAACTACACGGCTTTAACAATCTGACCAAAAGCCTGAGTTTTTGTATCTATGATATCTGTTATGCCAAAACGCCAGATGACCGTGATGGATATATTGCTTACATTGATGAGCAATATAATGCAAACCGTCTGACAGAAATCTTGACCGAAACCTGTTCAATTATCGGTGCGAATATTCTGAATATCGCCCGTCAAGACTACGAACCGCAGGGAGCTAGCGTAACCATTCTCGTTAGCGAAGAGCCAATGGACCCACGGGATGTAGATACCTCCGAACATCCAGGCCCATTGCCCAATTCAGTGGTCGCTCATCTGGACAAAAGTCATATCTGCGTGCACACCTACCCAGAAAGCCATCCGGAAGGTGGGTTGTGTACTTTCCGTGCCGATATTGAAGTTTCCACCTGTGGCATAATTTCTCCACTCAAAGCGCTCAACTATCTAATCCATCAACTGGAATCCGATATTGTCACTATCGATTATCGTGTGCGTGGATTCACCCGTGACATCAACGGCGTTAAACATTTCATTGACCATAAAATTAATTCAATACAGAATTTTATGTCCGAAAACATGAAATCGCTGTATCACTTGATGGATGTTAATGTTTACCAGGAAAACATTTTTCACACCAAGATGCTGCTAAAGGATTTCGATCTGAAACACTATTTGTTTAACGCCAGCCCAGATGCGTTAACATCCACAGAGCGAAAAAGAATTACCGATTTACTGTATCGAGAGATGCAGGACATTTATTACGGCAGGAATCTGCCAATCGTTTAGCAGCCACCAGCCCAAGGACTCTTCCTTCTGTAGCGATAAATGGCACAGAGAAGCGAATGCTCTTGATGGGAAGTTAGCATCGCCGGTGAACGACCAAATGAGGTACAGCCAAACTTTCCCATCTGAGTTCACACTGACGCATGTCGGCAACCGCGTGAGTGCCGACATGCGTCGCGTGCTTACATGATGGACCGCCATCAGACGTGGCTCAATCAATGAGCACGGTGATCTCGGCATTGGAGCTGATTTTGTGCGCGACAGGTCGGATCCAACGGACGGGCGACAGACGCTTCTCTCGCTTACGGATGGTTGCTGCAAATGGATCGCAGAAGGACGTGCAGCGCGCCAGGACTGGCTCACCCGTGCAATCCAGACGCACCTTTCGCCGCAGGAGCAGGATGAGCTTGCGAAGGCTGTCGAACTGCTCAGGCGGCTTGTCGACGACTGAAAAAGGTTCACAAGAGCCAAATACTAAAGATTACTGATAAGAACCCTTTTTATTTTCTAGAGGACAACCTCATGGCTTTGACCACGCTTGACCCCATCACCGCCCTGATTATCATCGACCTTCAGAAAGGCATTATCAGCCTGCCCGGCATTCAGGCCATCGACAACCTCATCGGGCGGGCGCGAGCGCTGGCCGACGCATTTCGCGAGGCCGGCTTGCCGGTCGTGCTCGTCAATGTCGCCGGTGCCGCCCCGGGCGCACTGAGCAGCCTCGCCGAGCAACATCTCTTCCTGAAGACTGGAGCGATCTGATCCCGGAACTCAATCAGCAACCCAGCGACATCGTGGTGACCAAGCGGACCTGGGGTGCCTTCGCCAGCACAGATCTCGACGCTTTGCTCAAAGCGCGCAACGTCACCCAGGTGGTGATCGCCGGCGTGGCAACCGGCGTCGGCGTCGAGTCAACGGCACGCCAGGCCTATGAGCAAGGGTTCAACGTGACTCTCGCCATTGACGCCATGGCCGATATGCGACCCGAGGTCCATGATTTCAGCATCCGCCATGTCTTCCCACGGCTTGGAGAGACAGGCACAAGCCAGGACATCATCAATCTCCTGCCGGCAAAGAGCGTCTGATATGCCTTGGCTTTTTCTCATGTCGTACTTCTTTGGCGGCGCATTTCTGGCGAACGCCGTACCACATTTCATCAGCGGCATGATGGGTCGGCCGTTCCAGAGCCCTTTCGCACAACCACCGGGGCAAGGGCTCTCCTCGTCGACCGTCAACATACTTTGGGCTATTTTCAATCTCGCCGTCGGCTACGTCCTCGTCTGCTAGGTCGGTGACTTTGGATTGGGAAACACGAGTGACACCATCACCTACGGCGCAGGCATTTTCCTGATAGCGTTTTTTCCGCTCGGCACTTTGGCCGATTCGATGACGACAATCAGCCGAAGCGTCCATGACGTCTCCCCCTGCAGGCCTGTTGCGGCCCCTGCGCGGTTTCAACTATCGAGCCTGAGCAGCAGGTGCCTTTGTCTCCAACGTTGGCACATGGGTGCAGCGCACAGCCCAGGATTGGCTGGTATTCACCCAGCGCACCGATTGGAGCGCCGATCGTCGGATGGGTCGCCAATCAATTCGGGCCGCGCTGGGCGCTCAGCATCGGCGCTGCTTCAGATATCACTGCGGCGATCGTGGCTATTTTAGCCCTGACACACCGGGACAAGATCAGTCACCCCGATCCGTTATAGTCGAACCTGCTCCGGATAAGCGTACAAATTGTTAGCGTCGGCAATAAGGTATCATAGGCGTTTAACAGGCAGCTTCCCTCTTGGCGCATAGTTACTTCACCAAAGAATAGCCACTTCCCTGATTACAAGAAAAGATAGGTAATGGTTATGGTATCCGGTACATCCGAAAACTCCATCAGCGGATGCCGGCCCAGAGTAAGAAAGAATGTTCCGGTCACAGCGGGATTGATCACGGTTAGCACATCGAGTTCGTCACAAGCCTATGCACTGTTCTCAAACCACATCACATCGTTATTGATCAGGATATCAACCATCACCTTTAGAGCCGATATCTGCGAGACAGCCTGTTTGATACTCTTCATATCCGAAAGATCCAAGGCACGGGCCGAGGTCACAGAGACCGAAGTACGCATCATGGAATTGAAGGTGGGACTGCTTTGCACACTTTTCGCCGTTTTCAGCGGAAATCTACATGCCCAGCTTTGGATTGAAATGGCGGTGCGGACGGGATTCGAACCCGCGACCCCCGGCGTGACAGGCCGGTATTCTAACCGACTGAACTACCGCACCGCACTATGCTCTCAGAGCGGGTGGAATATTAATGATGATGATACTATTACGTCAATGGTTTTTATAACCAACCTATTCTATTTGCTTGGAATTTCAGCAGAGTGACGATTTTATTCCAGAGCTGGCTGTTAATTCCGCCATAAACAGCTGCCACCTTTTTTCACAATCAAATCCAATCGTTTTTCATGCGCCTGTAGCTCTTCCGCATTGGCATAAACCACGCTTAACGACGACGTAGGTCTTGCGATTCTCTGGATGGCTTCGCTTGCATCCCCTTGTCGTTGACTTTCTCCTTCCATTGAAAACGACAACGACGTTTGTCCACCCGTCATGGCCAGATAAACTTCAGCCAAAATTTCGGCATCAAGTAATGCGCCATGCAGCGTTCGTTTACTGTTATCTATCAGATAACGGTCACATAAGGCATCCAGATTATTGCGCTTGCCGGGGAATAGCTTGCGCGCCATCAACAGGCTATCAGTAATCTTACAAAACGTTTCTGTTTTGGGAATATTGCGGTTCAACATGCGGAATTCATAATCCATAAAACCGATATCAAACATCGCATTATGAATGACCAGCTCAGCTCCGCGGATAAACGCCAGAAAATCATCAGTGACATCGGCATAACTGGGTTTATTTGCCAGGAACTCATCACTAATGCCATGAATGTTATAGGCTTCCGGATCGACCAAACGATCAGGCCGGGTGTAGACATGAAAATGACGCCCGGTAAGACGCCGGTTAATCACCTCTACCGCCCCAATCTCGATAATACGATGTCCTTCATAGTGAACCCCCAGTTTGTTCATACCCGTGGTTTCAGTATCCAGAACGATTTGTCGCGTAATTACAGTGCTCATTGTTTTCGTTTATGTCAGACTCATGTTTTTGTTCATGGACAAGAGTCTACCAGAGAAAAGAGATGCTTAAACAGGTAGAAATTTTCACCGATGGTTCCTGCCTGGGAAATCCAGGCCCAGGCGGCTATGGCACATTACTGCGTTATAAACACCATGAAAAAACGCTGAGTGCAGGCTACCGTATGACCACCAACAACCGTATGGAATTGATGGCGGCCATTGCCGCGCTGGAAACACTAACGTCGCCTTGTGAAGTGACTTTGAGCACCGATAGTCAATATGTAAGACAAGGAATTACCAACTGGATCCACAACTGGAAAAAACGAGGATGGAAAACCGCCGATAAAAAACCGGTGAAAAACATCGATCTCTGGCAACGGCTGGATGAGGCCATCCAACACCATAAACTACAATGGGAGTGGGTAAAAGGGCATGCAGGCCATCCTGAAAATGAACGTTGCGATGAACTCGCACGTCAGGCAGCCAACATGCCGACACTAGATGATGTTGGCTATCAGCCTGATTGATTTGTGGTTAGCTGCGGTAACTTTTTGTAACCCCCAGCGGGCGGCTCAGTGATGATTTTCTTAAAGGCGTCCGTGTCGGCATCAGCGTTAGCGGGATAGTCCGCTTACGTGCCACAATCAGGTTAATACACCCCAGCAGCGGCAGGTTATTATCCCATCGTCCTTTCCCCTGCTGTCGCCACGGCAATACATGCAGACTGGCACGATAGACAATTTCATAATTCAATAGACTCAGCCAATCCATAATACGCATCTGGCTAAACATTCTGCTGCAATAGGGTTGCCGCTTACGAAGCCCAGGCACGACTTTACCCAATCCCACCAGGCTCACCGGATTAAACCCGCTGATGATGATCCAACCGTCATTAATCAATATACGATCGACTTCTCGCAGAACACTGTGCGGATCTGAAGAGTATTCAAGGATATGCGCCAATAAACAGGCATCTACCGACTTTTCGACAAACGGGAGTTGACTCGGCGTGGCAATAACATGTGCCGACGTATTATTCATCGTCACATTGACCTGATGAGGAATAGTACAGTCGTTGCTTTCTATCGCCGTACTAAGCTGACCTATCTTCAGCAAATGAAAACCAAACAGCCTTGGCCACCATGGCACTAGCGCCATATCCAGCGCTTCACGATAGTAATCTCCCCATGGGATGGCGTCCCATGAGTCCGGAGCTATAATTGCATGAGATGTTTGTGCTGGCTTCATATTCTAGTATCTTCCTCAGGCTAACAGCAAAAGAGGATGTGCCATGAATCTTATCAGTGTTCCTGCATTTAGGGACAACTACATTTGGTTATTAAGCAACAAAGAAAAACAGTGTGCCATTGTTGATCCAGGAGAAGCTTCCCCTGTTATTGAGGCACTTGCAAAATATCAGTTATCTCCTAAAGCCATTCTATTGACCCACCACCATAATGACCATGTAGGCGGGGTAAAGCAGTTGGCGAAGCGATATCCTGAAATAATTATTTATGGACCTCAGGAAACTGAGCAGTGCGGGATAACACATACAATTCAGTCAGGCGACACAATTTCAGCGTTAGGTTCGAATTTTTCTGTTTTTTCCGTCCCAGGTCACACATTGGGCCATGTTGCGTATTACACCCATCCATATCTGTTCTGTGGTGATACGTTATTTTCAGCGGGATGTGGACGTATATTTGAAGGTACGCCTAAGCAGATGTTTGAATCTATTAATAAAATAATGCTTTTACCTGATGACACTCTAATTTGTTGTGCTCATGAATATACCTTGTCAAATCTAGAGTTTGCTCATCAGCTATGGCCTGAGGACATCGCTATTAAGGATTATCTCATTAAAGTCAGGCAAGTGAGGGGAAAAGGATACTCAACTGTCCCCACTACATTAAAGTTAGAACGCACAATTAATCTTTTTTTACGTTATCATGACATTGATTTACAAAGAAAATTGTCAATTAATACAGATATCATCGAGGATTGGCAGATTTTTGCTCAATTACGTGACTTGAAAGACCACTATTGAAGGTTTTTATTGTGCTGGACGACCAATCAAAGTATGATCGCCTATCTTTTAGACAACTATTGACACACATATGAAGGCTAAAGCGATAATCATCGCCTCAGTCTTGTTGGCGGGTTGCCAGGGTACGTCTTATGACACATCGCAACCCAAACAGCATGGACAGAGTTTGTCTTCAGCAAGTCAAGATGAAGCAGGACAATACACAGATGGTCGAGAGACCCAAGCGCTATGGTTGGATGATAACACCTTGGCGCAAAAAGATTTGTGGAACTTCATTAGTACCGAGCTGAAGATGAAGGTTCCGGATAATGCCCGGATCCGCGAGCAAAAAAGGCGTTACTTAAAGAATAAGAGCTATCTCCACGATGTAACATTACGGGCAGAGCCGTACATGTACTGGATAGTCGGGCAGATTAAAGAACGTAATATGCCGATGGAACTGGTACTACTACCCATAGTGGAGAGCGCTTTTAACCCAAATGCCAGATCTTCTGCCAATGCTGTAGGGCTATGGCAGATTATTCCTGGCACGGGACGTAATTATGGTTTGAAACAAAACCAGTGGTATGACGGACGTCGTGATGTTGTCGCATCCACAACCGCTGCCTTAGACATGATGCAGCGCCTGAACCGCATGTTTGACGGTGATTGGTTGTTAACCATCGCCGCTTATAACAGTGGCGAAGGACGTGTTATGCAGGCGATAAAGAGGAATAAAGCGAAAGGTCTTCCAACAGACTACTGGGCGTTAGCGTTACCTCGTGAAACGTCCATATATATCCCAAAGATGTTGGCCTTGAGCGACATATTTAAACACAGTAAAAAGTATGGTGTTGTTCTGCCTAAAGCCAATGAAAACCGAGCATTAGCACGGGTGGATTTAGGCCAACAGATGGAACTGACACAAGCTGCCGAATTGGCAGGGCTGTCCGTAAGCAAGCTGAAAACTTATAATGCGGGGTATAAGAAAAATGTCACTGCACCCAACGGTCCGCATTACATTATGGTACCAAAGTCTCATGCCGAGCAGTTGAAAGACTCACTGGCTGAAAATGATATTTCGGCAATGCAACCGGCACAGGTCGCTCAGGCAATCCGCGATGTAGAGTATAAAGTTCGCTCAGGCGATACCTTATCCACCATCGCTAAAAGATTGAATGTCAGTACGAAAGATCTGCGAAACTGGAACAATTTACGCGGAAGTATGCTAAAGGCAGGCCAAACGTTGCAGATTGCCAAAGTTTCAGAGGCAAGTAAAAATCGTTCTATCGTCTATCGTGTTCGCAAAGGTGACTCGCTTACCAGTATTGCTAAACGCCATGGCGTAGATATTGCGGATGTTATGCGCTGGAACACAGTCATTAATAAAAACACCAATCTTCAACCCGGTGATCGACTGACACTTTATGTCAGCAACGAATCATCACCAGACTCCTGATACTTGGTTGTTACAAAAAGACCGCTAAAATGAACTGCACCCCAAAAGTTGGACACCCAACGAGTAACGAGTAAGGGTGCAGTTCATTTTTTTTGGTGGTCTTTTTTCATCACACAACTCAAACTAATTCAAACTCAACCAACAAAGGATTGTGATCCGAAGCTTTAGTCACCAATACTGACGAAGCAGCCACATCCAAATCACGGTAGAAGACAAAGTCCAAAGGACGCCCAAATGACCGGCGTCGATAGTCATCAGAAAAACACACTTCCATCAATCCCATCCGCGTAGCGAATCGGTACAATGCATTCATCCTTGGCTGACTCCAGGTATTAAAATCGCCAGCCATAATTACAGGTCCGTTGTGACAACCCAATTGGTCACCAATCGCCTCCAATTGTTTGCTATAGATTTCCACCCCAAAACTAAAATTTATCGCATGGATATTCACCACCATCAATTTATACCCACCATGTAGTGAGTAAACCGTTACTAACGCCGATTTAGATAAGCGAAGCAATGGTTCACGTTCACGCAATGGACAACAGTACATTGGCTGAACAGCCGACAATGTCATAACACCGGATGGATATTGAGGAAGTGCAAACGCAGGGACTTGATCAGCAGACAGATAATTAGTGGTCGCAAAACGGATAAGCTCTGGTGTACTTTGAGCTTCCTGTAGCAACATAAGCTGCGTATTACTACCGAAACCCTGTAGCACTGATAACCAATCCATACGTTGCTGTTTAAAAATGTTCCATACCATGACACGCAAGATATCTTTTTCTGGCAGCAATAAACCAGAGGATGAAGATTGTTTCATAGACTGCATAGCCACTGGCTGAAAAATCTGCTCTGCTGGCTGCCCCGCAACGTATCTCATCGCATAAGTTTTTTTTCGCACGTATTGCCTGCTTTCATATTTTCTTTATTGAATAAGGTACAACTCAGTTATAGGGACTTTATGGCTGACTTTCAACGCGCCAAATCAATAGAATGAAAAATGTAGGATAAATGGTTACAGTAGACAATCAGAAGAAGAGAAAAGATCTGGTGAATAAACCGAGACCAAGGGGAAAAGAAAAACATTGTAGTTATTATATACAAAAAACCTGCGTCAATACCCAGGTGTTCGGTAAATTTGGCGAAACGGATGGAAACAAGTACCATCATCTATTTGATAAATAATAAAATTAATAACCATCTGTTATCGCTTCAGGCAGCGTAAACCATTTTGAAATTGTTCTGCAAACGGGAATCCACTTGCTTGTGTTTAATCGATCGGTTTTCACTCCATCATCACTGGCATTTCAGTCACTACTACATCTCTTCATAACAAAAATAGCTTCTATATAAAAACATAAAATACATGCATTCCCGTGAGACTTGCAACGCGTGGGTGATCTCTTACCAACAGCGCGATACATTCATCGTGAAGGGTACGCGCAAGGCAGGCAGCGTCATAGCAGGGTAATGGCCCAGTGTAATGTTGGTACGCGTTGCGTAATTGGGGCGCTGGTAACGAAAATACCAGATTTTCTTACTAGCAGTCCTGATGAAAAGGGTCAGCCCATGACCATTAATCAGATCGTAATCCTTATCGACGGATTTTGATTTTTGTACTGCGACGGCAGAAAGCAGTGGTGTCTTGCGGTCATCATTCATCCCTTGGTTGTCGTTAAAAAACCAAACGATGGGAGTGGTGTAATGTTCTGTATCCGCAACCTTTTATCAGCTATAAAGCAGAAAATGGCCTATAAAATTTATCTTTCCGGTACATAGGTCACTTGGGTCATTTTTGCGCCTGACACCTCAATATATACTGAGGGTATTATAGAGACGAAAAAAAACCGTATACCTATAACGGCTATACGGTTTTTTCATTCTGAGAAATATAAATACATCTCGGAATAGATAAGTGGCGGAACGGACGGGACTCGAACCCGCGACCCCCTGCGTGACAGGCAGGTATTCTAACCAACTGAACTACCGCTCCACCGATTCTGCTACGTTGTATCATCCTGATACTTAACCCCTCATCAGGGCTCACTTTCCGTGCTCAGAACTACTTTCGTAATTCTGTTGGCTATCAGATGTCTCTGTTAGCACGTGTTTGATGCCTGGCAGTTCCCTACTCTCACATGGGGAGACCCCACACTACCATCGGCGCTACGGCGTTTCACTGCTGAGTTCGGCATGGGGTCAGGTGGGACCACCGCGCTATCGCCGCCAGGCAAATTCTTTAATTCTTGCCGAACACTTTATTGTAACAATATGGTGCTGATACCCAGAGTCGAACTGGGGACCTCACCCTTACCAAGGGTGCGCTCTACCAACTGAGCCATATCAGCGCACCTAAATGTTAATGCCTGGCAGTTCCCTACTCTCACATGGGGAGACCCCACACTACCATCGGCGCTACGGCGTTTCACTGCTGAGTTCGGCATGGGGTCAGGTGGGACCACCGCGCTATCGCCGCCAGGCAAATTCTGTTTCGTTCCAACCGTCACACTTCCGCGTCACCATCAGAACCAATACCGGAACATCACTGAAAATAGCTCGTCTCTCATTCCAAAACACCTTGGGTGTTGTAAGGTTAAGCCTCTCGGGTCATTAGTACTGGTCAGCTCAACGCATCACTGCGCTTACACACCCAGCCTATCAACGTCTTCGTCTTAAACGTCCCTTCAGGGGCCTTGAAGGCCCAGGGAAGACTCATCTCGGGGCAAGTTTCCCGCTTAGATGCTTTCAGCGGTTATCTCTTCCGCACGTAGCTACCGGGCAATGCAATTGGCATCACAACCCGTACACCAGTGGTGCGTTCACTCCGGTCCTCTCGTACTAGGAGCAACCCCCTCAATCTTCCAACGCCCACGGCAGATAGGGACCGAACTGTCTCACGACGTTCTAAACCCAGCTCGCGTACCACTTTAAATGGCGAACAGCCATACCCTTGGGACCTACTTCAGCCCCAGGATGTGATGAGCCGACATCGAGGTGCCAAACACCGCCGTCGATATGAACTCTTGGGCGGTATCAGCCTGTTATCCCCGGAGTACCTTTTATCCGTTGAGCGATGGCCCTTCCATTCAGAACCACCGGATCACTAAGACCTGCTTTCGCACCTGCTCGAGCCGTCACTCTCGCAGTCAAGCTAGCTTATGCCTTTGCACTAACCTCCTGATGTCCGACCAGGATTAGCTAACCTTCGTACTCCTCCGTTACTCTTTGGGAGGAGACCGCCCCAGTCAAACTACCCACCAGACACTGTCCGCAACCCGGTTCACGGGCCCACGTTAGAACATCAAACATCAAAGGGTGGTATTTCAAGGTTGGCTCCACGCAGACTGGCGTCCACGCTTCGAAGCCTCCCACCTATCCTACACATCAAGGCTCAAGGTTCAGTGTCAAGCTATAGTAAAGGTTCACGGGGTCTTTCCGTCTTGCCGCGGGTACACTGCATCTTCACAGCGAGTTCAATTTCACTGAGTCTCGGGTGGAGACAGCCTGGCCATCATTACGCCATTCGTGCAGGTCGGAACTTACCCGACAAGGAATTTCGCTACCTTAGGACCGTTATAGTTACGGCCGCCGTTTACCGGGGCTTCGATCAAGAGCTTCGCCTTGCGGCTTACCCCATCAATTAACCTTCCGGCACCGGGCAGGCGTCACACCGTATACGTCCACTTTCGTGTTTGCACAGTGCTGTGTTTTTAGTAAACAGTTGCAGCCAGCTGGTATCTGCGACTGCGCAACGCTCCATCCGCAGGGGACTTCACCTCGCACAGCGTGCCTTCTCCCGAAGTTACGGCACCATTTTGCCTAGTTCCTTCACCCGAGTTCTCTCAAGCGCCTGAGTATTCTCTACCTGACCACCTGTGTCGGTTTGGGGTACGATTCGATGTTACCTGATGCTTAGGGGCTTTTCCTGGAAGCGTGGCATTTGTCACTTCGACACCGTAGTGCCTCGTCATCACGCCTCGGTGTTGACAGCGCTCCGGATTTGCCTGGAGCACCCACCTACACGCTTAAACCGGGACAACCGTCGCCCGGCCAACATAGCCTTCTCCGTCCCCCCTTCGCAGTAACACCCAGTACAGGAATATTAACCTGTTTCCCATCGACTACGCCTTTCGGCCTCGCCTTAGGGGTCGACTCACCCTGCCCCGATTAACGTTGGACAGGAACCCTTGGTCTTCCGGCGTGCGGGTTTTTCACCCGCATTATCGTTACTTATGTCAGCATTCGCACTTCTGATACCTCCAGCAATCCTCACAGACCACCTTCAACGGCTTACAGAACGCTCCCCTACCCAACAACGCCTAAGCGTCGCTGCCGCAGCTTCGGTGCATGGTTTAGCCCCGTTACATCTTCCGCGCAGGCCGACTCGACCAGTGAGCTATTACGCTTTCTTTAAATGATGGCTGCTTCTAAGCCAACATCCTGGCTGTCTGGGCCTTCCCACATCGTTTCCCACTTAACCATGACTTTGGGACCTTAGCTGGCGGTCTGGGTTGTTTCCCTCTTCACGACGGACGTTAGCACCCGCCGTGTGTCTCCCGTGATAACATTCTTCGGTATTCGCAGTTTGCATCGAGTTGGTAAGCCGGGATGGCCCCCTAGTCGAAACAGTGCTCTACCCCCGAAGATGACTTCACGAGGCGCTACCTAAATAGCTTTCGGGGAGAACCAGCTATCTCCCGGTTTGATTGGCCTTTCACCCCCAGCCACAGGTCATCCGCTAATTTTTCAACATTAGTCGGTTCGGTCCTCCAGTTAGTGTTACCCAACCTTCAACCTGCCCATGGCTAGATCACCGGGTTTCGGGTCTATACCTTGCAACTTGACGCCCAGTTAAGACTCGGTTTCCCTGCGGCTCCCCTATTCGGTTAACCTTGCTACAAAATATAAGTCGCTGACCCATTATACAAAAGGTACGCAGTCACCCCACCCCAAAGCACTCACCGCTTGTTTTGTGTGTTGGGCGTCGCAAAAGACGCGCCGCCACCGCGATGCTGCTGTTGCGGTGCCTTCATCACCAGAGAATGCTTTGGTGGTGGGGCTCCCACTGCTTGTACGTACACGGTTTCAGGTTCTGTTTCACTCCCCTCGCCGGGGTTCTTTTCGCCTTTCCCTCACGGTACTGGTTCACTATCGGTCAGTCAGGAGTATTTAGCCTTGGAGGATGGTCCCCCCATCTTCAGACAGGATATCTCGTGTCCCGCCCTACTCGTCGAACTCACAGCACGTGCATTTTCGTGTACGGGACTGTCAC
The DNA here is from genome assembly GCA_030388725.1 of Prodigiosinella aquatilis. NCBI lineage: Bacteria > Pseudomonadati > Pseudomonadota > Gammaproteobacteria > Enterobacterales > Pectobacteriaceae > Prodigiosinella > Prodigiosinella aquatilis. The sequence continues at coordinate 3,678,894 of CP128857.1, forward strand.
CCTGTACCGTGCGACTTTCCAGACGCTTCCACTGATGCACAAACTGATTCTGGTTCTGGGCTCTTCCCCGTTCGCTCGCCGCTACTGGGGGAATCTCGGTTGATTTCTTTTCCTCGGGGTACTGAGATGTTTCAGTTCCCCCGGTTCGCCTCATGCCACTATGTATTCATGTCATGATAGTGTGTCGAAACACACTGGGTTTCCCCATTCGGGTATCGTCGGCTATGACGGTTCATATCACCTTGCCGACGCTTTTCGCAGATTAGCACGCCCTTCATCGCCTCTGACTGCCTAGGCATCCACCGTGTACGCTTAGTCGCTTAACCTCACAACCCGAAGGTGTCTTTTTCATGAAGAGCAAGACCACCTCGCGCTGCAATTATTTGAGAGACTCTGATACAGCCAACTCCCGCCATCAAGGCCAGGTTTCGCTGTATCGTTTCAATTTTCAGCTTGTTCCAGATTGTTAAAGAGCAAATAACATAAACCTGACTATCGCTAATCAGCTTTAGGTTATCGTTGACCGTGCCTTTCACCCACTGTCATTTTTGGCGTCCCCTAGGGGATTCGAACCCCTGTTACCGCCGTGAAAGGGCGGTGTCCTAGGCCTCTAGACGAAGGGGACACATCATGTCGGCTTCGCAGACGCGCGCTCTGTTTTCATCAGACAATCTGTGTGAGCACTTCACATTACCACTATCTTTGGTAAGGAGGTGATCCAACCGCAGGTTCCCCTACGGTTACCTTGTTACGACTTCACCCCAGTCATGAATCACAAAGTGGTAAGCGCCCTCCCGAAGGTTAAGCTACCTACTTCTTTTGCAACCCACTCCCATGGTGTGACGGGCGGTGTGTACAAGGCCCGGGAACGTATTCACCGTAGCATTCTGATCTACGATTACTAGCGATTCCGACTTCATGGAGTCGAGTTGCAGACTCCAATCCGGACTACGACGCACTTTATGAGGTCCGCTTGCCCTCGCGAGTTCGCTTCTCTTTGTATGCGCCATTGTAGCACGTGTGTAGCCCTACTCGTAAGGGCCATGATGACTTGACGTCATCCCCACCTTCCTCCGGTTTATCACCGGCAGTCTCCCTTGAGTTCCCGCCATTACGCGCTGGCAACAAAGGATAAGGGTTGCGCTCGTTGCGGGACTTAACCCAACATTTCACAACACGAGCTGACGACAGCCATGCAGCACCTGTCTCTCAGTTCCCGAAGGCACAAGTCTGTCTCCAGTCTCTTCTGAGGATGTCAAGAGTAGGTAAGGTTCTTCGCGTTGCATCGAATTAAACCACATGCTCCACCGCTTGTGCGGGCCCCCGTCAATTCATTTGAGTTTTAACCTTGCGGCCGTACTCCCCAGGCGGTCGACTTAACGCGTTAGCTCCGAAAGCCACGGCTCAAGGCCACAACCTTCAAGTCGACATCGTTTACAGCGTGGACTACCAGGGTATCTAATCCTGTTTGCTCCCCACGCTTTCGCACCTGAGCGTCAGTCTTCGTCCAGGGGGCCGCCTTCGCCACCGGTATTCCTCCAGATCTCTACGCATTTCACCGCTACACCTGGAATTCTACCCCCCCTCTACGAGACTCTAGTCTGTCAGTTTTGAATGCAGTTCCCAGGTTAAGCCCGGGGATTTCACATCCAACTTAACAGACCGCCTGCGTGCGCTTTACGCCCAGTCATTCCGATTAACGCTTGCACCCTCCGTATTACCGCGGCTGCTGGCACGGAGTTAGCCGGTGCTTCTTCTGCGGGTAACGTCAATGAAACACTCTGTTAGAGTGCTCCCCTTCCTCCCCGCTGAAAGTACTTTACAACCCGAAGGCCTTCTTCATACACGCGGCATGGCTGCATCAGGGTTTCCCCCATTGTGCAATATTCCCCACTGCTGCCTCCCGTAGGAGTCTGGACCGTGTCTCAGTTCCAGTGTGGCTGGTCATCCTCTCAGACCAGCTAGAGATCGTCGCCTAGGTGAGCCATTACCTCACCTACCAGCTAATCCCATCTGGGTTCATCCAATGGCGTGAGGCCCGAAGGTCCCCCACTTTGGTCTTGCGACGTCATGCGGTATTAGCTACCGTTTCCAGTAGTTATCCCCCTCCATCAGGCAGATCCCCAGACATTACTCACCCGTCCGCCGCTCGCCGGCGGGGAAGCAAGCTTCCCCCCCCGCTGCCGCTCGACTTGCATGTGTTAGGCCTGCCGCCAGCGTTCAATCTGAGCCATGATCAAACTCTTCAATTTAAGATTTGTTTGATGTGCTTCCGAAGAAGCGATGCTCAAAGAATTTATAACTGTTTATTCGTAATGAATTTACTGTCAGTCACTCTTCAAGTCTTTTCGTATTGATTACGATAGGGTCCTGTGAGTGCCCACACAGATTGTCTGATTATATTGTTAAAGAGCGTTCGTCGCGGCACTGCCGCTGACGTGAGGTCGCGTATACTACGCTATCCTCTTGCAGAGTCAACGAATAATTCGTTTTTCCCCGCCTGACTCGGCGTTGTGTTGTTCACCAGCACCGGGTCAGTGGAGGCGCATTATAGGCACTTCTCCTGGCCTGACAAGGGGTAATTGCAAAAAAAAAATTCGTTTGCTCACTTTTGAATCAATGCGCTTTTGCATGGAACTTTATTGAGCATTAATCGCTACTTTTACAAACAAAAGACCTGAATAACTAAATTCAGGTCTTTTGTTTGTAACAGATGTCAATATAACTATTGATGTGCGACGATCGTATCTCCCTCAACATCTAACGTCACGAGTTTACCGGGAATTAACTTGCCGGACAGAATCTGCTGGGCCAGTTGGTTCTCAATTAACTGTTGGATAGCTCGTTTAAGCGGTCGGGCCCCATAAACCGGATCAAACCCCAACTCTCCAAGTAGCGCCAACGCAGGTTCGGTAATCGTCACGCTGTAACCTCGCTCTTCCAAACGCTGGTACAAACGTTGAAGTTGAATCTGGGCAATAGAAGCAATATGTGCGCGTCCCAAGGGATGGAATACCACAACTTCATCAATTCGGTTGATAAATTCAGGACGGAAGTGATGACTAACAACCTCTAGCACCATATCACGCATCTGGGTGTAATTCATGTCGCCGAAGCGTTCCTGAATTAAATCTGACCCCAGATTAGACGTCATGATAACAACCGTATTACGAAAATCGACTGTCCGCCCCTGACCATCAGTAAGACGCCCATCATCCAATACCTGCAACAAAATATTGAATACATCCGGATGTGCTTTTTCCACCTCATCCAGCAAAATCACCGAGTAAGGACGACGGCGCACGGCTTCCGTCAGATAACCCCCCTCTTCATACCCAACATATCCCGGAGGGGCACCAACCAGACGCGATACAGAATGTTTCTCCATAAATTCAGACATATCAATACGAACCATGGCATCGTCACTGTCAAACAGAAATGAAGCCAGTGACTTGCAAAGTTCAGTCTTACCGACACCAGTTGGTCCCAGGAATAGAAATGAACCAATGGGACGATTTGGATCAGAGAGCCCGGCACGGCTGCGCCGAATAGAGTTGGCGACTGCCTCAACCGCTTCATCCTGACCAATCACACGCTGGTGTAACTCATGCTCCATACGTAACAGTTTCTCACGTTCGCCCTCCAGCATTCTGGAGACAGGAATACCGGTCGACCGCGCCAGTACTTCGGCGATTTCCACATCTGTAACCCGGTTACGCAGTAGATGCATTGTCTTGCCTTCTACCAGTGTCGCTGCGGCAAGCTGTTTTTCCAATTCGGGGATCTTGCCATATTGCAATTCTGACATACGTCCCAGATCACCCTGACGACGAGCTTGCTCCAAGGTGATTTTCGCTTGTTCCAACGCCGCTTTAATATTCTGAGTCCCCGTCAGAGAAGCTTTTTCCGCCTTCCACTCTTCCTCTAACTTCGAGTATTCACGCTCTTTTTGCTCCAGTTCAGTACTTAACAGCTCCAGGCGTTTCAGGCTGGCTTCGTCAGACTCTTTCTTCAACGCCTGCTGCTCCAGCTTCAACTGGATAATACGGCGATCCAATCTATCCAGCGGTTCTGGTTTAGAGTCGATTTGCATACGAATGCTTGATGCCGCTTCATCGATCAGATCGATAGCCTTATCTGGCAATTTACGATCGGCAATATAACGATGAGATAACATAGCAGCAGCGACTATCGCTGGATCGGTAATCTGTACATGGTGATGTAACTCATAACGTTCTTTCAGACCACGTAGAATCGCGATGGTATCTTCCACGCTTGGCTCAGAGACAAACACCTTTTGGAAACGTCTCTCAAGCGCGGCATCCTTTTCGATATACTGACGGTATTCATCCAGCGTGGTTGCGCCGACACAATGCAATTCACCGCGAGCAAGCGCAGGTTTCAGCATATTACCTGCATCCATCGCACCATCCGCCTTGCCAGCACCGACCATAGTATGTAGTTCATCAATGAACAAGATGACATTGCCTTCCTGCTTCGAGAGGTCGGTTAGTACACCTTTCAGGCGCTCTTCAAACTCACCACGGTATTTGGCTCCTGCAATCAGCGCGCCCATATCTAACGATAAAACGCGTTTATTCTTTAATCCTTCAGGAATTTCCCCATTGACAATACGCTGCGCAAGCCCTTCAACAATTGCGGTTTTACCTACGCCAGGCTCACCAATGAGTACCGGGTTGTTTTTTGTTCTACGCTGTAATACCTGGATAGTACGGCGAATTTCTTCATCCCGGCCAATAACTGGGTCCAACTTGCCTTGCTCGGCACGCTCGGTTAAATCAATAGTGTATTTTTTCAAAGCCTGCCGCTGATCTTCTGCTCCCTGCTCATTCACCTGTTCTCCTCCCCGAATCTGTTCGATCGCTTTAGTCACGTTTTCCTCGGTAGCGCCAGCGTTCTTTAGCACATCACTGAATGTGCTTCGGGACTCTAAAACAGCCAAGACAAACAGTTCTGAAGAAATAAATGTATCGCCACGTTTTTGGGCCAGCTTGTCGCAAATATTTAAAGTTTTTACCAGTTCATTGGATGGCTGAACATCGCCACCAGTTCCTTCTACCTGTGGTAAGCGACCTAATGCCTGTTCAATGGCATTTTTAAGATTGACAACATTTGCGCCCGCCGCCGTTAACAAAGGGCTAACCGTGCCACCTTCCTGGTTCAGGAGAGCACTCATCAGATGAAGTGGTTCAATAAATTGATGATCCCGCCCAAGTGCGAGAGATTGAGCATCGGCGAGAGCAAGCTGGAATTTATTGGTAAGACGATCCAGACGCATAACTCCTCCCATACATACTGGTCAAAATTGCTACCGGAGATTAAATAAGGCCATCTTTCAAAATTTCAAGATGACTTTGCCAGTAATAATAGGAGGAAAAACGTTAACTGTCCCGGACCGCCTTAATTCAATAGGTTATATCACCCAGACTAAAGTTGCCATACGACCGGTTACACCATCGCGTCGATATGAGAAAAATTTTTGCGGTTCACTGACGGTACAAGCCTCTCCGCCAAAAATTTTCGTCACACCCGCAGCTTGCAAACGTAAACGTGCAAGTTGGTAAATATCCGCCAGAAATTTTTCACCTTGAGAGACAAAAGCCATTGCCGATTGGGGATCATCCTGGGTAAAAGCAGCTTTTACTTCAGCCCCCACCTCAAACTGTTGCGGACCAATAGCCGGGCCTAACCATGCCATGATATTCGATGGAGAGGAGCGGAATCGCAATAACGATTGCTCCAGCACCCCAGCCTGCAATCCTCGCCAACCAGCATGAGCGGCGGCGACTTCATCACCAGCTTCAGTACAAAACAACACAGGCAAACAGTCGGCCGTCATCACCGCACAGACTCGCTCTTTGCACCTGGTATATACAGCATCCCCTTTCAGTGAAACCGGCGTGTCATTATCTAATTCCACAACCTGTGTACCATGAACCTGTTCCAACCAGTATGGCATTGATGGTAAAGATGCAACTTCCACCAGCTTATTTCGATTTTCATACACGTGTAGTGCATCATCACCGACATGATTTCCTAAATTAAAGGAATCATAGGGCGGCATACTGACGCCCCCAATGCGGGTAGTGCTGTAAGCACGAATATTATGTGGTGCTGGCCAATTGGGTTGTATAAGCATGTAGTCACCAGCCCAGTTGTTCTTTAAACGCTTCTGTGTCAGCTTTTAATGCGTCTATCAATTTCACCATATCCTGTGGCAGGGGAGCATGCCACTCCATCTGAATTCCACTGATAGGGTGATACAAACGCAACATCGTGGCATGTAGAGCCTGGCGATCAAAACCACGCAGAACCGCGATAAATTCGTCTGACGCTCCTTTCGGAGAACGTGGACGCCCACCATATAAAGGATCACCCACCAAAGGATGATTTATATGTGCCATATGTACGCGAATCTGATGAGTACGGCCGGTTTCCAAACGTAACCGCAAACGGGTATGAGCGCGGAAATGTTCCATAATCCGGTAATGCGTAACAGCAGGTTTTCCCATCGGATGAACAGCCATGTGAGTACGTTTTGTAGCATGACGGGCTATCGGCTCATCAACCGACCCTCCCGCCGTCATCGTACCAACCGCCACCGCTTCATATTCACGGGTAATTTCACGGGCCTGCAACGACTCCACCAGCCGGGTTTGGGCCGGTACGGTCTTCGCCACAACCATCAATCCAGTGGTATCTTTATCCAGTCGATGAACAATCCCAGCACGAGGAACATCCACAATTTCTGGATAATGATGGAGCAATGCATTTAATACCGTACCGTCAGGATTTCCCGCGCCAGGATGTACAACCAGATCTCGGGGTTTATTGATCACCAGAATATCCTGGTCTTCATAAACAATATCCAGTGCAATTGCTTGTGCTTCCCAACGCGCATCCTCTTCGATCAATGCATCAATGGCCACTAATTCGCCACCAAGCACCTTCTCTTTTGGCTTATTCATAATATTGCCGTTAATCTGTACCCGCTGTTCCAAAATCCACTCTTTTATGCGTGAACGGGAATAATCAGGGAACAATTCGGCTAAAGCCTGATCTAAACGTTGTCCGAGTTGAGATTCGGCCACTATTGCCGTGAGTTGTACTTGTTGTGCCATAGTATGCAGCTTCTTTATTAACGTTGGGTTTTAACGGCGACGCCGTTTAAAATAATGTACTATTGTAGCTGGTCTTAATCGGGAGCTTAACGGACAGTTTCCCGAAAAAACACTGAGGATAATCAAAACGTCATGACGCGTATGAAATACCTGGTGGCTGCAGCCACGTTGAGCCTGGCGCTGGTTGGTTGCTCCAGCAACTCCAAAGATGCAGTTCCTGATCGCCCACCTTCAGAAATTTATGCCACTGCTCAGGAAAAACTGCAGGATGGCAACTTTAAGGCCGCCATTACGCAGTTGGAAGCGTTGGATAACCGTTATCCATTTGGTCCTTATTCACAACAGGTTCAGCTGGATCTGATATATGCCTACTATAAATCTGCCGAGCTACCGTTAGCTCAGGCATCCATTGATCGTTTTATCCGCCTGAACCCCACGCATCCTAACATAGACTATGTGCTCTATATGCGTGGCCTGACCAACATGGCGTTAGATGATAGTACATTACAAGGATTCTTTGGTGTTGATCGTTCAGACCGCGATCCTCAGTACGCCCGTGCAGCTTTCCAAGCCTTTCGCCAGCTAGTGCAAGGTTACCCGAGAAGTCTCTACGCTACTGATGCCAGCAAACGTCTGGAATTCCTGAAAGAGCGCCTGGCCAAATATCAACTTTCAGTCGCGCAATATTACACGAAACGCGGCGCTTATGTAGCGGTTGTTAACCGTGTTGAGCAAATGATGAAAGATTATCCGGATACGCAGGCGACAAGAAAAGCACTGCCATTAATGGAAAATGCTTACCGTGAATTGCAGTTAACTGCAGAGGCAGACAAAGTAGCAAAAATTATTGCCGTCAACCCTGTTTAACAATTACAACGCTTATCACCACGGCAGCTTAGGCTGCCGTTTTTTATTTATACCGTATTTCTTGTTTGAAAATAAAACGCCGGGAGATCAAACACCCGGCGTCAACAATAAATCTTACCGATAATGCCATAGCCTTTACACACCCACAAGACCAGTATGGTTATTCCCAAAGACAGTTCACAAATCAAGGTTTATTGACGAAAAGTGACAAAAAAAAAGTGATCGGAATCACCCATTTTGTTCCATCTAGAGGTATGCTGAAACTATCCAAGACGGACAAGGCAGAGAGGTAAGTTTTTATGACTATCAATATTACCAGTAAGCAAATGGATATTACCCCCGCAATACGTCAACATGTCGAAGACCGTCTCACGAAACTGGATAAATGGCAAACACAGTTAATTAACCCACATATTATCCTATCCAAAGAGCCACAAGGCTTTGTTGCCGATGCCACGATCAATACCCCCAATGGTCCCCTGGTCGCCAGTGCCAAACACGAAGATATGTATACTGCCATCAATGAGCTCATTGCCAAACTCGAACGCCAGCTGAATAAAGTACAGCATAAAAGCGAAGCGCGTCGTGCCGAGTCTTGTATAAAAGATGTCAATCTGCAGGTTTCTCCGGAGGAATAAAAGCAGGTTATATACTTTATTTCCACTAACGCGCCGTCAGGCGCGTTTTTTATTGACAGGATGAAAAGGCAGCAGTTACCTTACTAACCTCACAGCAAGGATTTTAATCATGAATCAAAAGTTGTTCTTCTTCGTATTTTTTTTTTCATTCTACCCGCCTGGGGGCAATTGTCGTGTGAGTGAAAATACGAAGACGAACAAAAAAGCCTCCTGAACTTAGGGGGCTTTTTTATATGGACAGCAAACAGGTAAACGCTCTATGACCGACAATCCGTTACTGATACTGCGCGATCGCATCAGCGCCCTAGATATGCAACTGCTTGAATTGTTAGCTCAAAGACGGGAGCTGGCACTGGAGGTAGCAAAAACTAAACAACATACTCACCGTCCCATCCGCGATAAGGAACGTGAACGCGACTTGCTTTCAGCCTTGATTGACGAAGGGAAAAAACATCATCTTGATGGCCACTATATTACTCGGCTGTTCCAGCTTATTATCGAAGACTCTGTTCTGACTCAGCAAGCCTTACTGCAACAACATTTGAATCGAACCACGTCACATTCAGCACGTATTGCTTTTTTAGGTCCGAAAGGTTCTTATTCGCATTTGGCAGCCCGACAGTATGCAGCCCGCCACTTCGACAATATTATTGAGTGCGGATGCCAAAAGTTTCACGACATTATCAACATAGTGGAAATCGGTCAGGCTGATTACGCTGTATTACCGATTGAAAATACCAGTTCAGGTTCTATCAATGATGTCTATGACCTACTGCAACACACAGGATTATCTATTGTTGGTGAACTAACCAATCCGATTGATCACTGTGTCCTAGTCGCCGTTGATACCCACCTTGATCAAATAGAAACGGTTTACAGCCATCCGCAACCCTTTCAACAATGCAGCAATTTTATTAATCGCTTCCCACACTGGAAAATCGAATACTGCGAAAGTACAGCCGCGGCAATGGCCAAAG